>CAYRSG010000009.1:0-47937 GCA_964426905.1 uncultured Clostridium sp. | reverse complement strand
ATTGTATCAAAAACCAGGGTACTTTTGCAAGTTTTTTTTATATTTTGTACGATTTTACCAAAAAATTCTCTATTTATTGTGGTTTGTGCTACAATACATATGTCTTTTTGGGCTAAATTTTCATCAATTTCATAGTTTTCATCATTTATAATGAGCGCGCTGTCATAACACCAGCCGTTTATACCTATTACCTCAGGGTGATTTTTATCGCCGGCGATCACTATTTTATACCCCTTGTCATAGTACTCGGATACTATCCTGTGTATCTTTGAAACAAAAGGACATGTGAGGTCAATATATTTTCTTCCGCCCAGTTTTTCATACACACTCCGCCCCACTCCGTGAGCGCGTATTACCACCGTGCAGTCCTCCGGTATATCCGACGCGCCGTCGTATGCGCGCACGCCTTTTCTCTCCAAATCCTCCGTAACCTGACGGTTATGAATAAGCGGTCCGAGGGTAGCGATTTTCTTTCCTTCACGTATTTCATTATAAACGCCGTCAACCGCCCTTTTTACTCCGTAGCAGAAGCCCGCCGTTTTCGCAACCTTAATCATAATCCGCTTCTCCCCGCCCGGTCGCGAGTTCTCTTATATTATCAAGAATACCGTCGGCAATACTCTGAATCTGCTCCTGGTCAAGCTTCTTTCCGTAATATTCCTCAAGCGATACGGGTTTCCCGTATGTGACGGTAATTTTATGCATCCACTTATAATCGCCCGATATACACGCCGGAACAATCGGAACCTTAGCCATCTGAGCGATTAACGCTACCCCCGGTTTAGCTTTAACCCTTTTGCCGTTCTTTATACGGCCGCCCTCCGGAAAAATAAGCATAGCCTCGCCTCCGCGCAGAATTTTCATTGACGCTTTTATCGCGCCTATGTCGTTTCTGCCGCGGCTTACCGGAAACGCGCCCAGACTTTTAATGAGTCCGCCGAAAACGGGATTTTTGAAAAGCTCGTTTTTAGCCATAAAATGCAAATGTCTTTTCGACATAATCGCCGCCGCGACAGGATCCCAGAAGCTTCTGTGGTTAAACGCAAGAATAACTCCGCCCTCCTCGGGCACGTTCTCAGCTCCGCGTCTTTCCAGTCTGAACACAAATACAAGGAAAAAACGCACTATTACCTTTGCAATACTATAAAACATTCTGTATTAACTCCTTTATTTTTTTAACGGCTCCGTCAAAGTCAAGCTCTGTTGTATCCACCAAAACCGCGTCGGAGGACTTTTTAAGGGGCGACACGGCGCGGGAGCTGTCGTTTTTATCGCGGTACTCTATATCCGCCTTGATTTTTTCAAAATCGCATTCAACTCCCTTTGCGCATAATTCCTTATAGCGTCTTTTTGCTCTTTCCTCCGCCGACGCCGTAAGAAAAACCTTGACCTGCGCGTCCGGCAGGACGGTTGTGCAAATATCCCGTCCGTCCATGATTACATTATCGTTTTCAGCCATTTTCCTCTGAAGCTCAACAAGCTTTTCACGCACCTCGGGAATTACGGCGATATCGGACGCGCCGACCGATGCATCCTCTCTTCTTATTCTTTCGGAAACATCCCTTCCCGCAAGATATACCCTCTGTCCGTCAGGCGTGTTTTTAAGCGTTATTTCTATTTCGCCGAGACGGTTTATAAGGATTTTGCGCTCGTTATTTATATCAATTCCGTTTTCTATGGCGAACAGAGCGGCCGCTCTGTACATCGCGCCCGTATCAATATATGTAAAACCAAGGCTTTTCGCCGCCGCCTTTGAAACGGAGCTTTTGCCGGCGCCTGCGGGACCGTCCACCGCAACCGAAATATATTTCATAATCTTCTCCTTACTCCTCCGCCAAATCCGGACGAAGTCTCTTTGCCTCGCGCAGATAAACGTGATGTATTTCCTTTTTTGTTTTATCTGTGTTTATGTGTATCATTATACGTATGCACTTCTCAAGGCTTCCTTCTATCTCGGGAGCCGCCATATCGAGAAGCGGCACATATGTAAGTCCCATTTCCCTCGCCGCCGCCGCGGGAAATACCGCCGTTAAATCCTTCGTCACCGTAAAAATTATGGAAATCGCGTCGGCGCGTTTTAAATCGTTCTTTTCCTCTATTTCGCGAATAAGCTCCAGCGTAGCGCCGATTATAGCCTCTCTTGTGTTTTCCGGCGCGGTTGTCGCGCCTCTGATTGCCCTGACCGCCATTTTTTTATCCTCCCGTATTTTTATTTTCTACACAACTCTGTGTCCCATGCCTACCGCTATGTCGTTAAGATTTAAAAGTCCTATCGCGAAAAATACGCATACGCTTATGTGCGAGCCGTATCTCGCTATTCCTATTTTTCCGCCGAGGTTGAGTCCTATGCACTTATTTATAATCTGCTGGAGCGCCTCATGCGCCGCTCCGGCGACGGCGCCCTCCTCGGAATGAGTCGAGCTTATAACATTCTCGCGTTTTGCCGCTACAACGGCTCTTTCAAGAATTTTCGGCACCGCGTTATTGAATTCGCTGCCGAAGTCGATTGCGACGGAACGTATTCCTTTTTTTAAATTTTCTTCCTTCTGCATATTCTCTTCTTCTCTTGTATCGGTAAGAGCGATTTGTATCGCCGCCTTGCATACTTCTCTGCTGCCTGCTTCCATAATAAAAATTCCTTTCCTCTTCTACTTTTCCGCCGCGCTCATACCGGCGAGATATCCCGTCGAGAACGCAGCCTGCAAATTGTAACCGCCGGTATAACCGTCGACGTCGATAACCTCTCCGGCGAAATACAATCCCCTGACGAGCTTTGATTCCATCGTTGACGGATTTATCTCGCTTACCTTTACTCCTCCCGAGGTTACGATAGCTTCCTCAATCGGTCTTACTCCCGCCGCCGTCAGAGTCATATGCTTCAGAACGGATACAAGCCTGTTTCTTTCTTCTCTTGTTATCTCATTTACCGCCTTGTGCGGCTCGATTTTCGACAGTTCCACCGCTATCGGTATAAGAGCCTTGGGAAGAAGGTCGTCAAGACTGTTTATAAGGCGCTTTTTATTGTATTTCTCAAAGTCCCGTCTTACGCGGGCGGTAAGCTGTTCCTCAGTGAGAGCGGGTTTTAAATCTATTTCTATCCTGTAATTCTCGCTTCCGATATTTTTAAGATACGCGGACGCCGACAGCGCCACGGGTCCCGAAATCCCGAAATGCGTAAAGAGCATTTCTCCGAAATCGGAATACATCTTTTTGTTTTTGGCGTTATACGCCGTTATTTTTATGTTGCGAAGCGACAGTCCCATTACGTCCTTTACCCATTTTTCCTTAGTGATTATGGGTATGAGCGACGCTTTGGGTTCTATAACCGTATGTCCGGCCTGAAGCGCGAAGGTATAACCGTCGCCCGTAGAACCGGTTTTAGGGTACGATTTGCCGCCCGTGCAGATTATCACCTTATCGCCCCTTACTTCACCGTCCGCCGTTCTGACTCCCTTTACTTCGCCGTCCTCTATTATAAGCGACTTTACTGCGGCGCGCATTAAATCCACGTTCTTCTTCAAAGCGTACCTTCCGAGCGCTCTCACAACATCCTGCGACCTGTCGCTCGCGGGAAAGACTCTTCCTCCGCGCTCTGTCTTCGTCTTAACGCCGTAATGCTCCACAAGTCTCACTATATCGTCGTTTGTAAAAGCGTGCAACGCGGAATAAAGAAATTTAGCGTTTCTCGGATATTGGTTTATCATATCCTCAATCTCAGCCGAATTTGTAAGATTACACCTGCCCTTGCCCGTTATCAGAAGTTTTTTCCCGATGATATCGTTTTTTTCGATAAGTATCACCTTATCCGCGCTTTCCGCGGCTTTTCCGGAAGCTATAAGCCCCGCCGCCCCGGCTCCTATTACTATAACCGTCATCACTTCACGCTCCACGTCTCAACATTGCGGTAAAGTCTTGATACGGACGGAACCACGCTGCTTTTTATCTTTGAACCCGACATTACGTCGCCTTTTCTGAAAAACAGCGCCGAGAACGGCATATCATTGATTATCGTATCTCCGTACTGACGGTAAAGCGTCTTCAGCTGCTCCTCGTCGCGCGTCATTCCCATCTGCCCTATAAGCATATCCACAGCGTTGTTCTGATACGAAAAATAATTGTCGGACGAGGATACGAGCGGCGTAAGGTCAAGATTGGCGCCAAGCTCCGTTTCGCCTATCATTATATCAAAATCCTTCGCGTTAATCCTTGCCGTATATTGTTCGTACGGAAGCGAAACCACAACGGCGGGTATGCCGAAATCATTGAACGTATCCGAAATTTTGTTCGCTATTTTTACCTTCTCCGCGCTGTCCGCGTTTGTAAGAATTTCAAAGCCGAGAACCTGTCTTTCGCCGTTTATCTTTCTCTCATACCTTCCCTCGTTATTGATACCCCAGCCGTCGTCGCCGAGATGCTGAAGCGCGAGAAGCTCGTCGGATTTGAATTTTGCGGTTGTATCGTAATAAAACGCCGACGACGGATTTATCGGCACATTGCAGGCGACGCCTCTTGAATAGATTATCGAGTTGACAATATTCTCCTTGTCTATCAGCAGCGAAAGTCCCTTCCGCGTATCCGCGCCGCTCAAAAGCTTATTCCGGAGATTATAGCCCACAAACGTCATCTTGTTTGTTACATACTCGTTTTTCACAGCGCTTCCGCGCGGCGTATATTCCGACAAATCAACCGTTTCTCCCGTCATCAGGTCAATCTCGTTCGCCTCGAACATCGACTCGTATTTCTGCAAATCGGGAACTGTGTGAACATACAGAGTATCTATCTTCGCTCTGCCGTTATGATAATTCTCAAACGCCGTAAAGGACAGCTTTCCGGCGCTGACCTGAGAGTCGTATTTAAACGCGCCGGTTCCCACCGGTATATAATTCGGGTTAACGCTCATATCCGTTTTGTACTGTACTATCGGGAAGGTCAGAAGCGACACAAAATCAGGCACGGCGTAATTGAGCGCAATTCTGAGCGAATAATCGCCCGTAGCGAGATAATCCGCCATATCGGCGAGATTTTCGGTATACTCCGTTATACCGGCGCGGATCTGCTTAATCGTGTAAGCCGCATCGTACGCCGTAAAGCTTGAACCGTCATGCCACACGACGTCGCTTTTTAACGTTATATCAATGGTTCTTCCGTCCGGCGAAACCGTGTAGCTCTCCGCCAGCGCCGGCGTCGGCTGCAGCTTCTCGTTCACGTCGAAAAGAGGCTCGTATACAAATTCCATACACTCTCTTACAGTCTGAGATTTTGTAACAAGCGGATTAAAAGTGTCGAAATCAATTATTCCGACGCTTATACTGTTGGAAATCTCCGCCGTATTTGTGTTGTCAACGGTCACTCCGCCCGTTTCCTCAACTATTCTTTCCTTTATTGTGTCAAGCGTGTCGCATCCCGCGGCAAGCAACGCCATACACGACGACAAGACTATCGCCGTAATCCTTTTTATCATGTTCATTTCTTATCTCCAAATTCTATATAAGCTCGATAAACGCGCCGAGATTTCCTCTTTTGCCGTTTGTTTTTCTGTGAGAAAACAGTAAATCGCCGCCGCAGTAGGTGCATATTCCGCAGTTATCTATATGTTCGGGCAAAATTCCGCTTTCAAGAAACTGTTTTTCTATGGCGCGCTGCATATTCACATGATACTTTTCTCCGTATTTCACGGCGGTATCCTCTCCAAACTCTCCGATAAAAATTTCGGCGACCTCGTCTCCCACCTCAAAATGACATTCCTGTATTGAGGGTCCGATCGCGGTCAGAATATCCTCCGGTCTGCTGCCGAAGCCGCGCTTCATTTTTTCAACGGTTTTTTGTCCGATTCTCTTTACCGTGCCCTTCCAGCCGGAATGAGCCAGAGCCGCGACGCCAAGTCTCTTATCGAGGAAAAACAGCGGCGCGCAGTCCGCGTAAAGCGTCACGAGCCCGACGCCCTTTTTATCGGTTATAAGCGCGTCGGCGCTTTCAAATTTATTTTCGCGTATAATACCGTTGCCGATATCGTCCTCCGTGACAGTATGAACAACGTCCTCATGCGTCTGCTTTGACAGCACAAGCTTTTTATAATCCATTCCGAGAGTTTCAGCCATTATCCTGTAATTCTCCAGCACATTCTCTCTGCTGTCGTCGCAGTGGAACCGCAGATTCATGCTCTTATAGCATCCGCCGCTTACGCCGCCCTCTCTTGTGGAAAAGCCGTGCTTTACAAGACCCGTTTCCTCAAATGATGTTATCGTATAGTATAAGACGCCGTTTTTCCTGTTCAGTTTAAACATCGCCGCTCCTCCGAAAATAATCATAGACGCTCTGAGCCGATTTTCTGTCCATTTCCTTCACATTCATCAGTTCGTCAAGATCCGCCTCTTTTATTTTATCAATACTTTTGAAAGTAGTCAATAGCGCTTTGCGTCTTTTTTCACCAATTCCGCTTATTTTATCAAGCTCCGAGTCTATCTTCCCTCTCAGCTTGCGGTGATACGTTACAGCGGCGTTATGAACCTCGTCCTGAATATGCGTCACCAGCTTGAATACGGGGCTTGCCGGACTGATTTCTATCTCACCCTCCTTCGAAATAAGTCCTCTCGTTCTGTGCCTGTCGTTTTTGACCATGCCGAAAGTAGGTATATCGACCTCAATCATATCGAGCAGCTCTGTTATGACATTGAGATGCCCTCGTCCGCCGTCAAGCAAAATTAAATCGGGAAGCGGCAGAAATTTTGCGTCCTTCCTTTGCATTTTGCCTTTTTCTATAAGCTCCTTCTCCTCAAGCGCATGACGGAAACGTCTGTAGATTACTTCTTTCATAGCGGCATAATCGTCCGCGCCCTCAAAGGATTTTATTTTGAACTGCCTGTATTTGCGCTTCGCGCTCTTTCCGTTCTCAAAAACAGCCATTGCTCCCACGTTGTCCGAGCCCTGTATATTGGAGATATCGTATGCTTCTATACGCGAGGGACGCTTTTCCAAGCGCAGCAGCTCCCGCATTGCGTCGAGAACCGTGTTCTTCTCGCGCTCTTTCATAACCTTGATTTTGTAGTTCCCCAGCGCTATATCCGCGTTTTTCTTCACCATCTCCACAAGACGCAGCTTCTCGCCGCGCTTTGGATTAGATATCGTTACCTTACGCTTCTTTTGACCGCGCAGCCATTCCGTTATCGCGTCGCCGTCCTCAATCTCATACTCGGTGAGAATTTCCTCCGGAATGTTCCCGCCGCTTTGATAAAACTGTTTTACAAAGTCAGTCAAAATCTCCTCGTTTGAGCTGTGCCGCGTATTGTCTATCCTGTAGCTTTCGCGCCCCATAACCTTGCCGTTTCTGATAAAGAAAACCTCGCAGAATGCGACGGCGTCCTCTCTCGCAAGCGCGATAACGTCCTTGTTATCCTGTTTTTCCGTATTTATAATCTTCTGGCGCTCCTCAATATCATGTATGGCGCGTATTTTATCCCTTAAATCAGCGGCTTTTTCATATTCCATATTAAGAGACGCCTCCGTCATCTTTTTCGTTAAATCGCTTATAAGCTCCTTATGATTACCGTCCAGAAAACGGCATATGTCAAAAAAAACCTGCCTGTATTCCTCTTTGGACACTTTGCCTGTACACGGCGCAAAGCAGTTGTT
Organism: uncultured Clostridium sp.; assembly: GCA_964426905.1. Lineage (GTDB taxonomy): Bacteria > Bacillota > Clostridia > UBA1381 > UBA1381 > Hominilimicola. Next base: position 40,308 of record CAYRSG010000009.1, on the reverse strand, counting down.
TATATGATAATTCAGACACGGTCTTCCCTTTCTTATATCATCCGGAAATTTTCTGTGGCATGTCGGCGGCTTAAACAGCTTCTGCACAAGCTCAAGAGTCATTTTTACCGTAAATTCCGAAACATACGGTCCGTAATACTTCGCTCCGTCCTTCATAAGCCTTCTGACCTTTAAAACCTTCGGATACGGCTCGTTTATCGTGACCTTAATATAAGGGTAATGCTTGTCGTCCTTTAAGAGTATATTGTATTTCGGTCTGTATTTTTTTATGAGATTACATTCCAGAGCGAGCGCCTCGGTTTCCGAATCCGTGACTATATACTCAAAATAAGCTACGTTCGCAACCATTGCCAGCACCTTCGGCGTATGGTTGGAATTTTTGTGAAAATATTGTCTTACGCGGTTTTTAAGGATTTTGGCCTTTCCGACGTATATTACCGTATCATCCGCGCCGTGCATTATATACACTCCCGGATTATCGGGAAGATTCTTCAGCTCCTCCTCCAAATCAAACATATTTCCGCCCCCTTTTTTATCAAGATAAAAATAACTCTACATAAATCAATGCAGAGTTATTTATTTTACATATTATTCTAAATTATTCAGAAAAATTAGACTCAATAAGCTCAACCAAAGTTTTTACCGCTTCTTCCTCATCGCTGCCGTCGGCGATTATGGAGATTGACGTTCCTTTTACTATACCCAAAGATAGTACGCCCAAAAGACTCTTTGCATTAACGCGTCTCTCATCCTTTTCAACCCAGATGCTCGATTTGAACTCGTTAGCTCTTTGAATAAAAAACGTTGCCGGTCTTGCATGTAAACCTACCGAATTTTGAACTGCAACTTCATTTGAAACCATGAATTGTGCCCCCTGTCTTTATTACATCACAAATTGTATTGTTAATCATGTAATAAGAATACTAAAAAAATTGTACTTCGTCAATGCTTTTTTTGAATTTAGATTAAATTTTAGTTAAATTTAACCTATAGACATATTCTTTCAAACGTTTTTTTGTTCATTTGTACATCGCGGAATTTTACGACTTATTCTTCCGTCTTTTCTTCTTCATTATCCTCCGTTTCCTCTGTTAGAGGAACGGTATTTTCATTATTGCCGCCTCCGGCAAGAATCGCTCGCACCTGTTTCTCGACTTCTTCGGTAAATTCCTTGTTTTCAACCATGTATTTTCTTACGTTATCGCGTCCCTGTCCTATCTTTTCGCCGTTATAGCTGAACCAAGCTCCCGATTTCTTTATAATATTGTTCTCAACGGCGTAATCGAGAATATTTCCTTCTCTCGATATTCCCTCGCCGTAAAGAATGTCGAATTCAGCCGTTCTGAACGGAGGAGCGACCTTATTTTTTGCGACCTTTACCTTTACCTTGTTTCCTATCTGCTCTGTTCCGTTCTTTATCGGCTCGCCCTTTCTTACGTCAAGCCTCACGGACGCGAAGAATTTAAGCGCGCGCCCGCCCGGGGTGGTTTCGGGATTTCCGTACATAACGCCCACCTTCTCGCGAAGCTGGTTAATAAATATAACAACGGCTCCGGAACGGGATACTATCGGCGTAAGCTTACGCAGCGCCTGCGACATCAATCTTGCCAAAAGACCCACGTGACTGTCGCCCATTTCGCCCTCAATTTCAGCCTTGGGAACGAGAGCGGCGACAGAGTCGATAACGATTATGTCAAGAGCGCCGCTTCGCACCAGAGCCTCGGCGATATCAAGCGCCTGCTCGCCCGTATCCGGCTGCGCTACTATGAGATTGTCTATATCTACTCCGAGCTTCTTGGCGTAAACCGGGTCAAGAGCGTGCTCAACGTCGATAAACGCCGCTTCTCCGCCCATTTTCTGAGCTTCCGCAACAGCGTGAAGCGCGACTGTTGTTTTACCCGACGATTCCGGTCCGTATATTTCTATAATTCTTCCGCGCGGAAGTCCGCCTACCCCCAGCGCCGTGTCGAGCGTCAGAGAGCCTGTCGATATAACCTGCACATCCTTTACGCTCGTCTCGCCGAGCTTCATTATGCTGCCCTCGCCGTATTCCTTCTCTATAACCTGAAACACGGACTTCAAAGCCTTCTTCTTACCCTCGGCGTCGGTCATTTTCACAACCTGCGGCTTGGTTTTTTCTTTTTCTTTCGCCATTATTTTTTCTCCTTTATCTCATATAGTTTTTTATTATGTTTTTTATGTTTTTATTATATATTATACAATGTTCTTTTGCAAGACTTTTTACGGCGCGTCATGAGTTCAGTCCGCTTTATAGGACTGAAATATGATTTTTAATATATTCGAGCGCCTGCCGGCACGTTTTTTCGCGCACCTCTTCCCTGCCGCCGTCATGACGCATCTCAATGACCTCTGTTTCGCCTTTTATACATATACCCGCGAAAACAAGCCCCGCCGGTTTTTCCGCCGTTCCGCCTCCCGGTCCCGCGATTCCGGTTATGCCTACGGTTACGTCGGCGCCGGTACGCTTTCTCAGCCCTTCCGCCATTTCACGCGCCGTTTCACAACTCGCCGCGCCATGCTTTTCCAAAGTATCCGCCCTGACTTCGAGATACTTCATCTTCGCCTCGTTCGCGTAGGTTACAAAGCTCTCGTTTATTACGTCGGACGCGCCCGCAATATTTGTTATAAGCGCCGCGAACAGACCTCCCGTACAGCTTTCCGCCGCGGAAATCGTCATATGCTTCTCTCTAAGCAACTTCACAACATCAGCATTTAAACCGTTAACGTCAGCCTTCATTTCAAATTCTCCTTATTTCGGGTATACCTCTATCATCTCGATTCCCGCCAAAGCCTCTTCTGTAAGCGTTTCAACATCCAGCCTGTTTTCGGATTTTTCAATATTCTCGCGCTTCGGATTTGTCGTCGGGCGCTTAGGCGTGAACACGGTGCAGCAATCCTCGTAAGGCAGTATGGACGTGTCATACGCACCGATTTTAACCGAGCGTTCCGTTATCTCAATCTTATCCATTCCGATTAACGGCTGAAGAACCGGCATATCCACAACCGCGTTTGTAACGTCAAGCGCCGCAAGCGTCTGGCTTGCCACCTGTCCCACGCTCTCTCCCGTAATCAGCGCACGCGATTTATTCTTCCTCGCTATACGCTCCGCGATACGCATCATAAACCGACGCATAACAAGCGTCATATGCTCCTCGGGACATTTATCGCGTATTTGAAGCTGTATTTCGGTAAACGGCACGATATACAGATTTATCTTCGACGTATACCTCGCGAGAATCGAGGCAAGCTCTATAACCTTTTCCTTAGCGCGCTCGCTCGTATAAGGGAAAGAGAAGAAATTAACCGCGTCGATTTCCACTCCGCGCTTGGCTATCATATGCCCCGCCACGGGACTGTCTATACCGCCCGAAAGGAGCAGCGTAGCCTTTGATCCCGTACCAATCGGCATACCGCCCTGACCGGGCAGCTTATTCTCCTCCGCGTACACATATGCGGCGAAATCGCGTATCTCAACCTTTACCGTAACGTCGGGATTATGAACGTCAACTATTATTTCCGGATACTCGTCGTCGAGATATCCTCCCACCTCCATACATATCTGCGGTGATTTATACGGAAAATGCTTGTCGGAGCGTTTCGCCTCGACCTTAAAGCGCGTGCCGTCCTTCAGGTCATTTTTCAGATATTCCTTCGCTTTAACCTTTATATCCTCAATATCCTTTTCACATACCGCCGCTCTTGTAACAGTTACTATACCGAATACCTTCGTAAGCCTGTCCATAACGATATCCGTCTTATCGGCGTCTTCCACCTCGACGTACACCGTCGCCTGAGCAAGTCTTATTTTCACTTCGGCGACGTTTTTTAAAGAGCCGCTTATATTTTTTACAAGTATATTTTCAAATCTCGGACGGTTTCCTCCCTTTAATATAATTTCTCCGTATTTTGCAAGAATTATTTCCTTCATCTGATGAATCTCCTTATTTTCGATACTTCTTCACAGATTATGTCCGCCGCTTCAATTACCTCTTCAGTCGTTGTAAGTCTGTCAAAGCTTATTCTTATAGCGCCTTCTATTTCCTTTTTGCCCCGTCCCATAGCCGAAAGCACATGACTTGGCTGCGGCTTGTGACTTGAGCATGCCGACCCTGTCGACACATATACTCCCCTCGCTTCAATCGAGTGAAGAAGGATCTCCGCCTTTATTCCGGGGAACGATACGTTTAATACGCTTCCGGAATTACGCTCGTCCGAGCCGTTTATTTTTATATCGGGAATAAGCGCGAGTCTTTCTTTCATGATATTTCTCAGCTCTTTAAGATAAGCTCCGCCGGTAATACATTCCTCCGCTGCGGCGCCGAACGCGAGTATTCCCCCTACATTTTCGGTACCGGGGCGCATTTCCCCTTGCTGCTCCCCTCCATACAGCAGCGGACGAATCATTCTCATATCGGATACGTATAGCGCGCCCGTACCCTTAAAGCCGTGAATTTTGTGACTGCTTACAACGACCATATCCGCGCCCATCTTTTTCGGCTTAACGTCTATCTTTCCGAAAGACTGCACGCAGTCCGAATGAAGAAGCGCCCGGGGCGCCTTTTCGTTAATTATTTCCTTTATTTTCTCAATCGGCTGTATAACGCCTGTTTCGTTATTGACATGCATAACGCTCACAAGCGTCGTCTCGTCGTCAATAACATTGCTTAACATATCAAGGTCGACGATTCCTTCGGAATCTACGCCGAGATATTCAACTGAAAAGCCGTCTTCCCTTTCCAGTCTTTTAAACGCCTCCATAACCGACGGATGCTCTATTCTCGTTGTAATAAGTTTTTTCCCTGTTTTTATTTTCGCCCTTGCCGCTCCGAAAACGGCTGTATTGTTGGCTTCAGTTCCGCCGGAGGTAAACAGTATGTTTCTGCTCTCGACTCCAAGCATATCCGCTATGATTTTACGGCTGTTTTCCACAAGCTTCTCCGCCTCAAGTCCCAGTCCGTGAAGCGATGATGGATTGCCGAAACGCTCGGCGGCTTTTATCATGGCGTCCGCCGCGGCCTTCGACGGCTGCGTTGTAGCGGCGTTATCGAGATATATAATTTTTTCTCTCATGCTTTTTCCACCTTTACTACGAGCGCCATACCGCTTTTTATTTTTATTCTGCATTCCTCCGAAAGCATTACGTTGCTTATTCCGCGGCTTGACGCGAAATAAAGCGTCTCATCGCATAAAGGATATTCCAGTCCTTCCGTAACAAGTCCGCGCGCGTCGCCCTTTATCGGAATTATTGACAGAGTTTGTCCCTTTCTGCCTTTTATCAAAAGCTCGTCCTTCAGAAGATAAATCTCATTGTTATCGTCTGCGAGAACGCCCCTTTTGCATTTGTCGAGCAGCAAAACGTCCGCCATTGTGTGGTCGAAACGGTCGCCCGACATCGCTATAAGCATTATTTCGTCATATCCATGCTCCGCGGCGTAAGTAACCGCAAGCTCGCCGTCGGTATAATCCTTCCTTACCGGGTATTCTATCCTGTCCTCTACGCTTTTAAATCCTTTCGCGCTGTCAAAATCACCTATAAGCGCGTCCGGATTTATACCCATTTTTACGGCGTGATTATATCCGCCGTCAGCGCATATTATAAAATCGTTTTTCCTGATTTTGCCTTTTATATATTCGTAATTCTTTATATCTCCGTTGCCTATTATAACCGCTCTCATTATCTCAACAATCCTTTTACCGAGCCTTCAATATCATCGTTAAACACAGCCGTACCCGCCACAACGACGTTCACCCCCGCTTCAAGAATCGAGTCGATATTCTGCGCCGTCACGCCGCCGTCCACCTCAATATTGAAATCTTCGCCCATTTTTTTACGTATGTATCTGACCTTATCGTTAACCCTTTCCATATACTTCTGACCGCCGTACCCCGGTTCAACGCTCATTACCAAAACCATATCGACCGCGTTAAGATATTTTTCGATTGCCGCCACCGGCGTATCGGGTTTTATCGATATACCTACCCGCTTTCCGCGGCGTTTTATCATGTCTATACACCTTTCCGGTATGTCCGTCGCCTCAATGTGAAAGGTAACGCCGTCCGCCCCCGAATCTATAAAGTCGTTAATATATCTTTCCGGCTCCGTTATCATCAGATGGACGTCAAAAAACATATTCGTATATTTGCGTATTGATTTAATTACGGGCGTCGCAAACGACATGTTCGGCACAAAATGTCCGTCCATAACATCGATATGCAGCCAATTCGCTCCGGCGTTTTCAACCCGCTTTATCTGCTCGGCGAGTATGCCGAAATCCGCCGCTAAGATAGACGGTGCAAGTATCATCTTTTTTCCCATTCCTTTACTGATTTTAGTCTGCCGTAAAGCTCTCTGTAGCTTTCATAGCGCGACGGGGCTATTTCCCCGCTTTCAAGCTTATCTTTGACGCGGCAGTCGGGCTCGTTTATGTGCGAGCATCCTCTAAAACGGCATTTATTCTGAGAATCCGCCATCTCAGGGAAATACTTCCACAAATCCTCCGCCTTTATTCCTTCCACCTCGAGAGAGCTGAAACCGGGAGTGTCAAGCACAAAACCTCCTTCGTCAAGCTCGAACAGTTCCACATGACGGGTGGTATGTCTGCCGCGCAGGATTTTTTCCGATACGCTTCCCGTTTCAAGAAAATCATTTGTAATCAGACTTAAAAGACTTGATTTTCCGACTCCGGAAAGTCCCGCGAACGCTGTTGTTTTCCCTCTCAGATATTCCTCAAGCTTTTTAATACCGGTTTCTTTCTCGGCGCTGACGCAGAATATATCGTATCCCGCCTTTGAATATATCTCTTTTATATCTTCTCTGCCCGCCAAATCAGTCTTATTTATGCATATAACCGGTTCAATTCCGTTTATATGTGCGTTAACAAGCATTTTATCTATAAGAAACAGATTCGGTTCCGGCTGCGCCGCGGCGACGACAAGCATCATCACTCCGACATTCGCCACAGGCGGTCTTGAAAGCGAAAAGCTTCTCGGCAAAATATCCGTTATATTTCCCTTATCGCCGTTTATATCTATTTCAACTTTGTCGCCTATCATCGGAGTTATTTTCTGTTTGCGAAAAATTCCTCTCGCCTTACATTCATAAATATTTCCTCGGGTCTTAACATAGTAAAAGCCTCCGATACCTTTTATAATTGTTCCTTCCGTGTGAATCACCATTGCCTTTTAATTAAAGTTAACGGACTTATCGGCTACTTTGCTTCCGTCTATATAAGCCTGAACCTGAATTGTTCCCGAGCCGGTTATATCAACCGAGACCGTTCCTTCCTCCTTGGAGTGTGTCGCGCTGTGAAGCGTTCTTCCGTTCGCCACGATCTCGACGTCGACCGTATCGTTTGCCGTATCGGGTATCTTAACAGAGAAGGTGCGCGTCGACGCGGCGGACGACGCGTCCGAGCCGCCGGATTCCGAGTCGTCGTATTCCGAGTCGTCGTATTCCGAACCGCCCGACTCCGAGCCGCCGTGCGACGACTCGCTTTGACTTTCTCCGTCTTCATCCTCATCATTTTCTTCCGACGTCTCGGAATTTGTTTCCGACTTCTTCTCCGTATTCTGTTCCGCCGACTCCTGCGTCTCGGGACCTCTCGACAAAACTATGCTTACATAAGAGCCTTTGACAACCGACGTTCCAAGCTCCGGACTCTGCGATATTATCGTGCCCTCCTGAGCCGAGGAAGCACTTCTCGACACGCTGCCCAGCAGCAAGCCGTTGGCTCTCAAAGTATCCTCGGCCTGCTCTCGTCCCAGACCTACAATGCTCGGTACCGATACCTTCTCGCCCGAAGGCGTAGCCTGCGTATCCGTCGTCTTACCCTTGCTTATATGAAGATTTATCTCGTCGTCTTTGTTCAGCTTTGTTCCCGCAAGCGGAGTCTGGCGGATTACGTATCCTTCCTGAACCTCGTCCGATTCCTCCTCCGTAACCGTGTAATTGAGTCCCGCTTCCATAATTTCCTTTATGGCTTCGTCAAACGGCTTGTTTACTACGTTCGGAGCCGATATATTTCCGCCGGACGAGCCGATAGACACAATCAGTTTTATATCGCTGTTTTTCTTGACTACCTTCTTAGGCTCCGGATCCTGCGAAATAACGCAGTTTTCGGAAACTGTATCGGAAAGCGAATACTCTATCTCGTCGGCTATATGAAGACCCGCTTTCTCAGCCTCTTCCTTTGCCTGCTCAATTGTAAGGTTTGAAAGGTCGGGAACGGTTGACTCCTTACTCATATTTATGATAAAGAACGCTCCCAAAGCTATAAGAAGAACCACAAGCGCCGTTGAAATAGCGAGCGCTGTCGCTATCCGATCCTCCTTTTTCTGCTTTTTATTCTTTTTCTTGACTTCTGTTTTTCTGTTTGTACGTCCTCTGCCCGTAATTTCCTCATCCCGTTCATTCTGCGCGGTATCGGGAACGCCGCCGTCCTTGAAATCGTCTTCCCGTTCGGGAGCCGTCTCGTCGTCCTCCATCGTCTTTTTGAACATTTTTTCACGGCTCGGAAGCGGCTCGTCGGCAAGCACCGCATGAAGATCGTCGACAAGCTCCTGAACATTCTGATATCGCTCTCTGGGGTCTTTTGAAATGGACTTCATCGTAACGTACGCAAGGTCTGTCGGTATATCGAGATTTACGCACTTGACGTTTACCGGCTCCTTTTCAAGATGCATAAGCGCCACGCTTACGGCGCTGTCGCCGTCGAACGGAACCTTTCCGGTGAGCATTTCATACAGAACTATACCGAGAGAATATATATCGCTTCTCGCGTCGGTAAAGCCGCCTCTCGCCTGTTCGGGAGAAATATAATGAACGGAACCGAGGGCGCTTCCGCCCACAACGGTCGTCTCGCCCGCAACGGCTCTCGCTATACCGAAATCCGTTACCTTGAGCGTCTTATCCTTAGTCATAAGAATATTCTGCGGCTTTATATCACGGTGAATTATATTTATAGAGTGAGCCTCGTTTATTCCCTGTCCTATCTGGATGGCAAAGTCGCAAGCCTCCTGCCACGGCAGCGCGCCCTTGTGCTTTATGTATTCCTTTAGCGTTATGCCGTCCACATACTCCATAACCATATAATTGAGTCCCTCTTCCTCGCCGACGTCGTAAACGGACACAATATTATTATGAACGAGACTCGCGGAGGACTGAGCCTCCTTTATAAAATTCGTAATTACATTCTTCTCATCCTCAAGATTATCGCGAAGCAGCTTTATCGCGACAAATCTGTTTAGAAGCGTATCCTTCGCCTTATACACGGTCGCCATACCGCCCGCGCCTATCTTTTCAAGAATTTCATATCTATTTCCAAATGTCATTCCCACTAAATTATCACTGTTCATTATATTATTCTCCTTCTTTGAAAGCTACAATAGTTATATTATCCGAGCCTCCGCGTGAATTCGCCAGCTCAACGAGTTTTTCGGCGCCCTCCTGCAAGGTAGCGCCGTTTTTTAAATACGCCATAATTTCTTCGTCTTCAACAAAATTTGTAAGACCGTCGCTGCAAAGGGCAATCGTCTCGCCCGCGTATGGCTTTATGGAAATATCAACCTTTACTGTATCTTCCGCTCCCATAGCGCGCGTTATGTAGTTCTTTTTCGGATGTTTTTTTGCCATCTGAGGACTTATCTCTCCTCTTGATACAAGCTCCTGAACATAGGAGTGATCCTTTGTTATCTGTATTATGTCTTCACCTATCTTATACGCTCTCGAATCACCGACATGAGCCGTGATTATCTTATTCCGGTAAATCATCGCAAACGTCGCCGTGGTTCCCATTCCCATTATCTTATAATGATTTTTCGCGTAATTGAATATTATCGAGTTCGCCGATATAAACGCCTGACGCACCGCTTCGCCCGCCTCAACGTAGTCAAGCGACGCGTTAAGATTTTTTCTGAGATGGTTTTCAATTATGTCCACAACCATCATGCTCGCGATTTCGCCCGCCTGATGTCCGCCCATACCGTCGGCGACGACTGCGTACGGGAATTGATCGCTGTCGTTCACATAATAATTGTCTTCGTTGATTTTTCTGCGCATTCCCATATCGGTAACCGCACCAAACCGCATTATTCAAATCACCTCGTTTCATTTAATATTTTTATATTTAAAATGTCATTTTTATTATTTTAACATCTTTTTTCTCAATTGTCCACAGGAAGCTGAAATATCTGCTCCCAGCTCGCGTCTTACAGTCGCGTTTATGCCGAGAGACGTAAGTTTTTCCCGAAATTTTCTTATATCCTCGCTGCTTCCCTTCTCAAAATCTCTTTCCTCTACCTTGTTTACCGGTATCAGATTTACATGACCGCGCGTGCGCCTTATAAGTCCGGCAAGCTCACGCGCGTTTTCCGCGCTGTCGTTCACTCCGTGAATAAGCGAATATTCAAAGCTGATGCGTCTGCCTGTCTTTTTTACATAATCTTCGCACGCTTCCATAAGAGCGGCTATGTTATATTTACGATTGACCGGCATTATACTGTCTCGTATGGCGTCGTTAGGCGCGTGAAGCGATATCGTAAGCGTTATCGGAAGTTTTTCCTCCGCCAGTCTGTATATCATGGGCGCTATACCGCAGGTCGAAAGAGTTATATGCCGATAACCGATATTCAATCCCTTTTCATGATTTACGTTATGCAGAAAGGTTATCACATTGTCAAAATTATCGAGCGGCTCGCCTATGCCCATCATAACTATGTTGCTTATCCTCTCGCCGATATCCTTCTCGGCGAAAATTATCTGATTAAGAATTTCACCCGCTGTAAGGCTTCTGTAAAGTCCTCCTATCGTCGAGGCGCAGAAACGGCAACCCATACGGCAGCCGACCTGACTCGACACGCATATCGTCAGACCGTGGCGATAACGCATAACGACGCTCTCTATACAGTTGCCGTCCGGCAGCTCGAAAAGATACTTTACTGTACCGTCCAGCTTCGAAACATATTTTTCCCTTATTTTCAGGGTTGAAACATACGTTTCCCGCTCGAGCTTCTCCCTCGACGCCTTCGAAAGATTTGTCATTTCATCATAACTCCCGGCGCCTTTATGAAGCCACGAAAAAATCTGTTCGGCGCGGAACTTCTTTTCACCTATGGATTTGAGATATTCAATTAATTCATCATATTCAAAATCCTTTAAGTCAATCATATGTTAAATCCTTTTCATCTTACAGATATAAAATCCGTCGGTATCGTCTGTATGCGGATAAAATGTCTTTTCATATAATTTTTCAAAATTGCCGTTATCCGCCAAAAATCCGCCCGTGACAGCCTCGTTTTCTTCTTTTTCGATTGTGCATGTCGAATACGCTATCTCTCCGTTCTTTTTCAGATACTTAGAGGCGTTTTCAAGTATCTTTCTCTGTATCGCCGGCAGTCCGGAGATATCTTCCCGATTCTGTTTTATTTCAGGCTTGCGTCTTATTATGCCGAAACCCGAGCAGGGAACGTCGCATAATATTTTGTCCGCCGCTTCTCTGTATTTTTCATCGAAAACGCATCCGTCCGATATCGACGCGTCTATAATCGTCACGCCGAGTCTTGCGGCGTTTCTTTTTATCAGCTCTATTTTATGTTCGTACACGTCAAACGCGTAAATTTTTCCTTTGTTTTTCATAAGCTCCGCCATATGGGTCGTTTTTCCTCCCGGAGCGGCGCACATATCTATTACGGTTTCCCCCTCTTTCGGCGCGAGTATTTTCGCGGCGTTCATCGCGGCGGCGTCCTGAACGGTATAAAAGCCTTCCCTGTACAGACTGTCGCCGGCTATGTCAAATCCTTCGGATACAATATAATCATCCTTTATCCGGACTTTTACGCCTTTTTCGGCGAGCTTCCCCATCAAATCCTCCGCCGTTGTTTTAAGCGTATTGGGACGTATATTGAGCTTAGGCTCTTTTGTAAATCCTTTTAAAAGCTCCTCCGTAAATTCACATCCGAAATCCTCAGTCCATTTTTTACATAAATACGGCGGAAACGAGTATTTTACGGAAAGGTATTCCTCCGCGTCCGACGGATACTCTATTTCGGTTTTTGAAACGTTTCTCAGTATGCCGTTCACAAATCCCGCCGACGCGCCGTGACCGTAACGCTTCGCGAGCTTTACGCTCTCGTTTACAGCCGCGCTTTCGGGAACCTTATCCATGAACATTATCTGGTATATTCCCATTCTTAAAATTATAAGAATGAATTTTGATATTTTTTTTGGTTTTAGTTTTGAAAATTTGCCGATTACGTAATCGAGCGTTATCCTTTTGCCGATTACGCCGTAAACAAGACTTGTTATAAACGCTCTGTCCTGTCTCGGTAAATCCTTGTCCGACAAAGCTTTTTTCAGCGCCATATTGGAGTACGCGCCGTTAAACTCAACGTCGTATATCGCCTTCATGGCGATTTCTCTTTCATTTATCATCGGTTTCTCCTGCGGTTTGCCAGCATCAGCAGTCTTAAAAGCTGAAGCGCCGACGACGCTACCGCCGCCACATACGTCATAGCCGCCGCGGTAAGCGTTTTGCGCGCGCCCCTAAGCTCGTCCCCTTCAAGTATATACATACTTTCAAGCGTTTTCATGGCGCGTCTTGAAGCGTTGATTTCAGTCGGAAGCGTCACAAGCTGGAACAGAAGCGCCGCGCCGAAAAGTATCGCGCCGACCATCGCAAGCTGCCCCATGCCGAGTATAAGCCCTATCAGAAACAGCGGCATATACAGCCAGTTGCATACGTTCACGAACGGCGCTATGCCGTTTCTGATTTTAATCGGAACGTATCCGACCTGATGCTGAACAGCGTGTCCGCACTCATGCGCCGCCACTCCTATCGCCGCAACAGAGGTTGAGTTAAATGTCGAATCCGACAGTCTTATAACATCCTCCTTCGGACTGTAGTGGTCCGTAAGCTCGCCGCCTACGCGTTCAATCCTTATATTATGCAGTCCGTTCGCGTCAAGAATCCGTCTTGCCGCCTCCGCCGCCGTAACGCCCCTCGCGCAGCGAACGTCGTTATACTTATTAAACGTAGCCTTTACTCCGAACGACGCTATCATCGTCAAAATAAAAGCTATTATGACCAATACGTATGTCGGGTCAAAATAATATCCGTAAAACATAATTATTCCTCCTGTCCGAGAACCGCTCCGATTTTTATCTCATGTCCTCTCGCGTAATCCTCGACATTCATTTTTTTGCCGCCCGGGAAGCGGGCAGTCGCAATGTAAAGAGAACCGTCTCCGCAGGCAACCTTCAGTCCCATGCCCTTATCAAGCGAAAGAATCGTACCCGGTTTTTCCGAGGAATTGTCATGGCACACCCTTGCCGTAACAATTTTAAGAGTCTCTCCGAGATATTTCGTACTCGCGAGCGGCCATGAGTTCATACCGCATATAAGCTTTGATATTTCTCCCGCCGGTTTCGACCAGTCGATAATTCCCGTTTCACGCGTAATCATCGGCGCGTAGGTATGCTCGCCGTGATTTTGCGGAGTACGGGTAACGGTTCCGTTTTCTATTGCTTTTACAGCCTCGATAAGCAAGCCGCCGCCGATTTTCGCCAGACGGTCAAACAGCTCCTCCGAGGTCTCGTACTCGCCTATCTCCGTTTCCGCTCTCATGAGCATATCTCCCGTGTCAAGTCCGCTGTCCATCTGCATTATCGTAACGCCGGTTTTCTCCTCGCCGTTTATAACCGCCCATTGTATGGGCGCGGCTCCTCTGTATTTCGGCAGAAGCGACGCGTGTACGTTTATGCAGCCGTACTTAGGGTAATTTATAATATAGCCGGGCAGTATTTTTCCGTACGCCGCCACTACAATCAAATCGGGTTTTATATTTTCAAGAACAGGAAGCAGCTCTCCGTTTTTTATTTTCTCAGGCTGATAAACCTTAATTCCGGCTTCAAGCGCGGCTGTTTTTACATCTGTCGGCGCAAGCTTATGTCCTCTTCCCTTAGGTCTGTCCGGCTGCGATACCGCCGCGGCGACGTCAAGTCCCGCGTCGATCATCGCCCTGAGTGTTTCCGCCGCGAAATCCGGCGTTCCCATAAATAATATTTTCATATTTACTCTCCGTTATTCGACAAATTTTGTTACCCTGTCAAGAAAAAGCTTTCCGTCAAGGTGCTCCGTCTCATGGCAAATTGCTCTTGCAAGCAGCTCCTCTCCCGTCATTTTAAACCATTTTCCGTTTCTGTCCTGTGCTTTTACGGTTACAACGTTCGGACGCGTAACCTCTCCCCATACTCCCGGCACGCTAAGACAGCCTTCTTTGCCCGTCTGCTCGCCGCTTTCTTCAATTATCTCGGGATTTATAAGCTCGATCCTGCCGTTTCCCACATCAATAACAACGGCGCGTTTTAAAATTCCCACCTGAGGCGCCGCAAGACCCACTCCGTCCTTATTTTTCATAGTATCATACATATCGTCGAGAAGAATATGAAGCCTTTCGTCAAAATTCTTCACCGTCTTGCAGCTTTTATAAAGGATTTCATCATCCTTTAATCTTATTTCTCTTAATGCCATTATTATTCCCCTCTCTAATATATCATGCCGGGTGATTTATCTATTACTATCGAAATATCGGCGAATTTTTTTTTGCCTCTGCACTCCGTCTCGACACGGTGCAGTACGGAGCCAAGCTCATCCTCGTCGTCGCATTTGAAAACGATCTGCCATCTGTATTTATTTTTTATCTTTGATATATACGACGGTATCGGACCGAGAACCTGTATATTCTGCCCGAACTGTTTTATGTCTCCGAGTCCGCCGGCAAAATATCTCGCGCATTCAGAGACGTTTTTCTCGTCGCCGCCCTGAAACTGAACGCTGACGATTTTACAGAACGGCGGATATCTCATGAGTCTTCGCTCGGCTATCTCGTTTCTGTAAAACGCCGCGTAATCATGCGTTTTTACAAGACTTACCGCCTCATTCTCCGGCGTGTATGTCTGTATTACGGCGCGACCTTCCTTATCGCCGCGTCCCGCGCGTCCGGACGCCTGCTCAAGCATCGCGAATGTGCGTTCGCCGCTTCGGAAATCATTTAAGTGAAGCATCGTATCGGCTGCAATTACGCCTACAAGCGTTACATTTTCAAAATCAAGTCCCTTCGCGACCATCTGCGTTCCGATAAGTATATCTATCTTGTCCTTCTCGAATTTACGCAGTATCTTTTCGTGCGACTGTTTTTTACCCGTCGTGTCCATATCCATGCGTATATAGGACGCGTTCGGAAACAGTCTTTTTATTTCATCCTCCACCTTCTGCGTGCCGCCTCCGAAATAGCGTATATATCTGCTCCCGCATTCGGGACATACCGTATAATTCGGCGCGCTGTAGCCGCAGTAATGGCATTTAAGCAAATCCCCGTATTTATGGTATGTAAGGGAAATATTGCAGTGCGGACACTGCGGAACATAGCCGCAGGCGCGGCACGACACAAAGGTTGAAAATCCGCGTCTGTTCAAAAACAGAATAGTCTGCTCGCCGCGGCTCAAATTCTCCGATATCTCTCTGCACAGCTTTCCCGACAGCATACTCTTGTTGCCTCGCGCAAGCTCGCTTCGCATATCCGCGATGGTAATATCGGGTATTTTATTCCTATTGTATCTCTCCGTCATTTCAAGCAGCTCATACTCGCCTGTCTGAGCTTTATAATAACTCTCCACAGACGGAGTCGCCGACGCGAGCACAACCACGGCTCCCATCTGTTTCGCGCGGAACTGCGCCGCCTCGCGCGCGTGATAGCGCGGCGACATTTCGGATTTATATGTATCCGAATGTTCCTCGTCCATTATTATTATTCCTATATTTTTAAGCGGGGTGAACACGGCGCTCCTCGCGCCTATTACTATATCCGCCTCGCCGTTTTTTATCCTCTTCCACTGGTCATACTTTTCGCCGAGCGACAGACCGCTGTGAAATATCGCGATTCGTCCCGAAAAACGCGATATAAATCTTGACGCCATCTGCGGCGTCAGCGAGATTTCAGGCACAAGCATAACCGCGCTTTTCCCCAAAGAAACCGCGTGCTCTATCGCCTGCATGAAAACCTCCGTCTTGCCGCTTCCCGTGACTCCATGCAGAAGATACGTCTTATTTTCTCCTCTGTCTATCGAATCGTTTAATCTGTTTATGGCGTTCGCCTGCTCTCCGGTCGGTATCATTTTTTCGGTTTTGGCGAAAATTCTGTTTCTGTACGGATCGCGGTTTACGGTTACGTCGACAAATTCCGCAAAACCCTTCTTTACAAGCGCGGACGCCGCGCTGTAAGAGCCTTCGGCGAATCTCTGCAAATCAGCGGAAGACACATGTTCGTTTTCAGCCAGTATTTCAAGCATTTTCGCCTGTACCGGCGCTTTTTTCCGAAGTATTTCGGCTTGTGAAACAGCGTCGGCGCCGCTGATAACGAGTCTCACGCACCTTACCTTTTTATCCTTTACCGCCGACGACTGACGATATTCCTTTTTTAACGAGCCTTCCTTGATCATCGCGCGTATTCTGCCTTGAATATCGCATCCGCACAGCTCTTTTAATCTTTCATACTCCATTCCTCCGCCGTTATCGGAAAGAATTTGTATTATACGCCGGCGAACCTCGGATTTTCCCTCGGCTCCGTCCGAGAGGATTATCCATTCCTCGCTTTTTAACGACGTGCCCGCCGGAACAATAGTGCGGATAATATCTATATACGGAGCAAGATATTTTTCCCGCATCCATTCAATCAAAGGGAGCATATCCTCGTCAAACGCCGCCGTATCGTTCGCGGCTTTTATTATGGATTTAAGTTTTACGTTCCCGCCCTCTTCGGCAAAGCCGAGACAAAAGCCCTCGACCTCTTTATTTCCGGCGGAAAAAGGCACGACGACCCTGCTGCCGATTTCAATCTGTCCTTCAAGCTCCTTGGGAACAAGATAGTCGAAAGCGCGATCTATATGCCTTGACTTCTGATCGACAATAATCTTTGCAATCATATTTTATTCGTCTGTATCCTCTTCGGTTTCTTCGGCGGATTCGGGGATTTTCTCCTCGTTTCCGGACATGGAAAATATAGCCTCCTTCTTTTCGTCCTCCCAAGCTCTGGCGCGAGCTATAGCCTCCGAACGTATATAACCCACCTTGCCGGACATTATCTCGTTCGCCGCTATGGTGACGGGTTTGTCGTCGCCGTACGCGCCGAAATCCTTCATCCGCTCCTTGCCTATCATTCTCGCTCGTTTCGCCGCCATTGTAACAAGCGTGTAACGGCTGTCCACACACTTTGAAAGATTTGTAATTCCGGGTTTAATCATCATAACTATATTCCTCCTATCAATACTTTTCAGATAATAATTTATCCACAAGGTCTCTTTTTAAAACCTTATCGCGCATTTCCTTCTCGACTTCTCCGACGCACGCGTCGAGGTCGTCGTTCACAAATATACAGTTATATTTCGGCGACTGCGTAAATTCCCACTTTGCCGCCTCAAGTCTTTCGGCTATCTGTTCACGCGTCTCGCGTCCGCGCTCTTCCAGGCGCTTTTTTAGCTCCTTTACGGAAGGCGGAACTATGAACATCAGCACGGCTTCGGGGAACTGCTCTTTTATCTTGAGCGCGCCCTGCGGCTCTATCTCCAGCAGGACGTTTTTTCCGGATGAAAGCATATCCTCCACCGTCTTTTTTGGAGTGCCGTAATAATTTCCGCTGTAAACCGCGTATTCGAGCATTTCTCCGTTTTTTATCATTAATTTAAAGTTTTCTTCCGTAGTGTAGTCGTACGTCACGCCGTCAGTCTCGCCTTTGCGCTTCTCGCGCGTTGTCGACGATACGGACAAAAACACGTCGTTTTCGGGATTGGCAAGGAGCTTTTCGCATATTGTGCCTTTTCCGGTTCCGGACGGTCCCGACATAACAAATAAAATACCTCTACTCATCGCTCTTCAGCTCCTCTAAGCTCAATTCGCTGTCCAGCCTCGACGCTACCGTTTCCGTTTGAAGCGCGGACAGCACAATATGGTCGCTGTCGGTAACTATAACAGCTCTCGTTCTTCTGCCGTAAGTCGCGTTTATTAAACTGCCCTTGTCGTCCGCCTCGCGCACGATACGCTTTATCGGCGCGGACTCGGGACTTACAACGGCTATAACGCGCTCGGCGTTTACCATATTTCCGAAGCCTATATTTATAAGTCTCATCAAATCACCCGCTATTCTATATTCTGAATTTGTTCTCTAAGCTTTTCTATTTCGCCTTTAAGCGCGACGACCGTTTTTGCAATCTCAACGTCGCTCGCTTTCGAGCCTATCGTATTTACCTCGCGGTTAATTTCCTGAATAAGGAAATCCAGTCTTCTGCCCGCAGGCTCGCCGCCGTCTAAAATATTGTCAAACTCGGTAAAATGACTCGCAAGTCTTACCGTTTCCTCGTTTACGGCAACCTTATCGGCATATATCGCTACTTCCGCGAGTATTCTTGACTCGTCTATCTCGCGTCCGTCGAGAACCTCTTTGATTTTATCATACAGTCTGCCGCTGTATTCCCTGACGGTCTGCGGCGAACGCTCGTCCACCTCTTTGACGAGCGAGCGCATATATTCTATCCGTTCCCTTAAATCCTTTTCTATTCTCTCGCCCTCTCTCGCGCGCATCGCCGTAAAATCGGAAACCGCTCCGTCAAGAACTCCTTTAACCGTATTCCAGAGCTGTTCCTCGTCCTCTTCGATTCTTTCGGCTCTGAATACGTCCGGATTTGCCGCGACGTTTGAGACGGTTATATCATCCTTCAATCCGAATTCGTCTCGGAGCGCGTATAGCGCTTCTATGTAATTTTTCGCCGTTTCTCTGTTGAGCTTAATTTCACTGTCGGCTGTTTCATAGCTTTCGACGTTTACATATATATCCACCTTGCCGCGGGTTATATATGACGAAACATATTTTCTGATTTTGTCCTCCATAAAGCCGAAGCGTCTTGGAACCTTTATATTATAGTCGCAATATCTGTGATTTACGGATTTTATCTCCGCAAGTATCTTTTTTCCCTCTGTTACGGTTTCTCTCCTGCCGTAACCGGTCATACTTCTGAGCATTCTTTTTCTCCTGTCTTTTTCATAGAATATAGGTATACTCTCCCATTATCTAATCTATTATAACACATTTATTTTATTTTGCCACTGTTTTTTGTAAAAATTTTAAAATTTTTTACATTTTAAAAAGGCTGTCCGGAAATTCATTACCGAGATTTTCTCACCGGCTAAGCCCTTTTTTTCTTTCTATATTTTTTCTTATATTCAAAAAGGCGTTTGAAATATACTCAAGCGCCTTTTATAAAATTAATTTTGACCTGCGTAAATTGTATCCTCGCCGTCTACGGTTCGAATATAAGTCCGAATACAATTACCGGACTGTATTCCCGCGGGCGCCGCGATCGTCGCCGAAAGCTTCTTTATTTTCTTCCGTCTTTTCCGAAAAAGCGTATCTTTTTCACTCCGCGCTGTTTTTTTCAGCTT
This sequence comes from uncultured Clostridium sp., assembly GCA_964426905.1. Taxonomy (GTDB): domain Bacteria; phylum Bacillota; class Clostridia; order UBA1381; family UBA1381; genus Hominilimicola. The sequence continues at coordinate 20,803 of CAYRSG010000009.1, read as the reverse complement.
TCTCTTTCGTTCTCTTTATAATTTTCAGTCTTGTATGCTCCTCGCGCTCCTTTTCCTCGAGCGCGTTCTGGATATCCTTCGTAAGGGACTCGTAAAGCGGTATCGTGATATTCTCAAGGGCATTGGCGCGCTTCTGCGTCTTTTTAATATTCATAGCGAGCCTGTACACTGCGTTTTCTATTTCGGTAAGGCGAACGGTCATCGCCTTAACTTCGTTAAACTTTTCGCACGCTTCGTCCAGAGCGGAGGAGGTTCCGTAAAACCCGTAAACGGGTCTGCTTTGCGGAGCGGCTGACGTCACGACGGGAATTTCAACTCCCATAACGCTTCTTAAATCTATCTTCACGCTGTTCTCAAGCGCCGCCGAACGCGCAAGATCTCTCACTTTGCTCACGCCCATTATTATATTGGCGCTCTCCAGCGCCTTATACGCCGCGGCAAAGGTCTCCTCGATTTTTGCCTCGACCTCCTTTGCCTCGTCTATCAGAAGCATCATTTCCCTGATGAGGATATTTCTTTTTTTGTCCAGCATTTCATAGCCTTGCTTTGACAAACGCAGCGTGTTTTTCGCCGTCATAAGATTGCCCTTCGTAGGCGCTAAATTTTTCTGCATAATATCCTCCCCTTTTGATAAGATAAATTACTCCTATTCCTCGACAGGTTTATAATATTTCTCCAGCATTTCATCGCTTACTCTGTCAAGTTCGCTCTTGGGCAGCATACCTAAAAGCTCCCATCCGAGATTAAGCGTTTCGTCAATGCTTCTGTTTTCATTCCTGCCCTGAGTCAAAAATCTTTCATCAAACGCTTTGCCGAACGCAATATATTTCTTATCTATATCGGAAAGCTCATCCTCGCCGATTACCGACGCGAGACTTTTGGCGTCCTCGACCTTCGAGTACGCCGCGAACAGCTGGTTTGATAAATCGGGATGATCCTCTCTCGTAAAGCCTTTTCCTATGCCGTCCTTCATCAGACGCGACAGCGACGGCAGTATCGACACAGGCGGATACACGCCCTTCAGGCTCAAATCTCTGCCCAAAACTATCTGTCCTTCGGTTATATAGCCGGTAAGGTCAGGTATAGGATGCGTTATATCGTCGTTCGGCATTGTGAGAATAGGCGCCTGCGTAACGGAGCCTTTAGCGTCCTTTATAATTCCCGCGCGCTCATAAAGCGACGCGAGGTCGGAATAAAGATAACCCGGGAAACCCTTTCTCGACGGGATTTCTCCCTTTGAGGACGACACCTCGCGCAGAGCCTCGGCGTACGACGTCATATCCGTAAGTATTACAAGAACGTGCATATCATGCTTAAACGCCAGATATTCCGCCGCGGTAAGCGCGCAGCGCGGCGTAATTATTCTCTCAACGACAGGGTCGTTTGAAAGATTTAAAAACATTACGACCTTGCCGAGAACGCCGCTTTCCTCAAACGACTTTTTAAAATAATTCGCAACGTCATGCTTAACGCCCATCGCCGCAAAAACTATCGCGAATTTCTCGCCATCCTCATCGTCGGCGTCTACGACTTTCGCCTGACGCGCTATCTGTACTGCCAAATCGTCATGCGGAAGACCGTCGCCCGAGAAAATAGGCAGCTTCTGACCTCTTATCAGCGTCGCGAGACAGTCTATTGAGGAAATGCCCGTCTGAATAAAGTTATTCGGATATTCGCGCGAAACGGGATTTATAGGCTGACCGTTAACGTCGCGTACCTCGTCCGCGAAATACTCGCCCAGACCGTCTATCGGTCTGCCGACGCCGTCGAGCGTCCTGCCGAGCATCTCCTTAGACAGCGGCAGACGCATCGGCTCGCCTATGAATTTCGTCGTTGTATTCGTAAGCGACAAATTTGACGTTCCCTCGAAAACCTGTATGACCGCCTTGTCGCCGGAAATCTCAATTACGCGCCCTATCCGCTTCTCGCCGCTGTCAAGCGTAACCGTAACCATTTCCTCATAAAACGCGTCGTTTACTCCGTCGATAACCGCCAAAGGTCCCTGAATATTATTAAGCCCCATATATTCTATCGCCATTTTTTATTCACTCCTTCAGCTCTCATGGTAAGATATAATTTCATCAAAGGTTTCGTTTATCTTTCTTTCAAGCTCATGGAACGGCGCGTCGATATCGGTATTTCCTATTGTATACTTCATTCTTATGATATCGTCGGCGATTCCGCTCTTTGAAACTCTTGAAAGCACTATACCCTTTTCCACACATTCCCTTATTCTCTTGTCAAATAAAAGAATAATATCGATCATTTTATTTTGTTTTTCCGGCGGAACGTACGTATCGACCGCGTGGAAGGCGTTCTGCTGCAAAAAGCCTGTTCTGATGGTTCTCGCGACCTCAAGCGTAGCCTTCTGACTGTCGGGAAGAACGTCCGCGCCTATGAGCTTGACTATCTCCATAAGGCTCGATTCTTCCTGAAGAATCGCCATAATTCTGTTTCTTTTTTCAATAAAATCGGGAGCGACATTTTTACTGTACCAATCCGTCAGCTCTCCTATATACTCGCTGTAGCTTGTAAGCCAGTGAATAGCGGGATAATGACGCGAGTAAGCCAGCGATTTATCGAGCGCCCAGAAGCAGCGGATAAATCGCTTCGTATTCTGAGTTACAGGCTCGGAAAAATCGCCGCCCTGAGGCGATACCGCGCCGATTATCGAAACGGAGCCTTCGGAGCCGTTAAGATTTGTAACGTAACCCGCTCTCTCGTAAAACGCCGAAAGACGCGACGCCAGATACGCCGGGAATCCTTCCTCCGCCGGCATTTCCTCGAGACGTCCCGATATTTCGCGAAGCGCCTCCGCCCATCTTGACGTGGAGTCAGCCATAAGAGCGACGTCATAGCCCATATCGCGGTAATATTCCGCAATCGTCACGCCCGTATATATACTCGCCTCGCGCGCCGCCACAGGCATATTTGACGTATTCGCTATAAGCGCCGTTCTGTCAAGCAGCGGTCTCTGCGATTTCGGGTCGATAAGCTCGGAAAACTCGCTGAGTACCTGCGTCATTTCGTTGCCGCGTTCGCCGCAGCCGATATATACGATAATATCGGCGTCGCACCATTTCGCAAGCTGATGCTGATTCATTGTCTTGCCCGTTCCGAAGCCGCCCGGAATAGCCGCCGCGCCGCCTTTTGCAAGCGGAAACATAGTGTCCATAATTCTCTGCCCCGTAATCAGAGGTTTTGAAATAGGCTGACGCGTCGTATACGGTCTCGCCTGTTTTATCGGCCATTTCTGCTTTATTGTAATTTCCTTTATTTCGTCGCCGCGCCTTACTTTCGCTATAGTGTCGGCTATAGTATAATCGCCGTCGGGCGCGATCCATTCAATCGTACCCTCTACATACGGCGGAATCATTATTCTGTGCTCGATCAGACTTGTTTCGGGAGTGACGGCGATTATATCTCCGCCTCTTACATAATCTCCCTTATTAGCCCTGAATTTTACGCTCCACTTTTTTTTCTCGTCAAGATTTGTGACCTTGACTCCGCGTCCGATAAAGGAGCCGGAAATATTTCTTATTTCTTTCAGCGGTCTTTCTATGCCGTCGAAAATATCCGACAATATTCCGGGAGCGAGCGTTATAGACAGCGGTCCGCCTGTGCCGACTACCTTCTCGCCCTTCCTAAGCCCCGTTGTTTCCTCATATACCTGAACTACTGTTGTGTCGGACGTCACTCCGATAACTTCGCCGATAAGCTCCTCCTCGCCCACATACGCCATTTCCTGCATTTCAAAGGAATCGGAACCCTTTACCCTGACGACCGGACCGTTTATGCCGAATATCCTGCCTTCTGTATTAGCCATATATCTCAATCCTTTCTTTGACTCATCCGAGCGCTAAGCCGCTCTCCTGCAGGAATTTTTGCTTTTGTTCGGAAAGCATTTCCCTGAAAGAATAGTCCACGGAAACCTTTCTGTCCGTATTAAGTATCTTTGCTCCGCCGATGAAATCCTTCTCCCGAGAAGCCTCAATCGTCAGTTTTGACGTCTCGGGAATTTTCCCGATTTTTTCCTTGTATTTTATGTCGTCGGGTGAAATATACACGGTTTTTGAACCCTTTCCTACCTCAAAGAGCGCCTTTTCTATCGTGGAAATAAGCCATTCCTCATACTCGCCGCTTGCGGCAAATTCACGCAGCTTCTTTTCAGCGCCGCTCATTACCTCGCCGATAATTTTCTCTCGCCTCATTATGAGCTGTTTTTTCGATTCGAGCTCAGCCTGAAGCGTCCGCGCGTTAGCATCCTTCTTCGCGTCGCGAATACACTGCTGAATATTCTCATACGCGTTCTGCAAAAGCTCGGTCTCTTTTTCGTCAATCTTTTCGCTGTACTCCTTTTCTATATTATGCAGAAGCTCTCCGCGCTTTTCCTGAGCGTCCTTAAGCGCCAGCGATGTAAAATTGTTTAGTTTTTCCGTTAAGTTCTTGCTTTCCAAAGTTCTTACCTCCCATTACAGCTTCAGACCTATAGACTCCTGTACCATGCTGTTAATACTGTGCGCTATATCGCGGCTGCCGTGACGGTCGGGAATCTCTATTATAAGCGGAGTATGCAGCGTCAGCTTCAGGTTATTCAGATAGTCCTTTACCATAGCCGCGGCCTTTTCCGTAAATATAAGAATCCCCAGATCCTTATCCGAGGCGGCTTTTTTTATTTCATTGATAATCGTCTCGCTGTCATGCGCGACGCAGCCGTCTATGCCGGCAAGACGCATGCCTATCTGCGTATCAATGTTGTCGCTGATTAAATACATTTTCATATCTAATCCTCCTGACGTCGAAAGATTTGGTTACGACGGCATAATAAGTATTGAAATAACCAGTCCGTAAAGCGCGATACCCTCGGCAAGAGCAACAAAGATAAGCGTCTTACCCATGATTTTCTCATTCTCGCTCATCGCGCCGATAGCCGCGCTCGCCGCGGATGCGACCGCCACGCCGCCGCCGATACCGCTGAGTCCCGTTGAAAGAGCCATACCTATATAACGGAGTCCGTCGCCTACGGAAAGAGCCGCGCTCTCGCCCGCCGCGAACGCCGGAACAGCGCATCCGAGCGAGTAAACGACGCCTATGCCTATGGCGCTGAAAAAGGTTATCGCGTTCATAAGAATACATTCCTTACCCTTTTTCTTTCCCGACGCGCGGTAAATAACATACGGCGCGATCACGCTTAAAGCTATTAATGCAACTAAAATTTTTACTATCATTTTGATTACCTCCAATATACGTTTGATTATTTATCCTGAAGAGATTCGAACTCGCGTCCGCGTCCCGTAAAGTATCTTGAAAACATCTCGTAATACTCGAGACGAAGCACCTGTATGCCGACGATAAGTCCTTCCAGAAGCATAACTATAATGTTTCCTATTACAGCCACAACCGCTCCTCCGGCTCCTCCGCCTCCCGACAGCACCGACACAACCATCATCATACCGACATGAACTATCGAGAACGCTCCTATTCGCAGAAATGAGAGCGTATTTGTGAAAAAGCTGAGTATAACCTCGAACATTTCAAACAGATTTTCCACATAGAACATTCCGCTCTTAGGGAGCCAGTCCTTTTTACCCTTTACAAGATTTGACAGCGGCTCGCACATATACATCATAATTACCGATACGGCGAGCAGAACCGCGAACAGCTTATTCGGCAGTCCCCAGCCCAAAATCATATTAAGCGCCAGAAGCAGCATGCTTACATAGAAAACTATTCCCGCGACGCCGTTATGCCCGAATATCGTTTCTCCGACGTCCGAACGCTTCAGAGCGTTTATTACATTCAGTATCATACCGAAGATTATTATCAGCGCGCCTATGGCTATCGTCGCTATAAGCATCATTATCGCTTGGCGCATCGGCTGTATCGGAGTTGTGTGCAGAAGCTCGGGAATTATTTCCTCGTTGCCGAAGAAGCTGCCGTATACCAATCCGAACACTATTCCCGAAAGACCTACCCAGCCCACAATTCCGGCAAGGTCCATCTTTTTAAACTTATAGAGCAGGAATCCCGCGATCGAAAGCGCCGCCGCCTGACCCACGTCTCCGAACATTATTCCGAAAAACAAAATATACGTTACCGCGAGTATCGGCGTCGGGTCAAGCTCGTTGTAGCTCGGAAGTCCGTACATCTTGACGAACATCTCGAACGGTTTGAATACGGGATTGTTTTTCAGCTTTGTCGGCGGCTGAATATTCTTTACGTTTTCCGCGTCTTCTATATAAATCATCGCTGTGTCGCCGGATTTTTCAATCTCCTTCTCGAGCTTTCCTGCGCTCTTCGCGTCCATCCATCCGACAACGTAAAAAAACATATCTCCGTGTACGGCGCTGCGCCGTATCTGCGCGAGCTGATTCCGCTTCAGCGCGAGGTTATATATCCCGCACAGCTTATCGGTAACGCTCGAAAGCATATCGGCTGTTTTTTCCCTTGTTTCCGCTAACTCCGCTTTAAGCTCCTTATTCTTATTCTCAAATTCTTGTTTTATCTCGGCGGGCGTGCCTTTGTAATCCGCCGCAAGCGGAACGCTCTCAAAGTAGAGTGAATTGAATACCTCCTCCACCTTTCTTTCCTTCAGAAGCGGGGCGAAATAAAATCCCCACACATCCGCGGCGTCCTCCGCCGTTTTAACAAAGAAAGCCTCGAGCTCGTCAAGATATGTGATAAGCGTTTTATAACCCGCCTTCGGAATACGTCCGAATTTACAGCGTATAAACTCAAGGTTGATCAGCTTCGACAAATCGACGTCCGCCGACGCCATAAGCTCAAGCCGGCTTATCGCCGTTTCGTTCGCGTCAATCCGCTCCGACAGCTCTTCATCATGTTTTTTCTCATCCCGAATATGATCGTTTATTTCATCAATAAAGCCGTTCATCTCGTCGGCGGTCGTCGTTTCCGGCGCGATAATCTTATCGCTGACCGTATAATTCGCCATGCTGAGAACGCTCATCGCCTTTTTTGCGACCGTATCGTATTCGCTGTCCTCCTCAAACGGCATAAGTCTGCCTCTGTTTGTAAGAACCGACATGGCGTTTTCGAGATGAATATCGCGTCCGTACACATATTTTTCAACTATGGAGTCAAATTCATTTATCTGCCCCGTTATTGTGACGGATTTCATCTTTACAACTGACATTTTCCCCCTCCTCTACTATAACCGATATGCTTGCGGATAGATTCGGAATTAAGGCTGTACCTTATTCCCTCCGTAATTGTTGTAATATTGTCAAACTCAACCTCTTTCAGATTAAGATACGCGTAAATCGCCGCGAGCGACTCGGTATGATTAACAAATATATTTCTGGAATATCCGTTGAAGAGATATCTGAAATTCTCCTCGGGGAATATTCCGTTATCGCAGTTTTCAAACAGCCCCCCATAGGAGGTCAGCGAAGCCGCCAGTTCGGTAAATCTTTCAACGCCGTCCGCGTTTACAAGCTGTTTTATGACGTCCTCGGTCAGTCTGTATCGGACGGGCAGAAGATAAGTAAAAATTATTTCATTGGGGAAATCAAAATATTTCTTTCCCCGATAAATCCACATCAGATTGAGCATATCAATTTCGCTGCCCAAAAGCTTCCTGAAAAGCTCCTCCTGCTCGCCTTTAAGATTTCTTCCGATTGTGCGCCATACGGACGAGTAATAATACGAATCGAGCGTCATTCCCATAGAAAACAAATCCGCGTCAAGGCTCTCGGCTCTTTTTAAAGGCTCGCGGTACGGCGTGTCGGCGCACGCTTCAATACAGTCGGAAAGCGATTTCGCGCCGCTCATTATATCACGGTTTATCTTTGTGTGCGTTTTGAAAAAAGCGTCGAATAATCCCCGGTTCGCCTCGTCGTCGCCGCGTTCCTCGTGAGTATAGATACAGCGTATCTCACGCTTCAAAAACTCTATCTCCCGACGCATAAACCAGAACTCGATAAGCCTTCGCTTTGTGTGGTCGATAAAGTTGTAAATTCTTACATACTCGTTCATTATTTCGCTGTACAGCAGAAGCTCCATTTCGCCTCGGTGTATATTGCGCTCGCTGACTCCGGAGAGCGCTTCGCCGTATCCGGCGGTAGATTTCATATAAGCGCATATATCGTTTACGCTTTTTTTCGCGAGAAGCTCCTCATAATCTTCTTCTGTAAGAAATTTCGAGTACATCGCCCTGAGCTTTGCGGCGATAGCGCTGTATTCCGCGTTCATTCTGCAACACCTCGCTTATCCGCCGATAATATTGTTCACTATTCCGTTTACCCATTGTTCCTTGCTTTTGTTATATTTCTCATCGAGCTCGGACAGGCGCTTTTCGGTATCGGCTTCTATTTTTTTAATCCGTTTATCGGCGTCTTCATTTTCCAGCTGCCGTAAGGCGGCGTTTTTTGCTTTGACTTTTCCGGCAATATCTTGCTCCAGCTTCCGGCATTCGCTGTCTATGCGCTCCGGAAGCTCCTCGTCCGCTTTTTTCGCGTCCTTGATAACCTCCTGAGCTCTCTCTTCGATATCAATTATTTTCATAATCAATTCTTCCACTTTAAGTCACCTCTTAATTTTTAAGACTTTGCAGCGGCGCGGGTATTCTTCCGCCTCTTGCGATAAAATCCGCGCTCGAATATTTCTTTACCGGCGTCACCGGACCTGTTCCGAGAAGTCCGCCGAATTCGACAACGTCGCCTTCCTTTTTGCCGGGCGCGGGTATCACTCTTACCGCGGTAGTCTTTGTATTTACCATTCCTATAGCGGCCTCGTCGGCAATAATCGCCGAAATCGTTTCGGCGGGCGTATCGCCCGGGATAACTATCATATCCAGACCCACCGAGCATACGCACGTCATAGCCTCCAGCTTTTCAATAGTCAGCGCGCCTTCCTTCACCGCGGCGATCATTCCCGCGTCCTCGCTCACGGGAATAAACGCTCCCGAAAGACCTCCTACATAACCGGACGCCATAATTCCGCCTTTCTTAACTGCGTCGTTGAGAATCGCGAGAGCGGCGGTAGTGCCGTGAGTTCCGCACTTTTCCAGTCCCATTTCCTCAAGTATATACGCGACGCTGTCGCCGATCGCCGGCGTAGGCGCAAGCGACAAATCCACGATTCCGAACGGCACGTTAAGACGCTTTGACGCCTCCCGCGCCACAAGCTGACCCATACGCGTAATCTTAAACGCGGTTTTCTTTATCGTTTCCGCGACGACTCCGAAATCCTCGCCCTTTACTCTCTCAAGAGCGCACTTTACAACGCCCGGTCCGCTTACTCCTACGTTTATAACACATTCGCCCTCGCCTTCGCCTAAGAAGGCTCCCGCCATAAACGGGTTATCCTCGACGGCGTTACAGAATACAACGAGCTTCGCGCAGGCAAAGCCCTGCGTATCGGCGGTCATTTCCGCCGCCTTTTTTATAATCTGTCCCATTTGTCTTACGGCGTTCATATTTATGCCGGCTCTCGTTGAGCCGATATTCACGCTCGAGCATACAAGCTCCGTTGAGGCAAGAGCTTCGGGAATAGACTCGATAAGTATTCTTTCACCGTTTGTGTAATCCTTATGCACAAGCGCGCTGTAGCCTCCTATAAAATTCACGCCGCATGTTTTCGCGGCGCGGTCAAGCGTCTTCGCCAGCTTTACGCATTTTTCAGCGTTCGGAGAATCGAGCGCGTCGACAAGCGCCGCTATGGGAGTTACGGAAATACGCTTATTGATAATCGGAATTCCGAACTGCTCCTCTATATCCTCTCCCGTCTTTACCAAATCCTTTGCGTAAGACGTTATCTTGCCATAAACCTTTTCACATACCGTGTCGACGTCTGGTCCCGCGCAGCTTTTTAAGGAAATACCCATAGTTATTGTTCGTATATCGAGATTTTCCTTGTCTATCATGTTGATAGTCTCTATTATTTCAAAAGGATTAATCATAGCCGCGCCTCCTCTTAAATCCGGTGCATTGAGGAAAAGATTTCCTCGCGCTGAACATGTATGGCAACCTCCGATTCCTCTCCCACACGGTTCAGCTTTTCCGTTATATCCCGAATGGAAACTTCGGAATTGTCGTCGAACTTCACAAGCATAATCATCGTAAACATATCCTGCATAATAGTCTGGGAAATGTCCTCGATATTTACTCCGCTCTCGTAAAGCGCCGCGCTTACCTTGGCAATAATGCCCTTCCTGTCCTTTCCTACAACCGTTACTACTGCTTTCATGTATCTTTTCCTTTCTCATATAATTCTAACATTATATTTAATATTATTCAAATATACATAATAAAGTTTATACATTACGCGCACGGCGCGCGCCGGCGCGTTGTTGTATATTTTATACAATTTTAGCCCGCTGTCTGAGCGCCTCGTACATCAGCACTCCGGCGGCAACCGACGCGTTAAGCGAGTTTATCTCGCCGCTCATCGGAATACGCGCGATAAAATCGCATTTTTCCTTTACAAGCCTTCCGACTCCCTCGCCCTCGCTGCCTATAACGAGTCCGATCGAGCCTGTCAAATCCACGTTATACATTTCCTCTCCGTCCATATCGGCGGCGGCTATCCACAAGCCCTCCTCCTTGAGAGAGTCTATTGCCGCGGCTATATTTGTAACCTTCGCCACGGGCGTATATTCAACCGCTCCCGCCGAGGTTTTCGCAACGACGCTGTTTAAACCGGCAGAATTTCTTTTCGGGATTATGACCCCGTGCGCGCCGGCACAGTTAGCCGTTCTCAATATCGCGCCGAGATTATGAGGGTCGGTAATTTTATCGCATATTATGATAAACGGCGGCTCGCCCTTTTTACGCGCTCTGTCAAGAATATCCTTCACTGTCGCATATTCATACGCGCTCGCATAAGCGACGATACCCTGATGATTTCCGCCTTCGGCGATATAATCCAGCTTTTCTCTTCCGACTTCTTGAATAATGATTCCGGCGTCCTTGGCCTTCTTTATTATAGGCGCAACCGCGCCTTCATATTTGCCCTTTTTAATAAGAATTTTATCAATGCTCCGTCCCGAGCGGATAGCCTCGGCTACGGGATTTCTGCCTATAATCTTATCCTCCACTTGCCATTCTCCCTCTTTATTACAGTACGAAACCACAAGTGCATAAAGCGGAATCCCGCCACGCCCTTGTGGTTCTTCTCTGCTATTCAGCTCAAAAATTATTTGAGCATAAACTTGTCGTGTATTGCCACAACCGCCGCTTCGGCGTCCTTTCTGTCGACAAGCACGGAAATCTTTATTTCCGAGGTAGCTATCATATTAATATTGATGTGCGCGTCATAAAGCGCCTCAAACATCGTAGCCGCTACGCCGGAGTTATTAACCATACCCGCGCCGACGATTGAAACCTTGGAAACGTCCTTTGTCCATTTGACTTCGTCCGCCTTGATAATATTCTTATTTTCTTCAAGCAGATCAAGAACAGGCTGAAGATCCTCCTCGGTAACCGTGAAGCTGATATCCTTTTTGCCGCTGTTTCCGATTGACTGAATGATAAGATCCACGCTTATTCCGTGCTTTGCGAGCATACGGAACACGGTAAACGCCTTTCCCGGAGTGTCCTCCACGCCGCAAAGGGCGATTCTCGCGACGTCATTATCCCTTGTCACACCTCTGACGAGCATCTTTTCCACTTGTTCTACCTCCTTAACATATGTGCCTTCATTATTATTAAGACTTGATCTTACCGACAGCTTTACATTGTATTTCTTTGCCATTTCAACGCTTCTGTTATGAAGCACGTTCGCGCCGAGAGACGCAAGCTCAAGCATTTCATCATACGAAATATCCTCCAGCTTGTAAGCGTTTTTGACAAATCTCGGGTCGGCGGTGTACACGCCGTCGACGTCTGTGTAAATCTCGCATACGTCCGCGTGAAGCGCCGCCGCGAGCGCGACTGCCGAAGTATCGGAGCCGCCTCTGCCGAGAGTAGTTATATCGTCATACTTATTTATTCCCTGGAAGCCCGCGACAATTACGATTCTCCTGCTGTCAAGCTCATTTTGAATTCTTTCCGTGTCTATCGCTTTAATTCTCGCCGCGCTGTACTTTGAGTCGGTCTTTACGCCCGCCTGCCAGCCCGTAAGCGAGATTACGGGACAGCCTATTTTCTCAATCGCCATAGCCAGAAGCGAAATCGAAATCTGTTCGCCCGTCGCGAGAAGCATATCCATTTCACGCTTCGACGCGTTCGGATTAATTTCCTTTGCTTTTTCTATGAGGTCGTCCGTCGTATCTCCCTGTGCGCTTACGGCGACAACCACACTGCTGCCCGCCTTGTACGCGTCGGTAATACGTCTCGCGACATTCATTACTCTTTCGGCGTCTTTGACGGACGTGCCGCCGTATTTCTGAACTATAAGTCCCATCTTTTATTTTCCCTTTCTGAATTCTATATCGTAATCTTTAATTTGCGGCGAATCTTTTTTTAAATCACCGACAGAGCCGCTCCAACGTTGTCAATCGGCAATATCATGCATCGCCAAGATAGCGAGTTCTCTTTAAAATAATCGCGCATACCGCGGAAAAATCCGCCGTATCCGCCCGACAGCACAGACAATATCGTCGGTCCCGAGCCGCTCAGATATGTAGCGTGCGAACCGAGAGAATACGTTTTTTCAAAAATGTCCTCCATGCCGTCGACATAATTTTTGCGGTACGGCTGATGCAGTCTGTCGCCCGCGGCGATACGCAAAGCGTCCATATCTCCCGAAATCATTGCCGCCTGAAACAGCGACGCGTGCGAAATGTTGTATACCGCGTCGGAAAACTCAACCTCCGAGGGCAGAACGTCTCTCGATTTCTTCGTCGCGACAAAATAGTCCGGGATTATTACCGCAAACTTTATATTGTTTTCTATCTTTGCGCTTTTAACAATAGTGCGCTCGCCCTCTGTAAGCGACACGCAGAAACCGCCGTAAAGCGCCGGTCCCACATTATCGGGATGTCCCTCCATCCTTGAAGCTAAATGTATTATCTCGTTATATGAAAGCCGCCTTCCCGAAATAACATTTGCTCCGAGCATTCCGCCTATTATACACGCGCTGGAGCTGCCGAGACCTCTTGTCATCGGGATCGAGCTGTTTTGGATTATTCTGTAACCCTTCGGCTTGTATCCGACATATCCGAACAGCTCGAGCATCGCGCGGTAAATCAAATTGCTGCCGTCCTTAGGGATAAAGCCGCGCGCGTTCTCGTTTATAATCTCCAGTCCCTCCGGGATTTCCTCAATCTTCATGCGGTTGTACAATCCGACAGCCACTCCGAGCGTATCGAATCCCGCGCCCATATTTGCGCTACTGGCAGGTACTCTAAGTTTTATCATCAATTCAATACTCTGATATTTGTCACAACGCCCGAAAGCTTCGCGGTTTTTTCCTCCGCCTCGGATTTCGTAAGCGGCGCCGTAACAAACGCCGACTCATTTTCAACTATGTTATCGACAAATTCGCACTTTCCGAATATTTTGCGGACGTTATCGGCGGAATCCGTTGTTCTCACAAAGTACGGGAACTTTTTGCTGTCCTCGTCCGCCATGATATTTTCGTCCATTTTTTTCCAGAATATCTTTTTGCTTCTCTCTCTGTGCTTAACCGCGTCGACGATATCCGCGACAACCGCGCTTGCGGTCGGAAGCTTGCCCGCGCCTTTTCCGTAAAACATTACCTCGCCAACACAGTCTCCGGTTACGAGTATCGCGTTAAATACTCCGTCAACCCCTGAAAGCGGACTTTCATTCTTTATCACCATCGGCGAAACGATTGAATAAATTTTTCCGTCCTCGCCGAATTCGGCGTAGCCTATCAGCTTTATCACGGCGTCCATAGCAGCCGCGTATTTAACGTCGTCAAGAGTAATATTCGTGATACCCTCCGTATCAATGTCGTTGTAATCAACCATACAGCCCGAAGCGAGCGACGCTAAAATCGCGATTTTTCTGCACGCGTCGTGACCCTCGATATCCGCCGCGGGATTTCTCTCGGCGAAACCCTTGTCCTGCGCGTCTTTAAGCGCCGTTTCAAACGTCTTGCCGTTCTTTATCATCTGGTTTAAAATATAGTTCGTAGTACCATTCAGGATTCCGGCAATACGCGTTATATTATTAGCCGTAAGGCACTGGTGCATAGGTCTTATAATCGGAATACCGCCGCCTACGCTCGCCTCAAAGAAGTAATTTACATTCTTCGCGCGCGCAATCTCCAGAAGCTCCGCGCCGTATGTCGCCACAAGCTCCTTATTCGATGTGACAACGCTCTTTCCCGATTCAAGAAGACTCTTTGTAAATTCATAAGCCGGATGCAGTCCGCCCATAACCTCCGCGACAACGCTTACCTCGCCGTCGCCGAGTATATCGTTGAAATCCTTCGTAAAGAGTTCCTTTTCGGGATGGTCGTCGAAATCGCGTATATCAAGAATGTATTTAAGCTCAACAGCTTCTCCGTTCGCGCCGCGGCTGAGCTTGTCGGCGTTCGTCTTAATTATGTCATACACGCCGGAGCCTACGGTACCGTAGCCCATGATTGCAACCTTTGCCATTCCTTTGCCTCCCCTGTCTGATTTAAAGTTAAACATGTATACAGTTACAGTAAATCCTCTAATAGAATATACTACCACATCAGCGTAATAAAGTCAATATTGCCATACGCCAAATCTGACCGTCTTTATAAAAATACTTTTGTGTAAAATAACCCGATTATTTTTTCTTTTTCACCTTATTCGCCGTATTTCGAACTATATCGCTTATATCTCCGAGCGGATAATTCAGATATTTGCTGCGCATACTCACGCATTTGCCGTCCACGACTATAATATGGTCGAGAAGCTTAATCCCGCACATCGCGAGCGAACGCTCGATCGTCCGCGTTGAAACTATATCGGCGTTCGACGGTATCGCTATACCGCTGGGATGATTATGCGCGAAAACCACATATGACGCGTCGCACTTCACGGCGACGCGTATAATCTTTGAAATATCCACGTCCATACTCTCAAAGCTGCCCTCAAAAAGCAGCTCGCGATATATAATCCTGCTGCGCGCGTCAAGGCATATCATGTAAAAATACTCTCTCTCCTTGCCGTCAAAAAGATTGAGCATATATCCTTCGCATGTCTCGCTGTCGAGGACAAGCCTGTTAATATCGAAACGGACGCCGTTATAATAATGTACAAACTCACCGAGCATATGTATGTACTCGGCTGTCTCGTTTCCTATTCCCATAACGCTTGTAAGCTGTTCCTTGGGCGCGCGGAATACCTCCGCGAAACCTCCGCATTCATTAATAAGCTTATGCGCGATTTCGTTTGTATCCACTCTCGGCAGTCCCTTATGCAGAATAAATTCCAGTACATTGTGCTCGTGCCAGTTGCTGAAACCGTTAAGACTGAAATCCTTCCTCATGCGCGCCCTGTGACCGCTGTGAAGATTCTTTTCTCCCATTTTTACCCTCACCATCCCGTTTTATTCCTTGCTTTACATTATACATCATTTTAGCGCGGTTTGTCCATGGTTCTGTAAAATATTTTCCGCTGTATACGGCGTTTTTTTGGAACGCGGCGTTTTCGCCCGCGCCCGCTTCACCCGCGGCGGCTCCCTTTGCAGCTTTGCCGCGCATTTTTTAATCGCGGAAAAGAAAGGAGTTGAAATCATAAACGAAAACAAGCGAAAAAAAGACAAAACCGCAGGGGTTTTGTCCACAGTCTGAAAGGACTGCCGAAGCAGTCCTTTAAATCTTATTTTAATTCAGCAAAGCGCGATCATTCGCGAATTCCTCGCCGCTTAAATCGGCAAATTTTTTCAGCAAATCGTCAACCGTCAGCTTTTTCTTTTCCTCGCCGCTCACGCTGTAAATAACGCGTCCCTCATGCATCATTATGAGCCTGTTGCCGTGAGCGATTGCGTCCTTCATATTATGAGTAATCATCATCGTCGTCAGTTTTCCTTCATCAATAAACTTTTCCGACAGATTCAGTACCGTTTCCGCGGTTTTAGGGTCGAGCGCCGCGGTATGCTCGTCAAGAAGCAGCAGCTTCGGCTTTTGCATTACCGCCATAAGAAGCGTCAGCGCCTGACGCTGTCCTCCCGACAGCAGTCCCACCTTGCTCGAAAGCCTGTTCTCCAGTCCCAGTCCGAGCTGCGAAAGCATTTCCCTGTACATCTCCCGTTCTTTATGCGTAATCGCCCATTTTAATCCGCGCCGTTTTCCGCGTCTTAACGCAAGCGACATATTTTCCTCAATCCACATATCCGCCGCCGTACCCATCATCGGGTCCTGAAACACGCGTCCGAGATATTTCGCTCTCTTATGCTCGGGAAGCTTCGTAACGTCCGCGCCGTCTATAACTATGCTTCCGCGATCTATCGGAAACACTCCGCATATGCTGTTTAAAAGCGTCGATTTGCCGGCTCCGTTGCCGCCTATTATCGTTACGAAATCGCCGTCCTCAAGCCGCAGATCGACTCCGTTAAGCGCGCGTTTTTCATTTATCGTGCCTTTATTGAAGGTCTTGTAAACACCGTTAATTTTTAGCATCGCGCGCCCTCCTTTGATGTGCGTTTCTCTGATATTTTACGTTTCCAGTACGGAATACCGAGGAATACCGCCACAACCAGCGCCGAGAACATTTTAAGGTCGTTCGCGTTAAGTCCCATGCGCAAAACTAGCGTTATCACTATATAATATATAACTCCGCCGATAACAGCCGCCAAAAGCTTGAGCGCAAAATTCTTAAACAGCTTGCCCAAAATCACCTCGCCTATAATGACGGCCGCAAGACCGATTACGATTGCGCCGCGTCCCATATTTATATCCGCAAAGCCTTGATACTGCGCGAGCATAGCTCCGGACAGCGCAACTATGCCGTTGGAAATAACAAGACCTATTATTTTGTTCGTGTCCGTATTAATTCCGTTCGCTCTCGCCATATTCTGATTGCAGCCCGTAGCGCGGAGCGAGTGACCAAGCTCCGTCCCGAAAAACCAATACATAACGGCTATTATTACCGCTACAAATATAAGTCCCACAACGATAGCCTGCGGCAGATTTCTGAGCGATATAAGCAGATTATATTTTTCTACCGAAAGCGGCAGATTCGCCTTCTGCGACATAATACGCAGGTTTACCGAATACAGTATCAGCTGCGTAAGTATACCGGACAGTATCGCCGGTATGCCGAATTTCGTATGAAAAATACCGGTGACAAGCCCCGCCGCGCAGCCCGCCGCGAACGCCGTAAGCATCGCGAGTCCGGCGTTCATACCCGACGTCATGCACACAACCATAGTCGCTCCTCCCGTCGCCATAGAGCCGTCGACAGTCAAATCCGCCACGTCGAGTATTCTGAATGTTATATACACGCCCATCGCCATTATGCCCCATATTATACCCTGAGCCACGGCGCCGGGCATTGCGTTTAAAAGCCCAAGCATATTTGATTCCCTCCGTAATCATTAGTTGTTACACTTTTTGAACAAGCAAAATTGCTCACGCAGCGGGCAATTTCCCATGTTACTAAAAATTTGCAATGAGGCTCCGAAGCCCCATTGCAAATTAACAATTTCATAATAATGTTTATTTTTAAGCTCCAAGCTCCTCATAGTCCTCGGGAACAGTAATTCCGAGCTTGTCGGCGCGTTCCTTAACATACTTCTTTGTCAGGTCGTCGGCATACTTGATTTCCATTGACGAAGGGTCGGCGCCGTTTACAAGAATATCGTACGCCATTTCACCGGCGATCTCGCCTATGCTGTAATATGAAATTGAAAGCGTCGCGATACCGCAGCCCTCGCATATGCCTTCCTCTCCGGCGATAATCGGCGTGTTCGCGGGGTCGGCGACGTTAGCTATAATCTCCGTATTAGCCGCCGCGGTATTGTCTGTCGGAATATACAGAGCGTCGCAGTTTTCACATGCGGTCGTCGTAACTGCGGCAACGTCGTTTGAATCCGCGAACGCGTAATCAACGCATTCGTAGCCGAGATTAATCAGCTCTTCCTTTACCTTGTCAACCTGATACTTTGAGTTCGCCTCGCTCGAGCAGTAAAGCATGCCTATTTTCTTCGCGTCGGGAAGAAGCTCCTTAAACATAGCCGCCTGTTCGGCAAGCGGAGCAAGGTCTGCCGTACCTGTAATGTTTCTGCCTGTCGTTCCTGTCCAGTCGTCGATATCAAGCGCGGTCGCGTAATCGGTAATCGACGTTCCGACGATAGGAATATCCGAAGTCGCGGCGGCGGCGGCCTGCAAAGCCGGCGTAGCGTTCGCGAATATCAGATCCGAATTTGACGAAACAAACTGATTTACTATGGTAGCGCACGTAGCGCTGTCGCCCGCGGCGTTCTGAAGGTCAAACTTTACGTTATCTCCGAGCTTTTCCGTAAGCGCGTCGCGGAATCCCTCCGTCGCCTTATCAAGAGCCGCATGCTGTACAAGCTGACAAAGACCTACGTTGTAAACCTTATCGGCGCTCGAAGCAGTGTCGTTTGACGCGGAATCAGTAGACGCGCCGTTATTGCCGCAGCCCGCCATTGCCGTAACCGCCATTGCTCCCGCGATAATCATCGCCGCCGCTTTTTTTATTTTCATTGTTATTTCCCCTTTCTTAATTAAAAGGACCGCCGCGGATATTAATCGGCCGCAATCCTAATTCTGATTGAATTTATTATATCATATTTTAGGCGAAGGCGTCAAGAGATAAATAGATGTTATTGCATTTATTGCAAATTTAATCCAAACGCGCTGTCAAAAATATGTAAATAAGACAAAATTACCGTACCGCGGCAATAAGTCATATAAGCGTTGATTTTTCCGGCAAAAAATAGTATAATATTGAAAATATTAAAAATGCACGAAAGGAAGGAATACGCATATGCTGAAACGATTATTTAAAAACTACATTTTCCCCTACCTTATGATAACCGCGGGCGCTGCTCTCGCGGCGTTTGCCATTGAAGAATTTCTTATACCGTCAACCATTCTCGACGGCGGCATTACGGGAATCAGCATGATTCTTGACAAGATTACTCCGCTGCAAATGAGCGTGTTTATAGTTATACTTAACCTGCCGTTTCTTATAATAGGATTTAAACAGCTCGGCAAAGCGTTTTTTATACGCGGAATTTACGGAATGCTTTTATTTTCGGTATTGCTTGAGGTATTCCGCTCGCTTGCCAACGTAACGGAAACCGAGCTGCTCGCCGTTGTATTCGGCGGTATTCTTCTCGGAGCGGGCGTCGGTTTGACGCTCCGCTACGGCGGCTGCCTTGACGGAACGGAAATTATAGCTCTGCTTATAAGTAAAAAGACCTCGTTTTCAATCGGGCAGATTATCCTCGGAGCAAATGTGATAATTTACATGGCGGCGGGTATTCTGTTCGGCTGGGACAGGGCTATGTACAGTCTTCTCACGTATTTTATAACCTTTAAGGTTATAGATATTGTCGAGCAGGGTATGGAGCAGGCAAAGGCGATTATGATTATAAGCGAAGACGGACAATATATAGCCAATGAAATTTATTATAAGCTCGGAAGAACCTGCACCAAGCTAAAAGGCACGGGACTTCTGAGCGGAACAAAGGACGTTTTATACTGCGTTGTAACGAGAATGGAAATATCCGAGCTGAAAAACATTGTTCATTCAAGCGATGAATCAGCCTTTGTCACAGTTTCGGACGTTTCGGAAATTATAGGCCGTCATATAAAAAGAAACGACGCGGCGATAGCAGACCAATCAGACGCGTCGGACGGCGGCGAAATCATATATGACAGCATCGCGGAAAATACGGACGCCGTCTCGGAATAGCGGACGGCGGTATAAAAAGCCGAAGTCCGCTCATTTCCCCTCATAGTTTTTCATTCATAACGGCGAATCAGAACATAATTTTATCCTGTTACATATTATATAAAGCAAAGAAAACCCAAGGAATAAAATATACCGCGTTATACGTTTAACGTATTATTCGTTTAACGCCTTATCTGCCCGCAAATAAGAGCGTTAAAATTTTTATCCGCCGTTTGCGGGCTGAAAGGCTATGGTGATTTTGTATGTTTGAAACAGTTTCCGTCATAGGCGGAGATTTAAGACAGCTTACCCTCGCTCGTCTTATGCGTGACGAGGGCTATCATGTTTTCCTCTGCGGCTTTGACAAAGATATCCTCTCGGACGGCCTTGATTCCGAAAAAGACAAGGATTTTGTCCTGAACTCCGATATCATTATACTTCCGGTACCGGTCACGTTTGACGGCGCGACAATCAATTCACCTTACGCGAATACCGCTATGACGATTGAAGAATTGTTAAGAGGGATAAACCCTTCGGCAATCGTCTTCGGCGGACAGATACAGCCGAATCTGCAAAAAGCCTTTGAAGATAATAATATCGCCTACAGAGATTATCTTAAACGCGAGGAGCTTTCCATAAGAAACGCCGTACCTACGGCGGAGGGCGCGATTGAAATAGCGATTGCGGAAACGCCTATTACCATTCACGGCTGCAAAGCGCTTGTACTCGGCTACGGAAAAATAGGAAAAATTCTTTCAAAGGACTTGCGCGGAATGGGCGCTCAGACATGTGTTGAAGCTCGTAAATACGCCGACCTCGCTATGATTGAAGGTCATGGTTACGAGCCGCTGCCGCTCGAGGCTCTTAAGGAGCATATCCGCGAATTCGATATAATCTTTAATACCGTCCCCGCTATGCTGCTTGACGGCGAAATTCTTTCAAGGATAAAAAAAGACGCTCTCGTCATCGACCTCGCTTCTAAACCCGGCGGGGTGGATTTTTATTTGGATAAGGTCTTTTAAAAGCCAAAAATCC
>CAYRSG010000008.1:0-48959 GCA_964426905.1 uncultured Clostridium sp. | reverse complement strand
GTCATAAATCTTCTGGCAGGCGAAGTAGGATTATACTTTTTTATAGCCATTATCCTTTACTCTCCTTATCTGTAAATTTGCAACGATTATATCTCGAAGAACTCGATTGTCTTGCTGTCGTCCGTAAGAGTAACGATAGCCTTCTTCCATGAAGCGCGTCTGCCTTCATAGCGGCCCATTCTCTTAACCTTGCCGAGAACGTTCATTGTGTTGACCTTTGCGACCTTTACGCCGAACACTTCTTCAACAGCCTTCTTTATTTCAACCTTGTTTGCGGTCTTCGGAACCTCGAAAGAGTACTTCTTTATCTCGTTGCCTTCTCTGTCGAGGATTGTCTCCATGCTGCGCTCAGAGATGATTGGTCTTTTAAGAATATCGTATGAATTCATTATGCAAGCGCCTCCTCAATATTCTGTACGGCTTCCTTTGAAAGAATAAGAGCGTCATGGCTGAGAATATCATATACGTTTATACCTCCCGCCTTATGCTCTCCGTCTTCAATTTTAGCCGACGGTGTAACCGAAACACCCTTGATGTTTCTTGCTGACTTATAAATATTTTCATTAGCCGTATCCGTTACGATAAGCGCTTTCGAGCTTATCTCAAGACCCTTTAAAAGAGCCGCGATTTTTGCCGTTTTAATTTCGTCGAGCTTCATGTCCTCGATAACGAATACCTTGTAATCGGCGTACTTTGCCGAAAGAGCGCTCCTGAGAGCAAGCGCCTTAACCTTCTTGTTAACGCTGAATCTGTAGCTTCTCGGCTTAGGTCCGAGAGCTACGCCGCCGCCCGTCCACTGCGGAGCGCGGATAGAACCCTGTCTCGCGCGGCCTGTACCCTTCTGTCTCCAAGGCTTAGCGCCGCCGCCGCGTACTTCCGTACGCGTCTTTGTGGACTGCGTGCCCTGTCTGCGGTTTGCAAGATGATTGACAACCGCCTGATGCAGCGCCGTCTCATTCACTTCAGCGGCAAAGATAGCGTCGGAAACTTCCATAGAACCTGTCTTTGCGCCTTCCATGTTATATAAAGCCACTGTAGCCATTATATTTCCTCCTTTCCAATAACCTCGATTATGCCTTTACGCTGTTTCTGACTGTAACAAGTCCGCCCTTACATCCCGGAATCGCGCCCTTTATAAGGATGAGATTCTGCTCAGCGTCGATTTTGACAACCTCAAGATTCTGGACCGTAACCTTTTGAACACCCATGTGTCCGGGAAGTACCTTACCCTTGAAAACTCGTCCCGGGTTAGAGCACATACCCATTGAACCGGATACTCTCTTTGACTTTGAACCGTGAGTCATAGGACCTCTGTGAAGACCGTGCTTCATCGGGCCGGCAAAGCCTTTACCCTTTGAGATACCTGTAACGTCAACCTTTTCTCCGGCCGCGAAAATGTCGGATTTAATCTCGTCTCCTACGTTCAGCGTCGAGCAATCCTCGAGCCTGAACTCTCTGACATACTTTTTATTTGCAGTGTCTGCTTTTTTAAAATGACCCAGCTGCGGCTTGTTAAGATGCTTTTCCTTTACGTCGCCGAAGCCTACCTGAACAGCCTCGTAACCGTCGTTCTCAACAGTTTTCTTCTGTGTGACAACGCACGGACCCGCCATAACAACCGTTACGGGGATAACTACTCCGCTTTCGCCAAAGATTTGGGTCATGCCAATCTTTGTGCCTAAAATTGCTTTTTTCATGATTTTTCCTCCTTATTCAGTTATTGGTTTGCGTAAAAGCCCCGCAAACTTGACCTGCATCATAGCGTTCAGAGCTACTGCATTTTGGCTTTTTACTTCTGGATGACGTCGATTTCAACGCCCGCCGGCAAGTCTATTTTGATAAGCGATTCCATCGTCTTAGCGCCCGGAACCACGATATCAATCAGTCTCTTGTGAGTTCTTCTTTCGAACTGCTCGCGAGAATCCTTATACTTATGAACCGCTCTTAAAATCGTGATGATTTCTTTCTCAGTCGGAAGCGGGATCGGACCCGACACCTTAGCGCCTGTTCTCTTTGCGATTTCAACAATCTTTTCGGCGCTCTGGTCAAGAATAACATGGTCATAAGCCTTAAGCTTGATTCTGATTTTCTGGTTTGCTGCCATACTTTTCCCTCCTTGTGTTTTTTTGTGTTGTAATCTGCACGACAGCTTACGAAATTTGCACACACTGCCGGGTGTTTCGCGCCACCCTTAACAAAAAACCCGAACCGTATTTTATACACGCTCGGGCAAAGTTAGCAAATTCTCCGCATACCCGCGCCGTCCGCGGCTGTATCGCCGCTTTTGCCGCAAGTAAACATCGACTGCCGCCCGGTTTCTTGAATCGGACTCGCTCCCCGGAAAAACCGGCTTCCGCACTTAAGTCTGAGCCGCAACCTCCCGTATCATCGCTTGTCAGTACCTGTATGCGCATTGGCGCGCATAAGTCACAACATGTCTATTATACACGATTTAATGCCGTTTGGCAAGTTTTTTCATAAAAAATTTTCATTAAAATTTCTACAAATTTGTAGAAATTTTAATGAAAATTTTGTGCATATTTTCAAGTATACCGCAAAGTATATTTGAAAATAATATTTAATTTAAATCATTCTTCCCCCGATTTATTCCGCGCGTTTTTTTCAGCGTCTATTTCTTTTTTGGCGTTTATAAATATTTCAATTCCGTATTTACCCGCCAGCGCGCTTACCGTATCATTCTCCGGATCCAATCCCATTTCGGCAAGCCGACTGTCGATTCTGCTCCGTCTGACTATCCGCGCTACCGACCGCGCCTCGACCGCGATCATAAGTATAAGCGGAAAAAATACCACCGCGCCGAATACCCACGGTATTGATAGAACCTTTGCCAGCGATTTAAGAAATCCGACTTTGCCTCTCACCACGCCGAATACGTCTTCCTCAAGCGCCTTGTACGCGTCCTCATTTTCAGCCGCGTCGCCCTTTGTCGTAAAAACCCTCGCGCCGCTCGGTCCTTCCGCCGCCGTTATCCTGTGAGTATTCAACATACCGGCGATCTGCGGATCGCGCGAATAAAAAGTAATAACGTCGCCCGCTTTAAGCGTATCTGTATCGACTTTTTCAGCTAAAAGGAAATCTCCCTCCTCATACGCCGGCGCCATACTGCCCGTCTGCACTCTAAGAAGAGCGTAACCGAAAATATGAAACGCCTTTCCGCTGATATTAAGCCAGCCCATGCACATAAGCGCCGCGAGCGCGGCTATCATAATAACGCTGACCGCCGTCGAAAATATTTTTAATGCTTTTTTCATACCTATTTTTATCCCCGGAAACTATAATCAGTCAGTTTTCAGCCTCGCGACTGTGAATATCAGGTAATCGGAAATAGGTTCCGTGTTATTCATTACCATCTGCGCCGCGGCGGCGTCGACGGCGGCGGCGGAACCGTCCGGGATCGCTTCGTCTGTAACCGGATCCTCGCTCATGCACAGGTACGCCTCAAACTTATAGTTTGAGAAATCATATTCCGTAAGCTCGTCCGTATTGTATTTCAGCTTAAACGCCAGCTCCGACACGCCTCCTATGCTTGAACCCGCGTTAAGCTGATCCTTCGTAAACTTATACGAAACGCCTCCGACATTCATACCGGAGCTCTCGTCATAGCCGTATATCAAAGGATCGTCGTCATCCACGACGCCGTCGTAGACATATTCACCCGACGCCTCGTCATATTTCGGCTTGTCGTAATAAATACTGAGTCTGTCTATGTCATTGTATTCCTGATACTGACCGTCTTCCTCTTTTCGGAACGCCTTTATCACTATAGTGTAATACTGATTTGCAACGACGTCCTTAATCTGATTTGTATCCTCGTCAAGATATTTTCTGAAATCCAGCTGACCCTTGAAATCAATATTGCCGTTATCGGAAACCTTCGGCAGATATCTGTTAATTCCCCTGTAGAGCAAATCGTCCTCCTGAAGAGCGAAGCCGATATTTCCTTCATTATATATAGCGTACACATCTCCCAGCCAGCTGTCCTGATAATCTCCGCTGACCGGATACTCGCGCCTTGTTGTTTTATACGCGTCCACCTGAATATAATAGTTGCCGTCGCTGAAAGCCGCGTCGCTGCATTCGCGGAAATCAAAGTAAATATCTATCGTGCCGCTATAATCGCCTTCCAGCTGATTTATGAGAAACTTATATGCTTCTCCGTCGCCGCCGGCGTCAATATCCTTTTTCGCTCTGTCGGCGTAATAATAAATCTGCTTTTTACCGTACTCGTAGTCCATGCCTTTGCCGATAGTAAACCATTCCGACCCGTCGAAGGAGTATTTTGTTCCGACAGGCAGCGCCGCATACTTATTATCGCTCTGAATAGATATTACAAAATCAAGATACTGATCTGTGGCGGTTTTATGAGTTTCAGTCCAGTAAATAACGCTCGCCGTAAGCGAGTAATCCACGGACGCCTTGACTACTTTGCCCTTGCCTATGCCGATATCCTCCTCAACCGCGCCGTCAAAGCCCTCCGTCGCGCCGGAAGGCAGCGTCGCCTTAACGTCGTCGATCTCGCGTATCGTAACGTAATTGTACGCCGTATAGCCGTTGACCTCCCCGCCATACCAATCGGGATTCGGATATTCATCCGTAGGCGTATTCTCCGGCGTATCAGTGTAATTCTTTCCGTCGTATCTTATTCGCTCCATAAGAACCGGATCTGTATTTTCGTCGTCCACTCTGACATGAATCGAATGATATGCGTACGCGCTCGTGTCGTTTTCATCAATCTGCGTAGCCGACTTGTCTATTATTATAAGAAACTTCTCGACTCCGACTCCGTAATTGCTTATATAACCGGAATCCTGAGGGGAGCCTCCCCACTTCTGCCCGCGCAAATCGGTGTAAATATTATGTTCCGTTCCCAAAATAGGATACTGCTCCGTATCGGACAGATCCCGCGTTTGATAATTAACGCCGTCCGCGTCCACAAACGCCTCAAAGGGAATTTGCGGATTTACCGTCGTTTTGTCGACGTAGTAATAATACTCTTTATCGTTATCGGTGACGTCTATCAGCGTAATCTTTGTATCCTTATACAGATACATATTGCCCGTGGAAATTTCAAACGACAGCTTCTTTTTCAGATAAACGGCGTCATATGTTGTCCTCGGATAATCGTAAACATACTCCGCCATAACCGTATTCGTCTTTTTCAGCACGACCGTACCTGCCGCGGAGCCATGCTCAAACATATTATTGCCCGAAAGCTGAACTCCGGAAAGCGTGCGCATATTAATCTGAACCTCCAGCAGCTTCGACACGTAAACCGGAATATCGAGAGTCATGACGTTTTGGGAGTTCAGTCCGTATCCGCCGAGCGTCATATTTGAATTATCCCATCCGTATGTTATATGCAGCACCGTAAAGGTGCCGTTCTTTTCATCCCTCTGATCGTCGTAGCTCGTATGTCTCAGAGTGAAATCTCTCTCCCACGGTCTCGGCGAGGAGGTGTTTGACGGTACGGGATTTGGATCGCCGTCCGTATACGTAACCGAAAATCCGCCCTGCTTATGCGTGCCGTCCGCGTTCATAACGGGAGACGCGACGCCGTCGGTCATTTCCATTTTCCACGACTGAACGTCCAGTATGCACGGAACGCCCTCGTTAAAATATCCCGTCTCGGAATTATACGCGCCCGCGTTGTTCGTCAGTATATTAATAATAGAGTTTATAAGCGTGTCGGGCGTGCCGTACTGAGCCTTATACACAAGCATAGGCACCGTTTTTCCGTCCTTGTCCTTATACGTCGACATATAAGACGTCGTATCCGATATCTGATTGCCGTTCGCGTCCCGCTCGTAACCGTAATAGATGTAGTCGTATACCTCGTCCATCGTATAACCGTTTTCGTCCTGACGATAATTATCCTTCAGCCTGTACAGGCTTACCGTTTCATCATATTCGGCGGTTTCGATATACGAAGGCTGTATCTGAGCTTTATAGCCGGAATAGATATTACGGAGCTGCGCGAAAAGGTAATCGTTATTATCCGCGTAGCCGAGCGCCTGCGGCACAACATAGTCGGCGGCGGTACTCTCCCACTCTCCGTACTTCGTCGGCTCGTTCGCGTCGTCGTAGATAATATGGGTATATTCCCTGTATTCGTAAGGATCGTCCTCAGCCGTCAAGACGCTCTTGCTTCCGACGTCAAACGCGGGGCGGTGAGCCGCGGCGGTTGATGTTACCTCGTTTCCGTCCTCATCCGTGTAGCTGTATTGCGAATTGTCGTAAATAACATTGGGCGAAACGAAGAAAAGATTTATTCTTTTCGTCTGCGTCTGACTCTCGTATCCCGCGAAGGTTCCGACATTCTTGGAATATCTGTACAGATTATCCTGCGCGTACCACTCGCCGTCTCCCGCTTGGTTTACTTCGTAATCCCATGTATCGGACGACGTCATCTCCCCGTCCGTAAACAGTCTCGAATATGTTCCGAGCTCGTCTATAGGCGCCGTCCGGACGTCGTTGAACGCCGCATGCTGAGCCAAAAACATTCTATACGCGCTGTCCACATTTCTCGCCGTGTAATACTGCTCCTCATTCTTTACAATATCGAGAGGTCCTATATAATTATTTTTCAGCGTCGTATTATAATAGTAATGGCTTCGTCCGGAATATGTATCGGTGTTTTCGCCCTCCGTTACATTTCCGTATACTCCGCCGGAGCAGGACCGCGCGGCGTAATTGTTCATAGTACCGATAACGTTATGCTCTATATTTACGTTATTGGCGTACAAATCGCTTCTGCACATCCTGTACAGATATCCGATCATTCCTCCCGCCGCCGATGAATAATTGGCGTCCGCCTTTATATTGTTCATATTGTACGAGCTTCTGTAAAAATAAGGGGACAATATCTTGTTGTCGATTATGTCGAGATCCGAAATCAGCCAGTCTATAGTCTTATTGTTGCTCACGCCCGTCGACGAGGTGTACGACAAGCTTGCGTAATGATATGTGCATCCTATAAATCCTCCGCTGTATCTGCCCATTATATCGCTGTTCTTTATATAATTTCTGACTCCCTTGTTGGGATTGGGCGCCGCGGTCGGACGCGCGAATGCTTCGCCGGTATCCGACTGAGGCGCGCATGTCGGAGACGGAGTGGGCGTAGACGTTATATTTTCCTCGGTGAGCGCGCCTATTCTTATGCTTTTGGCGTAGCTGACGTTCTGATTCTCATAACCCGCGAAGCCTCCGGCGTACGTTAAATTCTGCGTACATTCCGCGTTAACTTTAGTGTACTGTCCGTTGGCGTCCACAGTCTCCGTTGTAACCGTCAGCTCGCTTTCGCGCGTTTTTAGTCCGTCTATATATATACCGTTAACATCAATTTGAGAGTTATTTATATAAGCCGCGAAGCCGCCGAAATATCCTCCCGAAGCGCTGTAGTAATAGCTGGTTATTTTTACCGTTCCCGCCGTGACGAAGATATTTTTTATACTCACATTTTCAGCGTATACGTTATCGCAATTTATATGACCAAACCCTCCGCCTAATTTTGCGTAGTAACTTTGCACTCGCGTATCCATTGTTATATCGCTTACGCTTATATTTTTAAGCTCAAGGGACGTGTTGCTGTTTGAATATCCGGCGAGTCCGCCGGAGATTAAATAACCGGAAGTCGTCTTATGCGTTATATTTATATTATTTATATCGGCGTCATAAACGCTTAAACACGAAGACGATATGTAACCCGCCATTCCTCCCGCGTAAAACTCCCTGCTTGCCGAATATGTATCGATATCGACGCCGCTCATCGCGCAGCTTGTAATATAGCTGCTGTTTACCGTTGAATTCAACGTTTTGAGATATCCGAACATTCCCCCGGTATAATGGTAGTTGCTGCTGTTATACCGGTCGTAATCAAGCGGCTTGTTTGAAACGGTTATGTCCTCGATACGGCAGTTATCGGCGACAATCTGAGCGTTTGAGCCGGTTTGTCCCGCCATTCCTCCGATATACGAATATCCCGCTATCCGCGCGTCTTTAATATTAATATTCGACAGCGCGTATCTGCCGTAATCGATAGACGCGGCAAGCATGCCCGCGGAGGCGCCTCCCGCAAGATAATTCGTGTTAATATTTTCAACCGTTCCCGTAAGAGTCAGATCGCGCATTTCATACATACAGACATATTCCACCGAATTGTATATATAGCTCGCTATCGTTTTCGACTGGATATAGTTGAACAATCCGGCGTAATCCGAGCCGAACCTCGAGCGCATATCAAGCTTAACCGTAGCGCCGTTTCCGTACAGATTGCCGTTGAAGGTGGCGTTCGTATAATAATATACTCCCGTTTCACTGTCCGAAAACGGAGCGCCAATTCCCCTGAAGCACTCCGTATACGGCGACATGTCGTAATAACCGTTCTGAGCGAAGTTAAGATTTGTTTGTCCTATATAATAATACGTGTCGGGCCGGTAATAATAGGTACTTGTCGTTCTGATATCGTGGCAGTTGAATATGTTAAACCACACGGAATAATCCGTGATCGCATTGCATGTTCCCGGGCGGCGCATTATCCAGAATTCGTCCTTTACGGCGCCCTCGTAAAATTCAAAGTATTTGCTTATCAGATAATTATATCCGAGGTAATTCTTATACGAGTTCTCGTCAAGCTCAGACTTGTCGGTAATATGATACGGAGCCGTGTTAAGCTGGTCGTAATCGCGCGCGTACTTATAATCCTCTGTATCCGCCGTACAATTTCCGACGGCGTCGTACTTCGCCTTCCTGCATCTTGCGTATACGTCGTAAGCGCTTTTGAACGAACTCGAGTCTATAGACGAGCCTCCGCACCAATAAACGTGCGTCAGATTGCCGAACGCGCCGTTCGCGAGCGTGTACGTATTGGAGCAGCATGTGTAAAATCCGCCCGAATTCATGGCGAGCGAATAGAGCATAAGCTGCTTCGCGTCCGATACGTCGCAGTCGAAATTGTAACCGTTCCTCGTTATCTTTATTTTTTCCGCGCCGTCGTAATACGCTCCGTTGATAAGGCTGTAGCTTTGGGACGCGGGGAGCTTATTCGTTGTGTTTTCGTCATAGTCGCTGAAATCGATCGTCGGTCCGGACGTATCGAGACGCGTAAGCTTGTCGCCGTCGTTATCAACGTTCTTTTCGGGGTCGTCGACGCTTTCGACAAGCGCGTAGCCGTTCGTGACGCGTCCGATCGTTCCGTTGATATACTGATATTCGGCTCCCGCGCTGTTAAGCTCGCCGGAAAGCGTCGTATCCGGCTTGGGAGTGGCTGACAGATTATTCGCGGTTCCCGTCATATTAAAATTGAAATCCGCGAAATCGTCCGTGCTGAAATTCCTTAATATAAGTCCGCCTCCTCTGATATGTCCCACCATGGCGCCCATATACTGCCTGCACAAGGTTCCGGAGTTGACCGAGGCTATATTCGTCATAATCGAGCCGGTGACGGTAACGTCGTCTATGATATTGTCTCCGCCCCAGATTGTTCCGATTATTCCGCCGAATACATAGCCGCCCGCGCTGGTTGTGTTTCCGATTTTGGCAAGACTGTCCTCCGGATATTGTATTTCGAGGTTCTTCAGCGCGCAGCCCTTCGCCGACGCCACAAACCCGTAGGTGTTCAGATAAGTAAGCATATTAGAGTAGGTACCGGTAAACTTCGTGAATTTCGGCATCTTAATAACAGGCTTGCCGCCGTCTTCCTTTTCGCCTATAATGACTCCCGTGAACGGGTAGTATGCGCCGCCCGAGATAACCGTGGATATCGCGGTATCGATCTTGCCCAAGCCGTAGAAATCGTCGTAGTCCGACATATCTATATCGGAAACGATTTTATAATAAGCGTTTCTGAGCATATTGACGGTGATCCGCGAATCGCGACCATCCTTTCTGTACGTCGCGTTCGGATACGCCGTGTCGTCGAAGCCCGTTACGGGATTTTCGGCGTAATCGTACGTAAGATACTCATGCTCGCCGCCGCAAATCGCATCCTCGCGCCCCGGTATATTTACCTTCCATTCGTTAAGCTTCAGCTTATAAGAGCTGTTATACTGCGGATAATAATAGACGTTAGACTCGTATTTAATATTGCCGGAGATATCGTACGTCGAAGTATATCGCGAGCCGCCCGCTGCGAGATAGCAGTAAAGAGAATACAACTGCCGTTCGTTGCTGATTATATACGGATCGTCGTACGTT
The DNA here is from genome assembly GCA_964426905.1 of uncultured Clostridium sp. Taxonomy (GTDB): domain Bacteria; phylum Bacillota; class Clostridia; order UBA1381; family UBA1381; genus Hominilimicola. The sequence continues at coordinate 38,747 of CAYRSG010000008.1, read as the reverse complement.
CCGCAGCCCTCGAGCAAATCGCCCGATTTATAGTTTACGTTTATATTACGCACGCCGTAATTATAAATGTACGGCTTGTAGTTAAGATTTGAAAATTCAAGCCAGTAATTTGGCTCTACGGTTCCGCCCGTCTCCTCAAAATCAATGTAGTCCGAGTCCTCGGCGGCTTTCGCGGAATCATACGACGCCGTTCCTACCTTCGACGAGGTGTTGTAATATTCCGTCTTTGTCGTTCCGTCGTCGGAACCGAGCTCCTTGCCGAGAGTAATATAATACTCCTTGCCGGAGGACGGCGTAAACTGACCGTTTCCGTAAAAATACTCCACGTCGTCGAAGTTATATACGCCCTGCTCCGCCTTCTGATAATTATAGCTGTACACATACGACGCGAACGCCATAACCTGGTCGGCGGAGGTGGCGTGAATTTTCTCCAAATCCGTGCCGTTCTCCGTCAGAACGGAGGTTTCCTCCGCGTCGGCAATCGACATGTTTTTAAACTCGAATTTCTTTAAACCGTCGCTTGTCGCGACGCCTACTTTTCCTATAAGCGCCGACGCCGCTTTTTTATTCGGATACTTCGAGACGAAGGTATCGTAATTTTTCATAAGGATAGTATCAAAGGTGATTAAAAGGTACGTGCTTTCCCAGCCGCCGACAAGCAGACCGTAATAATTTTGCCAGTTGTCAAGGCTGCCTTCATCCTTGCCGGAGTCGTAATCCTCGTCGGGATTTACAACGTATAATCCGTCGAGAACGATATCCTTAATTATCACCTGCCGGGTGATCGAGTTGTTTAAGACAATGCCGCCGAAGAGCGCGCCCGAATATACCGCGTCCGCGCTATACCTCACCGTTCCCACCGAGCCGCCGAACGCCAAACCCATTATGTACGACGGAACGTAAGCGCTCGACGATGTAAGGCAAAGTCCCGTATGCAGCATACTGTGCTGAGAAGAATCGAAAAATCCCGATACGACGCTTCCCGAGCGCATCGGTACGCAGCTCTTTCCCGCCGCGAGGCTCCGGTTTTCACAGGCGTTTATATTATCATAGTCGAAAATAATCTTATCCAAGCCCTCGGCGGAAGACTCGTTATCGTAATTTGCTCCGACAATTATCTGATTTGTGGACACATACGTGGGATAAAAGCTCATTCCCGTCATATCGATCTCGCCGTCGATTTTAAGGCTGATATTCTTAACGTTCGCCGTGTAGCCGGTATTTAAAGAGATATCGGAACCGTCCAGGCAGCCGTCGAAATATCCGATCATATAAGAGTTGTTGCCGGAATTATACGGCGCCGCCGCGAGCAGATGCCACATCATAAGCTTCTCCGGGGTATCGGCTTCCGCTATTCTGTACGTTGCGTTATCATACGTCTCTGTCGACAGCTTCAGCGGGTCCGCTTTGAGCTTTTCCATAATCTCGGGAATATTATAATAATACCGCGTGTATATATTGTAATGCGGATTGGCGAGATTAGGACAGCCGGTATAATCCGCCTGATACTCGTACGTATGGAAATCCTCTTTTTTCAGGCTGTACGGATCGTCCGTGTCCGACAGGGACACTATTCCGAATCCGTATTCGTCGGGATTCTGATAATAGCTGTTACTTTTTGTTTTGCCGGCGACTTCGTCGAACATGACGCCGCCGAACGCGACGCTCGTGTTCACGACGGAGTAATCCGTCAGGAAAATCATCGAGTTTAACGCCTGCGAAACGAAGAGACTGCATTCGCCTCCGTTGATATTCGGCGCGGAAACCGTTACTCCGTCCACGGTAAATCCGTTCGCCGCCTCCAAAACGCTGTATCTCAGCTCGTAGAGCATAGCGCCGAACGCGACGCTCGCGCTCGAAGTCCGGACATTATTAAACGAGGAATTTTTCACTACGACCGTATCCGTATTGTCGGTAAATGTAAATTTGACGTCCGCATACTGCCATAAGTATCCCAGTATTCCTCCGCGCATATTGGATTTATCGGCGGTTATGCCGACATTGTCAAGAAGAACGTCGTTAAAATTACATTTAAGCGCCCTACCGTTTTGTCCTTTGATATATGATATAAAGCCCGCCATGTAGGACATGTTCGTGCTTCCCGCTACCACCGTATCAACGACGGTTTCGTTCTGAATATCGATATTATCGAAATTCACCGTCATATACGTGCCGGAGTCGCTGTAGCACAAACGTCCCAATAAGCCTCCGGAATATATTACCGCTCTGTCCGTAGAGTTCGCGGTTACGGTAAGATTTGTTACCGAGACGTTCTTTATATCGGCTTCCCACGTATACGTCGCAGCGGACACGTTTCCGTTCGCGTCCCACGACGCCGCTACATAGTCGTACCCCTCGTAATAATAGCTCCCGTAACGGCTGAAATCGGTGCGGGTAAAATATCCCATGTCGCCGAAAAGACCTCCGCAGTACACGTCTCCCGAATAACTGTTATTATACGCGTACGCGTTAATCGTCACGCCGTCAATCCGCACGTTTTCCACGTTGACGGCGTTATAGGCGTTCGCGGCAAGCGCTCCGCAAGCGTGCTGCGAAACATTGCCGCTTAAATATATCCGCGTTGCGTCAAGAACTCCCGTAATACGCAAATCCTTAAACGTCGCTCCGAGAACAGACGAAAACAAACCGATATTGCACTGTCTGTAAATCGGGAAGCCGGGCAGAGTGATCGTCGGGACGTTTTCACTGTCGGCGCCCTTAAACGTTCCTCTGAACATATATTTCGAAAAATCAAAATACCGGTAATACTTTTTTTCAGAGCTGTTATAATATACGCCGGTTGAATTGCTGTAATAAACGTCGTTTCTGTTCAGCGTCACAATTCCGGAATATCTCGCCGACAAGTCGATATCGTTCATTACCGTGAAGGTTCCGCCGGAAATATCGTCGTAATTATCCGTGCCGAAGGTCTCCATACCGTAGTTGCCCGCGGTGGTGTTTACTATCGTAAATCTTATATAGTCTCCGAAGGTACGCAAATTCCAGCCTTCACCGGACTTTTCCACCGTTCCGTTAATTTTAATTCCGGATTCCGTCGTCGGGTCGCGCTCGATAAGCGGCGTTCCCTCGGAGGAGGAGACAGACTCCGCGCCTATATTCTCATCGTCCCAGAAGGTTTCGTTTCTGTAAATTCCTCCGTAATGGCATATCTCGTCCATTTCCGCGAAAGGCTCGCCGTAATAAACGGCGCAGGTCGGCTGCATATATATAAGCGCCTCGCGCTGCGCGCCGACAAGTCTGGCGGTATAAATGTTCGCGGTAAATTCCGTTATTCCCGTGATATCTATAGTTCCGTCGAGCTGAACAGCCGTTTTCGGACGCACATAGCCGATAAGTCCCGATGAATATTCGCGCGTATAGCTGCCGCCGGAACCGTATATGGAAAATTTAAAAGTTCCGCTTATGGAAATATTCTCGATAGTATCCGCCGTATAGTCGTTTTGTCCCGTGTCGATCACAGGAGCGTCGGGCGTATCGCCCAGCACGCCGATAAGACCTCCCATCCCGCGCTTCGCGTCAGTCGGATTGTCGCTTGTTCCGCTGTTCAAATACGGGCTGAAGGCGATATCGGAAACAGTAATGTTACTTATTTCCGTATTCGCGCTCAGATCGCCTACGAGAGCGCCCGCCGCGTATATACAGCGGTAGCTGTTGTTTAAAGACTTTACGGAAATTCCGTCAATCGAGGCGGACAGCGTCATAGACGTAATTTTTATATTGTCAAACGAAGAATTCGCGCCGATTATTTTTCCCGCGACAGCGCCTATATATCTTCCCGCCTGAGCATACAGACCGGATATTTCAATGTTTTTGATTTCAAGACCGTCGCTTTCTATAATGCCGGAAATTCCGCCGAAGGCTTCGGTCGCAAAATTATTGTACGCCGCATCGGAGGGTATGTATAAATATATATTGCTTATAAAAAGCTCAGTATCGATTTTAATCGATCCCGCGTCCTGAGAAACATAGGAAACAAAGCCGCCGCAGTACGCGTTATACGATTTGACCTTAAAATGTATATTATTTATGGTTATGGGCGCGCTTTCGGAGGTAATTACGATATCGTCCGCCGAGTCATACTTGCCGACGAAGCCTCCGAGGTATTTCGCGGGTAAAGAAGCGCTCTCGCCGGAATAATCCGCCGTAGTGAAATTGAGATTTTCAATAGTCATTTTTATATTATTGAAAAAGTCATTGCCGTCGCCGTATATGCCGATAAAACCGCCCGCCACTCCGACAGCGTTCGTTTCGTTGGTAAGAGAACACGTGAATGTGCTGTTGTTTACCTTTATCTCGCCCATATCTGCCGGACCGTCGATCGTCGTATAAGCCGCGTAGCCGATAAAACCGCCCGCGGCTTTTCCGCCTTCTATCGCGGCGTCCGTTATTTCAAGAACAGAGCTTGTCGTGGCGTTTGTTATCACGGCGTGGTCGGCGTAGCCAACGACTCCGCCGCTGTAGCCTGTTCCCTTGATGTTTTTGGCGGAAAAACCCGCCCATTCCTTGAAATACAACACGGGATATGTCGCCGTAGTATCGCCCGTAATATTCGCGAGCAGCTCGCTGTAAACAGAGTCCGCCATAATCGGCTCCGAATATTCCATTTTTCCGACTACGCTTCCCGTAGACTCCGTTCCGTAAAGACTCGGTACCGATATATGGAAATCCTCGTTTACTATAAACGTTACGTTTCCTTCTATTTTACCGATAAACGTTCCGACATTCTTGCCCGTAACCGCCGGCGCGCCTTCGGAAGGCTCGGTGAAAGTCATATTTATTCCGCCCCACTGGTCGGTTTCGCTGTCGCTGACTGTCGCGGCGTTTATCGTGAGCTTGTAAGCGGTATTGTTTATAACCGTTCCGAAAAGACCGCCGACTCCTTCTTCGTCTCCGCCGTCAAGATAACCCTCTGTAACGGTTATGCCTTTAAGCAGCATTTCGGTATCCGCGTCGCCCTCAAAAACAAGAGTTCCCGCCACGCCGGCGTTTCCGCCCGTCATTTTAAGTCTGAATTGTTCGATTACCGCTTTTGACGACATATACGAAATAAGCGGGCATGATGTTTCTACCGAAATACCTGCTATAGCCGTCTTGATTGTTCCCGCGAAAGGCGTATCCGCGTCTCCGAAACCCGAGAAAATCGTATCGTCTATATAATGCACGTCTCCGCCGCCTGTCGGCGTCATAACGTTTATCGTTTTGCCTTCAAAATTATATTCCTTGCTCAGCGCGTCAATTTGCAGCCAGTCGTCAACGGTATTTATCGCGTATTCGTTTTTACTATTATAATAATCTCTGTCCTCATCTGTAATCGGACGCGCTGTCGGACGCGGAGTCGGCGTTGCCGAGGCAAAAAGAGATATTCCTCCCGTAATACTTTCCCGCTCCTCCGGCGTCTGCGCCGGTTCCTCTGCTTCCTCGGCGTATTCTTCTTCGGGAATTACTTCCGTTCCGTATATCGGATCCGTTTCCTCGGCGACGTCCTCGGCTTCCTCGATTACCTCCTCCGTTCCGGCAGTCTCGGCTCCGGCGGCGTAATCCGTCTGCGCGTCGTTTTCCTCCGCAATATATAACTCTTCCTCCGCGCTCCGCTCTTCCTCAGGCGGCGCGGTAACTTCGGCGTACAGCTCGTCTCCGCTCGGTATTTCTGAGACTTCCGCCGTCTCCGCGCTGTTTTCCCCCTCGGCCGTGGCGCAAGTCCACAGAGATTCATAAGAACACAGAAAAAGCGCCGCGGTTAAAAGCAGCGATGTAAGCTTTTTCAGTTTTCTTACGTATTTCTGCGCCATTGCAATTTTCCCCCAATATTTTAATAAAGAACCGTCCGCGCCAGTCTGCGGAACTCGCTGTAGCTCGCCGGCGCCAAGGCGGTTTCGTCCCCCGACGGCAAATTTTCCGTCAGCCAGCCGCTCGCCTTATAAAACACAAACGAGCTGCTGCGGTTCGCCGGCATATTATACACCATATAGTCCGTATATCCGCTCGCCTGTTTTTCGGCGGGCAGATCCTCAACCTTGCCGCGCGCGATAAAACCGTCGTACTCTATCGGTATACGGTTCACATACTTGTTATCGTCGTCAAGCGTCGTTTTCTCCGTGTAATACGAATTATGCAAGTCAAGATTTATGTAGCCGTCGTTCCAGTATAAAATAATATCGTGATCCGCGTCCGCCTCGCCTTCGGTCGTAACGGTATAAATATATCCGGACAAATCATTAAGCGCCGTAAGCCAGTCGGTTCCCGCGTCGATTTCATCCTCAACGTCGAATTTTCCCGTCGCGGTATACGACAGCTTCGCCGCCTGAGGACTGAAGATACCGCCCAGATAATACTGCGACGCGTCAACGTAATCCGGCTGCGTAATGCACGCGTATATAATCACGCTCGAAGGGACGAAATCGGCGGCTGTTTCAGGCGTTACAATCAACGAAAACACGTCTTTGCTCGCATTGTCGCCCTCAAGAGTAAGATTTTCTATCGTTACCATTGTTTCGCTGTTAAGGTCATATCTCGCTGTTTCCTGCATGCTGTCGTTATAGCATATAAACTCGTATTTGTCTCCTGTATCCGGCGGATTCGGCAGACACACATACAATGCGTATTCGACGTCCTCGGCGTTATATCTGAGCGTGTTTTCAAAGTTATGAATTTCAAGGTTGTACACGCACGGCGTCGTCGCGTCCCAGTTGCTTTCGCCGTAAACATATTCAAACTTATGATAGTCGTCCGTCGCCTCGTTTTCCGTGGGATAGCTATAAGTCCAATCTATACTTTCCACATTGCCGAGCAAATTGCTCATGAAGAAGAAATCCGCCGATACCGTGGCAACGCCCTTGCCGCTGTCCTCGCTGTGATATTTTGCCCACGTGTAAACGCCTATATTTACAGCGGCTATAATAAACGCAGCCGAAAGGCTGACGATAATTATTATCTTTCCGGCTGAGGAAAATTTTTTTCTTTTGTTCTTTATTTCCTCCTCCATACATTTCGCCTCCGCCCGTTACTCCGTTTAAGTATTGTTTTCCGTACTGATTTCCCTCGCTACAATATAAATCAAGTCTGTTTCCTTGTTATATTCATTCAAATCGTATATATTATTAACACGGGTTCCATCCCATAATATTTCAATCTTATAAACATCCGGAACTCCCCATAATGTAAAGTAAGCGCTAGAATCAGTATTATGATAACGCCTGTATCGTCCCTGATTATAGGGAATGACCAAACCGTACTCGTAGTCTCCCGAGCCGTACGCCTCCTCGCGTCTTTCATCGGTTATATCGTCATAGCTGTCCAGCAGAACATATCCGCCGTAGTCCTCCGAATATTTGTAGAGATTATATACGACCGGCAGATTTTCCGTATAATTCATTTCAAGCTCGTAATCAAGCCTTTCATTCTCAACGTCCCCCTCGCCCGAACGGCTTTTCACCTTAAACACGAACTCCTGCTTTGAATTCATATTCGGCGGAATTTTCGTTCTCAGCTCCAGCGGACGGTTATCCTTTGAGTCCGTAAGATACAAGGTATACGCCTGAGTCACCGGCTTTACTCCAAAGAAGTAGCGCAGTCCGTTGGATGAAAACCACGCGTATGTTCCCACCGCCAGCGCGAGCAATACGGATGAAATAACGCATATTATTTCAAGACCGCCGTATTCTTTTTTGAATTTTTCAAAAAAGCCCTTCTTCTCCATATCCCATACCTTATTTTTTAGTTTGTCAGCTCTAAAATATTTCTCTTGCCGTTTACGTAGAACCTGAATCTCATATTATTGACAACCTTGCCTATAAAGGAGTCCTCATCATCGTAACGCTCCGCGTCGGTAAGACCGTCGTCCTCCGTTTCCGCGCCTTCCTCCGCGGGCGGAAACAGATACCCGTAGTCGCCGTACTTGCCGTAATCCTCATAGTCGTACGGCCATACCCAGTATATTGTAACCTTCTGCGGAACCTCCATCGGCAACTGACCGTATATTCTGTAAGGCGGTATATCCTCGGATTCGCTGTATTCTCCGACAGGCAGAAGCGGAGTTGAATAACTGTAGACGTAATCGTACGCCTGCTCTCCATTCTCATCCGTAACAGGATTGCCGGCGCTGTCCGTCGCCGGAGTCTCCGACAGAACCTCTCTTTCGGCGAAAAGCAATATATGTCTTTTTATTATGTCCTTCGCTTTTTCAAATACGCTCGGATCGGTATCCGGCGCCGGTTCGGTGTACGTAAGAATATATGATATAATATCCGACGTGCTGCTCGTAATCCATACTGTCAGACTTCCGCTTGACCCCGGATACAATTCCTCCATACGGTTGTCAATATCAAGCTCTATCTCGCCGTTTAAACCGATATCCTCTCCGTTTTCTTCGGCGGAAAGCTTCATACTTCCCTGCTTCATCGACTGAAATTCTTTCATTTTCAAATCGGGATGAACCGTGAAATGAAACCATGCGACAGTTGCTATTATCGCCGTCAGAACCATTATTCCAAAGCTGACAAGTATTTTGGTCAGCTTTATTTTATTCTTCGTCATTTTTACTATTATCCCCGTTTCCCGTCTTATCACGCCTGAGCGACGATATCATTTTGTAACCGTTGCTTATAACGATATACGCCATAGGCAGAATAATCAGCAGAGCAAATATCCATCTGTAGCTTAAAAGCATTACGAACGAGCCTATTACATTTGAATGTCCGACAACCTTTCCTATAAGCTGCCGTTCCTTAACCGTATACGCGTCTCTCGACGGATTTGCGTCGCCTTTTGTACGCAGCGCCAAAACTCCGTCTCTATCCTCTACTTCATCGACGCGGTGAGTTACGACGCTGTTATAGATATCCGGGTCGCGCGTATAAAAGCTGATTATGTCGCCCTCTTTTACCTCGGATATATCCGTTTTCTTTACCATGACGACGGTACCTATCCTCAGAGCCGGCTCCATACTCGGCGAAACCACCTGAAACATTGTGCGTCCGAAAATCATGGGAGGCTCTCCCTGCGGCGTTTTTATAACCGATACGATTACGACTGCCGCAATCAGAAATATTATAATCGATACCATGGTTATAACGCTGTCAACAATTTTCATAATATACTGTTTCATGCGTTTATTCCTCCGACGTCTTAATCTCGCCCGGAGTCTCCTCTTCCCGCGGCGGATTTACCTTCCTTGCCGCGGAGCTTTTTGCCTTTTCCTTCTCCTTGGCGATACGCGCCTTTTCCTTTTCGCGCTCCTTCTGCTTCGCTATTTTTTCTTTCTCGCGTTCCTTTTCACGCGCTATTCTCGCTTTCTCTTTTTCCTTTTCTCTCGCGATACGCGCCTTTTCCTTTTCGCGCTCCTTCTGCTTCGCTATTTTTTCTTTCTCGCGTTCCTTTTCACGCGCTATTCTCGCTTTCTCTTTTTCCTTTTCTCTCGCGATACGCGCCTTTTCCTTTTCGCGCTCCTTTTCACGCGCTATTCTCGCTTTCTCTTTTTCCTTTTCTCTCGCGATACGCGCCTTTTCCTTCTCGCGTTCTTTTTCGCGCGCTATTCTCGCTTTTTCTTTTTCCTTTTCTCTCGCGATACGCGCTTTCTCTTTTTCCTTTTCCTTCTGTTTCGCTATTCGTTCCTTCTCTTTCTCTTTTTCTCTCGCGATACGCGCTTTCTCTTTTTCCTTTTCCTTTGCGAGACGCGCTTTTTCCTTTGCTTTCTGTTTCTTCTCCAATTCAAACTGAGCCTTCGTAATTTCCTCGATAATTACCTTTTTAATCTCAACGTCGGGAATGTCATAATCATCGACAATCTGCTCGACAACCTGCTTTACGAATTTAGGTTTAATCGTCTTTTTATGCTTAGGACGCGCCTCTTCAATACGTCTCGGGTCAGCGTCAAGAATACTCTTGAACACAGTGTAATTCATAAGCAAATTTGTGTACAGCTGATACAGATACTCCTCGTCGAATTCAAGCGCCGTGTCCCGCACCTCAATCGAGTATCCGACGTCGGTATAACTCTCCAAAAACTGCCACAGCTGATAGCACTTTCTGTACTGCGGGTTTTTAATAAGCAGGTTGGTTCTCTGTATAGGAGAACGCACAACGGCCGTTCCCTCCATAATCTGACAAAACGGAGTTCTTCTCAGCTCCATTACAAGACGGCGCACACGGTCGATACGTTTGAATATTTCCATATGCTGCTCGTCCGTTTCCGCGTAGCTTTGCTTATGCTTTACGGTCATTTCCATTTTATACTCGATCTGCTCGTACGCGTCGTCAATTTGCGATTCCATTGCCACAAGCGATTCACGCTCGTCGCCGGTCGCCCAGAAGATAACGTCCGTGCGCTTATCAATGAAATTTACAAGCTTCTTGATAAGCGTAAAAATAAATCTGTTTTCGTACAGGTCATAACTTTCGCGCGTTGTTACGTTAAGAATTCTTGTCGGCTGGATTTCGCCTTTTTTTCCGATTCCTCCGATAAATTGTGTGTTCTGCGACAAATGTCTTACCGAATCCGCCGTTATGCGCTTCGCCAGCTCCACGGGAACAACCTCTTCATCCGTCGCGATAAAGCGGCGCGGATTTGTTACAATCTGATTAAGCGCGTCAACGCTTTCCTCAACCATTTTAAGCCAGCGTTCGTCAACCTTTTTATGTAAAATCCTATTTGTCTGCTTCAGAGTATTTGAACCGGCAAGCACCATTTCAAACATATACTGAAAATATCTGTCTGTCTCCAGACTTCTCGAAACCTTATTCTGATATTTAAAATACAAATCCTCCAATGTGTTTGCCAATTTTCATCCCCCCAATTAAAACAAGTTCTGTATCCTTCTGAGATAATCCTTACACTCGGAAAGATTGCTCTTTCCGAAAGTCTTATCAAGAAACGAAATTAAATCCTTTATTTCATCGCGCACATAAGTAACGTTCATACTCTCGAATTTCTTCAGTATCTTTCTCGCGATGTAAAAATCGAGGGCGCCCATTTCGGTGCCGCCGCACGCGACGTAAACGGGAACATACGCCGCCATCTGCTTCGTAATACGATTTCCGAAAGCGAGTTTAAATCTCGTCTGAAGATAGTTATCGAGCTTATTCAGCTTCGTCATGGTAGCGTCGCTTATCGGATGCTCCTCGATAGCCTTCGCGAACATCTCCTCCAAATGTTCCGCTCTTATATGCACAGGCTCGACGTCCTCCGCATCAAAGGCGTCCGCTCTTTTGTTCAGCTCCACAACGCCCGCGCGGTCGTAAACCTTATCCGTGATAGTAAATGTCGAGTCGTCATTATTCGCCGTGCCGATAAACCACAGTGTTCCGGGTACCTTCAGCTTACCGCCCTTAACTCGTTCGGGGTCGTTATCCCACGCGATAGGAACAAGGTCGATTATCCATTCGTCTCTTGACGGCATTTCAAGCACCGACAGCACCTCGGCAAAGTAATACTCTATACGCGCGAGGTTCATTTCGTCCAGCACTATCATCGACGGGTCTTCCATTCCGCCGGCTTCATAAACCGCTCTTAAAAATTCCGTTTCGTTAAATTTCTTTGAAAATTCGTTAAAATATCCGAACAGCTCCGTTCTGTCACGGAAAGACGGCTGTACCGAAATAATAGAAGCCGGATTAGACAAAAATCTCGAAAACGAATACGGCAGACTTGTTTTACCTGTACCGGATATACCTTCAAGAATAATAATCCTCGAGCTTGCCATACAGGAAACAAACATTCTGATTGTCTCCTCGCTGTAGTAAAGACCCAGCTTACCCGCGGCGTACATTCTGTACCGGCGAACAAACTCCTCAAGCGTAATATCATCGTCATACTGCGGCGCGGGTCTGAGCGCGAGCCGGCGGTCGACAAGAGCAAGCTTCGGAAAACGCACGGAAGCGTCCGTATTTTCCTCATTGTTCTCGACAAGCTCTACTTTTACCGCTCCCTCGTCGGAAACGACTGAGTTAAGAGCCGTCGCGGCCGCCGCGCCGAGCGCGGCGTCCATAGGCGAGCCGCCTATAGCGTGTCTCTCATCACTGTCTATAATTCTGTCAGGCTCATATGACTCGATATCCTCCGCTCCGCCCTCGGGATCATCCTTCGGCGACAGTCCGAGCTGACTGACCTTCATCGCCATAATCTTATTTTTCTCATTTATAAGGTCTTTAACCTGATTGTTAAGCGCGTTAATCTCAAGCACCAAATCACGGTTTTTAAATTTTGAGTGTCTTATTCCTCTGTAATGGTATATTCTGTACCCGATGAACAGCAGCAGACATACCGGAATTCCCACAATTATAATCGCGAACAAAACCGCGAGCGCCCACTGTACGCCGCTGTATCCATAGCTGTACTTAACGAACAGCGCCCAGTAATCCTTCCACGCAAAAATAAACATATGCCCCAAAGCTTTTATCGCCGTCCATATATCATTGGCAATCGTATATAATATGAGCGCGACGACCTCATATACCATTTTAAAAAATTCACTCATTTTTTCAATTCCCCGCGTATAACCGATTACTCGTTATTCTCTGTTTTTATTTGTTCCTGTGTTTCAACAGTATCGGCGGTTTCCTTATCCGCCGTCTGAGAATCCGTCTGTGCGACGTCTATTCCCCTGTTTTTGGCTTGCTCTATAATTGCCGCGGCGGCTGCCTGCGCTTCCTGCGCCGCTTTAATCGCCGCCTGCGCCTCCTGCGCCGCCTTCATCGCCGCCTGAGCGGCTTCCTTCTGACGGTTAGCCTCCTCGATCGCTTCCCTCGCGGCAGCCTGAGCGGCTTCAACCTCGCTTACTCCCTTATCCTTGCTCGTCTGCGAGACAGCGTCCAGGACAGCCTGTTTCTTCATTTCCACAATGACGTTTATCAGATGATACGCCTGATACAGGAAAAGCAACAGCAAAGGCAGAACGATTATAATCAGAAATCCCACGCTCGTCGACAAAAAGTCTATCGCGGCGCCGAGCTTAGGGATTAAATACTTATACTCGCCGATTACGTTCGCGCCGCCGACAATACTCATATCCGACTCGTCGTTCGCGTCGCCCTTTGTCTCAAACTGCACCATGTCCGGATCATCGTCAAAAACTCTGACGATTCTATGCGTGTTTATTACCGACTGCATATCTATCACGGTATGAAAGGTAATGATATCGCCCTTTTTAAGAGTAGATAAATCCTCCACCTGCTTAACGATAATAACGTCCCCTTTAACAAATGTAGGTTCCATTGAATTCGATTGAACAGTCATAACCGAATATCCGAACAGCCGCGGGACCTCCGCGCCGCCGCCCTTCATAGTAAACGTAACGATTACAAAAAACGCGGCGAGTACGACAACCATTGCCAAAACTACCCCGAAAACCGTTCTGATTACTCCTTTAATTCCTTTTTTCATCATATTAACCCTTCCGTGTTTAGTATGATATTCAATCTTCTTTTTCTTGCCGCGAGCTTTTTCGCCGCAACAAAAAGAAAATCGAACGCAAAATTCAAGCGCGTACAGCCGGATTCAATCACCGGCTGTACCGCTTGGTATTTAATTATGATATAACGTTATTGCTTTCGTCCGTTCCCTGGAATCTGAGCCACGTCAGGAATTTCGCTCTCTGAACGTCGTCGTTGCAGGCGGGGTCCTCGCCCTCTACCCACACGCGCACGGTAACAAGCTTGGGTGTGTTCGCGATAAGCTCGCATACCCATGTGTCATTGTTATAGTCCATCGGCTTATCCATGTCAAACGTGCCTATATCGTCGTCTTTCGCGTGACCCTTCAGAGTAGTCGCCGTTCCGACGTCCTTGTTCGGCTCCCATATTACAACTCTCTCCGCTCCGTCCTTATCGGTGCTTTTAAAGCTCATGCGCACGCAGTTCACAATCTGCTTTTTCGCCTCGGAATTTCCGAGCGAAGACGCGTCCGCGTCAATGTGAGTATATATGCCGTCGTCATCCTCGTCGGTCGAGAGATGCACGCGCATATCATTCTCGGCGATAAGATAAAGCTCGTACTGCATAAACGAGCCGGAAGAAAGATTCGGGCGCGACGTGTCGCCGCTCGAGCTCTCATTCTCCGCTCTGGTATAAATATTAACGCCGTCGCCGCTCGTCTGAGGACTGAGCAGAATATCGTCTACGGAAATACTGTATTTGTCTTGGAGCCATTCGTCAATATCGGCGTTCGTCTCGCCGCCCTTGCTGACAACCTCTTCAAAATAATCGTCTATATTGGTTCCGAGGTTTCTCGTGGCGATTCTCATATTGGCGCCCGCGCTGACGTCAAGCTCAAGCTCGTTAACTCTTGTACTCGCCGAAAGCGTAAACCACGCGTATGTAGCTGTTGTAAGAGCGACCACCGTAAGCGAAAGCATACATACCGCTGTATGCAGACGCTGCTTCGCGCTCATTTTCACATTCGCGGTTTCGGTTTTCTTCTTGAACATTATTTTATTCCTCCGCTATCCGCCGTCCGGTTATTCCTCGGAAATTACTTCCTGATTTACATCTTCGTCCGTACCCTCGTCTACAACGTAGGTATCGCCGCCGGCCGCTCCGGTTTCTTCTTCGCCGGCGCTGAAGGTAGAAATTTCATTGCCGCCGTCTCCGTCAAGGCTGTAGGTCGAAACTTTGCCGTCATCGCCCGTAACCGTACCTACAAACGGAAGGTATACGCCCGCGACATATGACGAAAGAGCGCTTACGCAGTCCTGATCCGTGCCTTCGAGCCAGATATAAACGGTAACCCTCTTAGGCACGTTAGCCTCAAGAGAAAACAGCTTTGTTGAATTGGTCAAATTACTGCTTACGTCCGTTTCCTGATTGTTAGTCGACGTCGAAGCGCCCGTAATCGAATATTTTGTAACAACATCCGTAACAGCGTCGCCGAACGCCGTAACACTATACAAACCCGTCGTAGAAGTCTCGCTAGCCGTCTTTATCGGAGTATCGCTGGTAATGAGCGAGTTGCCATCGGTACTTACCGTATTGAATATATTGCCGCTGGTAAGATGATCCGATGTAAACTGAGCGACCTGTATATCACTCTTTGTCGGAACGCTGGAGTCGTTTACCGAGCCTTCGACAAAGGCTATGCGAAGCGCCTTTGACAGTTCCTTAGCCTGAAGCTTATAGGCGTCCAAAGTGTTCGTATCGGCGTCCGCCGGATTGTAGTATGTAATGAACGGTATGCTTTCGGAATCCGCCGCGTCTTCGGTTCCCGAATACAGCTTCCATTGATCCAAATTCAGATAAACGTCCATATCCTCGCTCGCTCTGAAGAACATCTGCGCGCAGATATATTCCTTATTGTTATTGCTCAGAACCTGCGTATATTTATCATAACCTCCGGTTTCTACCGTACCGTTCCACTCTGAGGATTTATAGAATGTCGACGTCGCATCGGAAAGTCCTATCAGACTTGAATCCGCGGAAACAGGCGTCATAAAGTTCGTCGTGGCGTTGGAACCCCCGTATTTCGGATATGTGAACGAATGTTCTCCCAGTATATCCGGAGTAACCGAGCTGTAATAGGTGAGTATGCTCGCCTTGCTGTCCGGTATCTGCGCTCCCTCTGTTAACGACAGCGTTGTGGCATTGCCCGACTCTACAACCGCTCCCGCGATTTCAAGGTTTTTACCTGCCGACGCCTGAAAAAGCACGTCTTTTACCTCCGCTCTCGACTTGTTCACGAACCACGCGTAGGTTGATGAACCGAGCGCGACGGCGGCGGCAAGCATCATTGCCACGGCCGACAGCAGCTGCTTTTTCAAGTCAGCCGCTTTTGAATGTGTGTTCATAAATGTTTCCCCCTTTTATTATATTTTTATATTTTAACAAATTAATTTTGTTCTTCCTCAGCGGACGTCTGTTCGTCAAGAGGCTGTTCAAGCGCTCCTTCCTCCCATAAGCCCTCGCGGTCGTTCTTGTCTCCGAGACCGCCTTCCTCGGCGGCTCCGCGAAACAGCGGCAAATTCTTCACAAAGTCGACAAGCGACACGTCGCGCGACTCGCCGGTGTCAAAGCTCATTGAAAATCTTACCGAGCCGCCTATTATATCGTCTACGCACTCCGGATCGTCGCCGTCTATCCACATTACTATTGTATATTTATGCACGTCGTCGACTTTAAAATTTTCTACCGCTTCCTCCATGACGTATCTGTCGTCCTTAAACGGAACGGTATTCGGTTCGGCGCCGCCGTCCTTAGCCGGCGTCGCGTAGACGGTCCTCACACCGTCTCTTATAATCGCCAATCGTATAGCGTTTTCCGCTCCCTTGGATTTATATTCCATTTTCATATCGGTAGCGAGACTCTCGACGTCCTCAATACCGCCGTTTCTTATGTAAAACGAATAGCATATGTAATCCTTTCCGCTCTTGTCTCCGTCTCCGGCGTCAACCTCGTCCCACGGAATATCATCTCCCGCAATGTTGGTTGTGCGGCGTATTGTATTAACGACAAGTCTTGACGTGGGATTCGCGAAATCCGCTGTTTCCGACATAGAAATCGCCCTTCGCCACATATCGACACGGTTAAGGTTTATCGTAAACTGTCCCATATGCTCCTGCATAAACGCGATACCGAACATAACTCCCACTACAATCGTCAGTATGCCCGCCGTAAGCGCCGCCTTGTTTGAGCGCGCGAGATATCTTACTACCTTGAGAAGCTTTCTGTGCGGAATTATCAGAGCCGGGTCGGGTTCTTCGCTCTCCGTTTCCGCTCTTTTTTCGGCTTTTCTCTCCGCTCTGCTCTTACCCGTCTTTTTTCCGTCATCGCCGGCAGGCTCGTCTTTGTTCGATTCATCGCTTTCCGGAACGTCGAATTCCTCAGGCGGATACCATTCGCCGTTATATTCATTTTTTACTCCGTTTTCATACTCAGTACTCAACAATTACCACCCGATTTACCCCTATTATACGGCGGTCTTCGCAATCGCATCCATATACGCCGCCATTTTCTTTTTTTCATCCGTCGCGTCAAATACAAACTTTGCGCCCATGGTGTGCCTGAACGGATTTCCTTTATCCGTTCCGCGCAGCCAGCACGTTTCTCCGCGCACTGTAAATCCCTTGCCCGCTTTCGTTCTGCCTACCGTCGGCATATGTATCTGTATGATTTCACCGACGTCCAGCTTGTCGTTTAAGAACATAGCGAGACCTCCGGCTGAAATATCGAGGGAAAGACCTTCTTCCGTTCGCTGCTCGTCAAGAGTATTCGTAATCCATGAAAGACGCGTATAGCTAAGGCGCATCTCAACCTGAATACGCTCGTCGAGACGCTGAAAGAACTTACGTCCGTCCGTAACCTTGCGTATCTTCCAGTACTGACGTATTCCCTGTTTTACTACGTCGTCCACATATCCCTCGACGATAATATCCTCGCCGCCGGCAGTATATTTAATAAGAAGTTTCTTTTCCTCGTTCGGCTCCATACGCTTTCCGTTTTTCATCGGAACCGATATCAGAAAGCTGGACTCATTAATATTTTTTTCAAATGTGGAACGCACGGTAAAATCCTCATTCTTCACCTGGCGTTCCCCCGCGTATACAAGAAAAAGCTTCGTACCGGCGCGTATTTTCAACTGTGCCATATTACCACCCTATTCATTTAGGATATACCTCTATTATATTGTATCATCGCAACATTAATTTTGTCAAGATGTTATATAAATTTTTTCAAATTCAGTATATTTTGTCTAATTTTGCATGTATATGAATTTGTAAAAACAATTTTCGTTTTCATAAATTACCCGAAAAAATCATATATATGTTTTACAGAAAGGTCGGTGGGAGAATGAAGGATTATATTGAGAAGCGGGCGGTTGAGCTCGCTCAGTACATAACCGAGCATAGCGCCACGGTACGTAAAACGGCAAAGGTATTTAATGTAAGTAAATCTACGGTACATAAGGACGTACACGAACGGCTTCCGAAAATAAATCCCGCGCTGTACAAGGAAGCGCAGGCGGTGCTGGAGCTCAACAAGGCTGAAAGACATATACGCGGCGGCATGGCGACGAAGGAAAAATATTTGCTTGAGAAATCGCGGTAAATAATCAGACTGAAACGACGGTTTATTGACCGTCGTTTTGAATTTATGTTACAAATATTTCCCCCGTGTAACGGCGTTTTGTAATCAATATGTAATAAAAATATGAAAATTACTTGCATTTAAACACAATATATAGTATAATGGTTAAGATA
Source organism: uncultured Clostridium sp. (assembly GCA_964426905.1). Classification (GTDB taxonomy): domain Bacteria; phylum Bacillota; class Clostridia; order UBA1381; family UBA1381; genus Hominilimicola. The sequence continues at coordinate 20,547 of CAYRSG010000008.1, read as the reverse complement.
TCTAAAAAGAGTAATTTCGGAGGGATTTAAATGTACTGCAAAAACTGCGGCAGACAGCTTAAAGAAGGCATGCGCTTTTGCGACAGGTGCGGGCAGTCCGTCAGAAAAAATAACAGCGGCAAACGCCGTGAAATAGAAGAACTTAAAACAGAACGTCTGAACAGACAAAAGCGTCTCGCGGAAAAAGAAGCGAAGCAGTTGCGTACCAAACGGCGCAAAAGCGGCGGCGGTGTTTTCCTATTTATTATAGTGATTATGCTTGTCGCCGTACTCAGCGTAATAGTCGGTTTTAATATTTTCTCTCACGATAATACGTTAAATCAAACGGCGACGGGAACCACGCCCGTCAAAACCTCCTCCGCCGCTACTCCCGCAGCGTCGGCTCAGGCTTCAAAGAGCGGTTACGCCGCTATCGATATCGGCTCCGTGTCGTGTCCGTATCCGTCCGCGTTCCACGCAAACCAGACTACCGGCAATCAAAAGCTCAATCTGACCGACTCGCTCGGCGGAGCGACCATGATTGTGTCGCAGGAGGGCAAGTCCGGCGCGGCTAAGGACCTTATGCTGGAATACGCCGAGGAAATCGGAAACGTGACGTATTCGCGCGCGGGCGACGACTGGTACGCCATTACGGCGGAATCAGGCGATATGATTAATCACAGAAAATGCATCGTAAGAAACGGTCTTGCGGTATATTATGATTTTTCCTATGCCGCTTCGTCTTCCGCTTCATCTAAGTATGAGGAATATATAAGCTACATTGACTCCAATTTTAAATAATATCAGACATAACGGCATATAACCGCGCATATTAGAACGGTTATAATCGATCCGGCTATAATTTTTAATATCTTTCCTTTTTTACGGACAGCCTTTACGGGCTGTCCGTTTTTTTTCAGCCGCTCTATATACCGTCCCACTATCATTTCCGCGTCCTCAACCGCTCTGCCCTCCAGCTTAGGGTTGTAATCCTTCAGTACGATTATCGCCTGACTTACATACGGCGACGAGAAATTATTCAGTATTACTACTTTTTTTGTCAGTTCTTTCATAAAACTTTCTCCGTTTATTTATTTCATTACCTATTATTTCCGCCGAGAAAATTTATATACATTCAAGCAAAAATGTAATATTTTGTAAAAGAGCCGCATATAATTAGTAATAAATGGAAATAAAATGTTTTGTTGACGGTTGATTTGCAATATTTGAAATTATTTTGTAATAAAAATGTAATAAAACTATTGACATTGTAACAATGTTGTAGTATACTAACCGTTAAGTAATGAAAGGGGTTTAACTTTTTATGACTACACAAGAAAAAACCAAACGCGAAATGCTTGAGGAATTCCGCGCGATGCGCGAAGCGAAAAAACAGGCGAAACTAAAAGCGGCGCGCACAAAACGTATCGCCGCGGTTATAGCTCTTACAGCCGTCACCGCCGGTATATTCGGCACGGTGCTGACAGCTTCGGCAAAAGAAGTTAAAATCACTGAAATAAACGAATTTGCCGGAACAAACGAAACTAAAACGGTAATCACATGGAGTAATAAAGTCGGCGAAGTGCTTGACAAGCATGGCGTTGACGTCAGCGATACCGACAGACTTAACGTAAGCGCCGAAAAGGCGGTAAATGATAAAGATGATATTATAATAACGCGCGGCAAGCGTGTTACAATAAAAACGAACGGCTGCGAGAATGTTGTGACCGTCACTAAATCCGATGTTAAGGACGCTCTTGTCGAAGCAGGTTACGTACCCGGCGAATACGATAAAATCTCTATGAACGCCGATTCTCTCGCCGACGGCGACACGATTGAATTGGTATCCGTAAGCAGTATCAATGAGGTTACTACGGAAGCTATAAGTCACGGAGTTGATTATGTAAACGACCCTAACCTTCCAAAAGGACAGGAAAAAGTCATTAACGAGGGTCAGGACGGAGTAAAGGAAATCACGCACAAGGTTACATACCAAGACGGAGCGGAAGCGTCAAGAGAGGCTGTAAGCGAGACGATTACCGTTGAACCTGAAAATAAGGTTATCGCGCAAGGAACCGCCGACCCGACGCCAAAACCGGTAAAAACTTCCGAAAAAGAAGCCGGCGGCGAAAGCGCGGCTCCATCCAAAAAAAGCTCTGTATCGGATGACGGCGGAAGCATAAACGGCTATAAGTACAAGAAAAAAATAACCATGACCGCGACCGCGTACTCCCCCGCCGCTGAAGAAAACGGCGGCTACACCGTCAGCGCCATGGGAAATCCTCTCAGCTACGGAATTGTGGCTGTCGACCCGAATATTGTCCCTCTCGGCTCAAAGGTATACGTAACCTCCGCCGACGGCTCATGGTCGTACGGAGTGGCAAGCGCCGAGGATACCGGCGGCGCTATTAAAGGAAACAGAATTGATTTGTGCTATACCTCAGGCGCGTCGGACTTCGGAAGAAAAAGCTGCGTTGTGTATGTGCTTGAATAAACCGGATTGCGTAACATAAAATTATAATAGGCGTGCGGACACGCACGCCTACAAAGGGACTGCGCCCTTTAACGGCGACAGTCCCTTTTTTTAGTTATCTCTCCATTTTCCAGTACTGCACGCTGTACGGCGGAAGCTCGCTGCCGCCCCCGAAATCATGGTCTTTACCCGAAATCAAATCCACCGCCATACCGCAGCCCGCGTCAAAATGCGCGGTTACAGACTCGCTATCGGCATTTATCGCGACCATAACGCGCTCTCCCTCGCATTTTCTCTCAAAAATGCAGTATTTGTTCTGCAGAACAACGGAGCGGAAATCGCCGTAACACAACGCCTTGCTGTTTTTATGAGCCTTGGCGAGCTTTGAAATAAATTCACTCAGCTCGTTTTTCACCGGTTTATCGAAGCACGCTCTCAGCGCGGGATCGCCCTCGCTTTTATTCGCTTTCGCGCCCCACTCGCTGCCGTAGTACACGCACGGTATTCCCGGCATACCGAAAATCATGCCGTACACAAGCGGAATATGCTTTTCATTCTCTATTATGCTGGCAATTCTCGAAACATCGTGATTATCCGCAAAGCACAGAAGGCTCTTGCCCTTATACAGCGTCCACTGCTCCGGACCGAACTGGCGCGTCAGCGAATGTACGATTTCAAACATGTTCATGCTGTTAAAGCTCGAATACACGCCCTTGTAGCACTCGTAATTTGTGCAGCTATGGCACATTTCGTCATTGACAAAGCGGTTGTAGTCGCCGTGAAGCAGCTCGCCGACAAGGAAAAAGTCCTTTTTCTTTGAGTCCGTGAACGAGCGCAGACGCTTTAAAAAGTCAAAATCAAGGCAGTACGCTACATCAAGGCGTATGCCGTCAATATCAAACTCATCAATCCAGAAATTCACCGCGTCAAGAATATGCTCGACGACCTCGCCGTTACGCAAATTAAGCTTTACAAGGTCATAATTACCCTCCCAGCCTTCATACCACAAGCCGTCATTATAATTTGAATTGCCGCCGAAATCGATGAAGAACCAGTCGCGGTAACGCGAGTTTTCGCGTTTTTCCAGAACGTCTTTAAACGCCCAAAAGCCTCTGCCGACGTGATTGAACACACCGTCAATCACGACTTTTATACCGTTTTTGTGCAGATTTTCGCAAACCTCTTTAAAGTCCTCGTTAGCGCCGAGGCGGCAGTCAATCGTTTTGTAATCGCGCGTATTGTAGCCGTGCGTGTCCGACTCGAATACGGGCGAAAAATAAATCGCGTCCGCGCCAAGCTCCTTTATATGAGGAATCCATGCGTTCACCTTTGTTATTCTGCGCGTAAGCAAGCCGTCGTTTTCGAACGGCGCTCCGCAGAATCCCAAAGGATATATTTGATAAAATACGCTTTCATATGCCCACATAAAATATGTACCTCCTTAAATTGCTGTTCCTATTATACCATTAAATCCGCTCCCGCGTCAACAAAAAATAATTCAAGAAAAAACTTGAAAAACAGCGGAATATATGATAAAATAAGCTGATGTGAAACAAAGTATAGGAGTGATTATAATGTCAGGACATTCAAAATGGAGTACGATTAAGCGCAAAAAGGGCGCGAACGACGCTCAAAGAGCTAAGATATTCACAAAAATCGCGCGTGAAATAATCGTCGCGGTAAAATCGGGCGGACCCGACCCGGATAACAACTCAAGCCTGAAAGACGCTATCGCGAAAGCGCGTTCAAACAACATGCCGGGCGACAATATAAACAGAACAATAAAAAAAGCGGCGGGCGATACCGACGGCGACAGCTACGAGCCGGTCACATACGAGGGCTACGGTCCCGGCGGCGCCGCGGTAATTGTAAACGCGCTGACCGATAACAGAAACAGAACGGCGGCGGATGTTCGCCACGCGTTTGACAAGAACGGCGGAAATATGGGACAATCGGGCTGTGTCAGCTTTATGTTCAACCGCAAGGGCGTTATTGTTATAGAAAAAGAGGACATGGACGAGGACGAGATTACCATGGACGCGCTTGAAGCGGGCGCGGACGATATTGACGTTGACGGCGGCGTCGCGGAAATAACGACGGAGCCGGGCAGTATGAGCACGGTAAGAGACGCTCTTTCCGAAAAGTACGAAATCGCGTCGGCGGAGGTCAGCATGCTTCCGCAGACAATGACGGAGCTTACGGACGAGGCGCAGATCGCGTCCATGACAAAGCTCCTCGATATGCTCGAGGATAACGACGACGTTCAGGACGTATACCACAACTGGAACATGCCCGACGAGGAATAAACATGAAAAATAAAATTCTTTCGCTTATGCGAAGCGCCGCGGGACTGCTCGTATTCGCGCTGCTATGCGGCTTCGCGTATTATTCGATAATACTTAAATTTATATTGTCGCACACCTCGGCGGGCGGCGGACTTCTGGGATTCTTTTTTCTGCCGGCGATAATATGCGGCGCGGCGCTGATTATTATAAAGCTTGTTAAGCAGTCGCTGGAAAACGGACGCGAAAACGCGGTTATCGCGCTGTTTTGGATTCACGTCTTACTTATCGCAATGGGAATCGTGTTCATTTTGTCAATATTTATTTAAATACCGCTTTTAAGCGGTGTTACTTCCGGGCGTATGAGCTTTTTCTGTAAAATCAATTTTTCTATGATAAAATACCGTGATTCCCGGGCGGGAACAGCCGTATTTCGGCGTTCCCGCCTTTAGCTATACCGTAGCGCAAATTTGACGGCGCGTAAAAGACGCCCGACGGTTTTTCGGGCGTTCATCTTGCCCTTGACATGGGCGGAAAATTTAAACATTGACGAAATCACGTCCCAATTCTCATCCCAACGTTTCATCGCGTTCGGGTATTTCTTCCGGCATTTCTCTCGCTATGCACGCGCTCTCGTCAAACTCCGCTTCACGCTTTAGCTCTTTCGCTGCATCAATCGCTCTCGCGTAGGGCTGTCCCAGTTTAAAATAGCATAAACCGGCTTTTATAATCAGGGGATATTCCTTATATTCCCCGCACTGCGCGCAGAATTTCTTAAGCTCCTCCTCAATCACGGCGCGCACATCGTATTTCTCGTTATACCGAAACAGCGTTATAAAAATATCCGTTCCTTCTATAAAAGCCGTTATGGCTTTACTACTGTCCGCCCGCCGCAGAAATTCACCGAATTTCCGCATAATTCTGTCGCCCTCGCTAAAACCGTACGTTCTGTTGAACTTATAAAGATGCTTGACGTCAAAATGAACCACAGCCGCCTTGTCGCCGCTGCTCCGCGCCTCGCGGCCTATTCTTCCCGCTTCCTCGAAGAATTTTTTCTGACTGTATAAGCCGTATCTTGTATAATCCACCATTTCTTCAAGCCTTTTTTCGCGCTCGCTCATAATGCAAACTGATTTCATAAACATCGATATTATCTTCGTAATCTCAAACATATCGTCAAATTCCGCTTGTTTCCATACGCGTTTCTTATCCCAGCTCTGATATGTCACTACCTGAAATCTTTCCTCGTTTTCATTATTTGAGGAATATACCATGTTTATATTTTCCGAATTTTCAAAAACGTCCCGATATTTCTGAGAAAAGCCTTCCTTAAAGTCGGGAGTATACTGAAAGATTTTATCCTTACGAAGTCTTTCCCTGAAAATCATCAAATCGTTATGCGCGTAATATCCGCTTTTCGCCTCCGTGAACACAACGTTATACTGACCGTCGTTTTCCTTCCACCACTGAAACTGAAGATAGACCTTATCTTCAATTGTGTCAAACGTCATAATCTGTATACAGTCAAGGTCAAGAGCAATTCCGATATGGCGCATGAGATTCGACGCCGCGCTTTCGGCGCTTACGGATTTCGACGCTATTTCAAGAGCGACGGCGGTGATATCATGCGCCTCGTTGGACTCGTTTTCATCGCGCGCCTCTCCGGCGCTTCCCACATAACTCAGCGTAAAATCATCCTGATACTGCCCGTTAAAAAATTCAAAACGGTTCTTTCCGTTTTCTTTAGCCGTGTAAAGCGCGCTGTCCGCTTGTCTGAACATCTCCTCATACACGGCTCCCGCGTGCGCTATCGACACGCCCATACTGCACGAGATATCATCCTCGTCATTTTTGTCAATACGCATTTTTAACACGGACAGACGTATGCTTTCCAGCTTTCTCTCAAGCGCCTGCCGCTCGGCGTTGTCCGTATATATGAAGAATTCATCGCCGCCGAAACGTCCCATAATATCGTCTTTCTCAAGCGTACTCTTTATACTTCCCGCAGTCATGGCAATGACGGCGTCGCCGTAAAGATGTCCGAAGGTATCGTTTATACGCTTGAAATTATCAATGCCGATTACAATAAGCGCGCATTCTTTATATTTTCCGATATTCTCCAGGCGTTCCTTGATTTTTTCTATCGCCGCGGCTCTGTTGTAAACCTTTGAAAGCGGATCTATAAGCGCTTTTCTGCGGAGAATTTCCTCTTTCTTTTTGGCTTCGTCTATATTCCTCACGTTGCCCGAAAAAATATTTTCCTTGCGCGAGGGGCTGATTGAAATTCTAAACCATTCAAACACATCGCTGCCGCGTATTTTCATTCTAACGTCGAATGTTTCCTCGTCCTTTATCCCTGTGCGCTTTAATCTTCTCAAAATCGGCTTATCCTCGTCATGAATATGCCAATCGTCGGACAGTCCGGAGATAAAATCCGATACAACGCGAGTCTCTATCGAGTGATTTTTGGCTGACGCAAAGAAAAACATAACCGCGTCGTTTTGGCAGTCATATTCAAACAATATCCCTCCGCTCGCGCCTAGCGCGTCTATATATCTGAAATACTCCTCCTCAATCTTCTGTCTTGCCACTACGTTTTCAGTATCGTCTATGACAACCGCGAGAGCGAGCCCTTCTTTAATTCTTACTATATATGCGCATACAGACACAATTTCACCGTAAATATTGCGGCTTCTGACGTTCAGCTTTGTCGGCTTGTATATATTTTCAATCTCCAGCTCAAATAACTTCCTGTCATCCTCGTATATATTTATACGTTTTTCATAGGGAAACATAGTTTTATATATAGAATTTGCGTAAACCACGTCGCGGTTTCCGCCTGTTTTGAAAATCACAGCGGCGCACGGAAGAGAATCGTACGCTTTGTAATCAATTTCATTATAATTATTCATCTGCGCTCCATTCATGTTACTTAAATCTTACAATTTCCATTATTTACAGTTTACACTTCATATTCGGCTTTGTCAACTCTTTGAGGCTGTTTGCCGGATGATATTTACCGAAAAGACTGCGGAAAAGGCTATGTCAGTCGAGTTTTATATCAAACAGCGATATATTCTCGCGAAGCGCGATTTCTCGCAAATCCTCGTATTCCGCCTTTGTTCTTTTGACGCCGTAGCCCTCCGATCGCTTTACTCTAACCTCCCCGTACCGCGTGTTTACGCGTTCCTCGCCGCGGTTCAAAACATATCTTCCCGATGAAAATTCGCGTATGCCTATCGTTGTTGTGTGTTTGAACACGAGTTCCGCGATTCTTTTTCTGTTCTCCGCTCGGCACAATACAGTGAGCAGAATGCCCGGGCGGTTTTTCTTCATGTAAACGGGCGAGGTATACACGTCGAGCGCGCCGCCATCCATAAGTCTTTCCGCGGCAAAGCCTATCTGCTCTCCGGTCATATCGTCGATATTGCACGAAAGCATGACTATTCTGTCGGTCATATCCTCCGCATCTCCTATAATCGCTCTTACGGCGGACAATACCTCCTTGCCTTCGGAATTGTAAAAGCGGCGTTTTCCCATTCCGTATCCTGTTTTTACAGCGCGGATTTTATTTTCATCGGTAAACTCGTCCGTGAAATGCTTTAACAGCGCCGCTCCTGTAGGCGTGCACAGCTCTCCCTCAATATTTCCGCGTTTTGTCGGAACTCCTCTCAATATATATTCCGTCGCCGGAGCGGGAACAGGCAAAATTCCGTGAGCGCATTCTACCTGTCCGAAGCCGGTATTCACTGTCGAGGAACGGATTTTATCGGGATTTAATTCATTTATCAGCATACATACGCCCGTGATATCGGCTATCGCGTCCATAGTTCCGACCTCGTGAAAATGTATCTGCGAAACATCGGTTCCGTGAGCGGCGCTTTCCGCCTCCGCTATCAGAGAATATACCGCCCTGATATCCTCCTTAACCTTTTCCGGTATATCGAGATTTTTAATAATTTCATTTATCTCCTTCATTCCCGTATGATGACGGTCATGGCGGTAAGCGCCGCGCGCTCCCTCCTCGTGTCCGCCGACAAGCACATGCGCTCCGCCGCCCTTTATGCCGCACTTTGTAACCTTCTCGGTTTTTATTATAACATTCGGTATTCCGATATTGTTAAGCCTTTCTATGAAGCCGTCCGGGTCCGGATGAAGCTCCAGAAGCGCGGCTGTAAGCATATCCCCTGCCGCTCCCATATTACATTCAAAATACAACACTCTCATTTTTATCTCCTTATCTTGTCTGCATATCCAGAAATACAGTATCAAAATACGGCTTCAGCCTGTCCGATATTTCCTTTCTCATCCGCGCCGCCGTCATAAACTGACCGTCTTTTACCTGCACTCTCGCCGCTTCGCCGTACACTCTTACGCGGAAATCATAGAAACCCATTTCACTAAGCTCTCTTTCCGACGCTTCTATTTTATGAAGCGTCCGGGCGGTAATTCTCCGGCCCGTTCTCACGCGCGTCGCAAGACAGGCGTACGCCGGTTTATTCCATGTAAAAAGTCCCGCTTGCTTCGACAGCGCGCGTATTTCGTCCTTTGTAAGGTTACATTCCCTGAGCGGCGAGCGGACGCCTAGCTCCGAAAGCGCTCTCATTCCGGGGCGGTCGCCGGTGCTGTCCGAAGCGTTCGTTCCGTCAAGCAAAAGCTCGTAGCCGTCGGAGGACGCGGCTTGCTTTAACGCGGAAAAAAGCTTCTTTTTACAGTAATAGCACCTGTCCGCAGGATTTGACGCAACCTTTTCATCCTCCAAAATACTATATTCCACTGTTTTCAGTTCCGCGCCAAGCTCCGCGCAAAGCCTTTGCGCGTCCTCATACTCAAAGCGCGGCTGAAATTCCGTCTTTACGTAATAAGGCGCCGCGTCAACACCGAGACTTTTTGCCGCGTACAGAAGATACGCAGAGTCGACTCCTCCCGAAAAGCATATAGCGGCTTTTTTATTTACACGAAAAAATTCCTCAAGTCTCATATTCCTCACCTCGCAAAAAAAGCGTCTCCGCCTATGATTTTATTATACCATAAGCGGGACGCTTTTTCCACTGTTTTTATAAATATTCCTTTAATCAGTTCTTCGGAACTGTTTCCCAGTCCTTCAAAAATCTCTCGATACCCTTATCCGTAAGAGGATGGTTAATCATCTGAGCGATTACCTTATAGGGAACAGTCGCGATATCGCAGCCGGCTCTCGCCGCGTCGATAACATGAATAGGATGTCTGATACTCGCCGCGATAATCTCGGTCTTAATGTCATGAAGCTTGAAAATATCAGCGATTTCCTCAATCAGAATCATTCCGTTTGAACCGATATCGTCAAGTCTGCCCAAGAACGGGCTTACATACGTCGCGCCGGCTCTTGCCGCCAGAAGCGCCTGAGCGGCGGAGAATATAAGCGTTACGTTTGTCTTTATGCCGAGCTTTGTGAGCTGCTTAACAGCCTTCAGCCCTTCGGCGCACATAGGGATTTTAATAACGATATTCTTATTAATCGCCGCAAGAGGCTTCGCTTCCTCGACCATTCTGTCAGCCTCGAGGGAAATAACCTCCGCGCTTATCGGTCCGTCGACAATAGTCGCAATCTCCTTTACTACCTCGACAAAATCTCTGCCTTCCTTCGCAATGAGCGACGGATTTGTCGTCACGCCGCAAATCACGCCCATGTCGTTAGCCTGTCTTATTTCGTCGACATTGGCTGTATCTACAAATAATTTCATTTGATAATTCCTCCTAAATAATTTTATTGTATTTATTATATAAAATTTTTCCCTTATAGTCAATAGATATCGGTTGAAAAAAATAAATAAATGCGATATAATTATTACGATATCACCGATAAAGGAGGAAAACGTATGGGTAAATTTACATATCAGCCTCACGGCGTATGCAGCGCGCAGATTGATTTTGAAGTTGACAACGGAATTGTTCATAACGTTCGCTTTACAAGAGGCTGCAACGGCAACACGCAGGGCATAAGCGCGCTTGTCGAGGGCATGAACATCGACGAGGTTATAAAAAGACTCAAGGGCACAAACTGTAACGGCAGAGGCACGTCTTGTCCCGACCAGCTTGCGAGAGCGCTGGAATTGAGCAAAAATCAGTAATAAAACAAAAAATTCCTTCATATACTGTATATAGACGCAGTATATGGAGGTTTTTATTTTGCAGACCGTTACTATAAAGAAAAATTCAATCATAAGATACGCGGTATTTTTGCTTATAATCACCGCCGGTTTCGTGTGCGCCGCAATTTCGCACAGCGCAAAAGCCGAAACGGCTCAGGTAAAGCTTTACTTTGTCGACGAGCAGATGATGCGCCTTATACCAATAGAAACGGATATTCCGCGTACAAGCGCGGAAAAAATGGCTCAGCGCGTAATAAGCGAGCTTATCACGGGACGCGACGGCAACCCTAAAATACGCCGTCTGATTCCGGACCGAAAACACTGTATGAGCGTCAAAGTAAAAGAGAAAATCGCATATGTCGATATAAGCCCCGAAATGGTTTCGGCTCACCCCGACGGACGCGACCTCGAGCTTTTAACGGTTTATTCGATTGTAAATTCCCTGACTTCAATCGACGGTATCGTAAACGTGCGCTTCACGATAGACGGAAAAACGCAGAAAGATTTTAAAGGTCATATCGACATGCGGGAAACGTTTATTCCCGATTATTTCATATAAATTCCTTTAAAACGCTCCACTCGCCTATCAGCCTTTGCAGGCTGTACGACGCGTTTGCCGGACTTGTGGACGGCAGCTTTTGAGCGTCGCGGGACGGATTGTATTTTTTAAAAAGAGCGTAAGCCGCGCCGCCGTTCGCGAAAATCTTTTTTACATGGGTTTTTTTCAGTATTACGCTTATATCGTTCGGAGCGGCGTTTTTTATCGAGCTGTCGGACGAGCCTTCAATGTCGCAGCTCTTTATAACATCCCATACCGCGATATGATTTTTCAGCAGAAACGCTTTCTTCTCCTCAACGCTTTCGGGGCGCTTATCTCCCGCTATCGCCGAAACGACTTTCCAAAACCTGTTCTGCGGATGACCGTAGAAAAAATTTGCCTCGCGCGATTTCACCGACGGGAAGCTTCCCAGTATCAGTATCCGCGAATTTTTATCGTATACCGGCTCTATTGTGTGAAATTCCATACTCTTTTCTCCCTGTCTGTTAAATGTTAAATTACAGTTTAGGCGCGCGCGTCCGCACACCTATAAACTACAATTTACATCACAAAACAGGGACTGACAAATTATCAGTCCCGTAAGCTTATCTTCCAAGCGCCGCAAGAAGCTCGTCCGCCATTTCCTTCATTCCCGCGATATCGCTTTCCTTCATTGACGACTTAATCGTAACCGTTTTATCCACAATTGTTATATCCTTCATACCCTCAAGCGCAGCGCGCATCTGTCTTGCGGCAATCGGTCCCCACGAGCCGTTTTCCATAAGAGCGGCTGTTCTGTTTCTGTAAGTCTTCGATTTGAGGCGCGAAAGAAAATCCTCCATCGGCGGGAACATTCCGCCATCGTATGTAGCGCATGCGAACACTATGCCGTCATATCTGAACGCATCCTCTACCGCCTCAGCCATATCGTCGCGCGAGAGGTCAAACAGCGAAACCTTTTCGCCCTTTGCCTCAAGTATTTCCGCAAGCTTCTTCGCCGCGGCGGCTGTGTTGCCGTGAATTGACGCGTACGCAATCGTTATACCCTTATTTTCCGGCTCATACTTGCTCCATATATCGTACTTTCCTATATAATGCTCAAGGTTTTCACTGAGTACAGGTCCGTGAAGCGGACATATTGTCTCTATTTCAAGCGCGGCTGTTTTTTTCAGCAGCGTCTGTACCTGCATTCCGTATTTGCCGACAATGTTAAAGTAATAGCGTCTCGCTTCGCAGTCCCAGTCCTCGTCGGCGTCGAGCGTTCCGAATTTGCCGAAAGCGTCCGCCGAAAACAGAACCTTCTCCGACTTCTCATACGTTACCATTACCTCGGGCCAGTGAACCATCGGCGCCATCATGAACACGAGCGTATGCGAGCCTAAAGAAAGCTCGCCGCCCTCCTTTACAACAACCTGTCTCGCTGAAAAATCGTTATCAAAGAACTGCGGCAGCATAGAGAATGTTTTCGCGTTTCCTACCAGCTTCGCTGAAGGGTATTTTTCGGCAAAACGTCCGATATTGGCGGAGTGGTCCGGCTCAAGATGCGAAATCACAAGATAATCCGGCTCTTTGCCGTCAAGAACCTTTTCGATATTCGCAAACCATTCGTCTGTAGCTCTCGCGTCAACGGCGTCCATAACCGCGATTTTGTCGTCCATAATTACATACGAATTGTACGAAATCCCGTTGGGGACAACGTACTGACTCTCAAACAAATCAAGCGTCTTGTCGTCCACTCCCGTGTAATAAATTGATTTTGTCACATTTTTTATCATTTTTAAGCACCTCTTTCGTATAATTTACGACCGTTGAAATTATATCATATTAAACGCGTATAATCAAGCCGTTTTAATAAAAAACAGCTGATTATGTATCAGCTATTTTTATCCGCTACAGCGTCACGCCGTCCTTAAATATTGAAATTTCCCTGCAGCCGTTCTTCTCGTTATTTGTTCTCTTTCCGTCAGCGACGGAGATTATATAGTCCAAAAGCTCGTCCGACAAATCCTCCCCGCCTATAGCGGGTCCGGCGTTAAAGTCTATCCAGTGAGGCTTTTTTTCGTAAAGCGGCGTGTTTGTCGCTATCTTCACCGTCGGAACAGGCGCGCCGACAGGCGTTCCGCGCCCGGTTGAAAACAGTATAAGATTACATCCGGACGCCGTAAGATTTGTGACCGCTACAATATCGTTTCCGGGTCCGGTGAGAAGATTTAAACCTCGTCTTTTTACGCTCTCACCGATATTTATTACATCCGCCACATCCGCCGAGCCTGATTTCTGCACGCAGCCAAGAGACTTATCCTCAAGCGTCGTTATACCGCCCTTTTTATTTCCCGGCGACGGATTTTCATACACCTCCTGCCCGTGACGCGTAAAATAATCCTTAAAATCGTTTATAAGACGCACTGTCTTTTCAAAGACCTCCTCATTAACGCAGCGGTTCATAAGTATTGTTTCCGCGCCGAACATTTCCGGTACTTCGGTAAGAACCGTACTCGCGCCCGAAGCTATGAGCTTATCGGACGTCTTTCCGATAAGCGGGTTCGCGGTAAGCCCCGAAAATCCGTCGGAGCCGCCGCACTTCAAGCCGACAGTCAGCTTTGATATATCGCATTCCTGTCTTTTAAACGTCTTTGCATACTCCGCTATCTGACCGATTAAGTTAAGTCCCGTTTCAATCTCGTCGCCGCAATCCTGCGCGCTCAGAAATTTCACCCTGTTTTCATTTACTGTCCCCAAAACCTCCTTGAAGACCGGTATATTATTGTTCTCGCAACCGAGTCCAAGCACAAGCGCTCCCGCCGCGTTGGGGTGATTTACAAGTCCCTTTAAAACCGCCTGCGTTGTACTTTGGTCGTCGCCGAGCTGCGAACAGCCGAACGGGTGAGGGAAATTGAAAATACCGTCGCATTCATTTCCGTATATTTTATTTGCCTCGCGGGCAAGGGTTTCAGAAATTTTGTTGACGCAGCCGACAGTGTTTACAATCCATATTTCGTTGCGTATACCAACGCCGCCGTCCTCTCTTACATATCCCATAAAAGTACGCTTTTTCTGAGGCTTCAGCTCGTTTCTTTTCGGCTCGTATTTATATTCAAGCGCGCCGGAAAGATTCGTTTTGATATTGTGAGTGTGAACATGCTCTCCCCTTTTTATGTCCCTGAGCGCGCGTCCGATCGGATAGCCGTACTTTATAATTTCCTGTCCCTCTTTAATATCGCATAAAGCCGTTTTGTGTCCCCGAAGCTCACCGTCAAGCATTACCGCCACATTATCTTTTTCATTTATTTTTAAAGTCTTCATAATACTTCTCGCATCGCTTCTCTTATACCGTTTCGCTCAATATTATTTATGTATTCCTCAATTGACGGCAGAAGGTATGATAAATCCTCGCCCCAGTAATCAGCGCGTTTTAAGATTTCCGCTGCGGACGCGGTTTTCATAAACAATACAACCTCGTTGTCGTCGTTCGCCTCGCCGGTTCTATAGAACAGCATAAGCGCGGCAAGCGAGAATACAAGACAATCCGGCTCTTTATTATATCTCTTTATGTACTCCGTAATGCTCGGAAGCGCTCGCACCTTGAATTTTGAAACGGAATTAAGCGCTATACTTAAAAGGTAGTGCTTAATAAACGGATTTTTAAACCGTTCGATAACATCGTCCGCAAATTGCTCAAGCTCGTTTTTCGGCAAATCAAGCGTAGGAATTATTTCCTCAAAAACGCCCTTTCTCAGAAAAGCGTAAAACTCCTCGTCATCCATCATTTCACGCACCGTTTCAAGTCCCGCCAGTCTCGCCGCCGGCGCCGACATTGTATGCGCGCCGTTTAAAATTCTGACCTTGCGCTTTTTGTAAGGCGTGACGTCGTCTGTCCACAGCACATTAAGACCTATTTTACGGAACGGAATTTCCTCGGAATATTTAGCGTCTCCTTCAATAACCCACAGATGGAAAATTTCAGCCGTGTCAATCATATTGTCAAGATATCCGAACTTCTCCTCCATTTCCTTCGCGTTTCCACGGGGATAGCCTGTTACAATTCTGTCAACAAGCGTATTCGTAAAGCAGTTCTTCTCCTTGACCCATTTTACAAACTCATCGCCGTAACCCCAGTCGGCGGCGTATTTCAAAACGCATTCCTTTAGATTATCGCCGTTTTTGTCTATCAGCTCGCACGGCAGAAACACAAAGCCGTCAAGTCCGGCGTCAAAACGCGCTTTCATAAACATCGCAAGTCTTCCGGGGAAAGTCGTTCCCGCGAAATCCTCAGCGTTCTGATTCGTCTTATACTCAATTCCCGCCTCTGTTGTGTTTGACACTATAAATCTCAAATTCGGATTTTTTGCACATTCAAAGAACGCGTTTTTATCCTCATACAGATTTATGCCGCGCGTGATGCAGTCCACAATCCGTGTTTCCTCGGTTTTCTCACCGTTTAAAAGTCCGCGCAGATACAGGCTGTATCGTCCGTCCTGCTCATTGAGCCTGTCGACAAGTCCGCTCGCAAGCGGCTGCACGACGACGACTCCGTAATCTCCTCCGTTTTCCTTGTTAAGCCTGTCAAACATCCAATCCGCAAAACCCCTTAAAAAATTACCTTCGCCGAACTGCATAACCCGCTCGGTCAGTTTATTTTGCCCGTCTCTTTTTAATAGTTCCATTTCCCCTACATCTCCACATTAAAATATCTTTTAGCATTGTTAAAGCAAATATCCTTTATGATTTTGCCGAGTATTTCAAAATCGGGAGGGAACTCGCCTCTCTCAACCCACGTTCCGAGAAGATTGCACATTACGCGTCTGAAATACTCATGACGCGCGTATGACAGAAAGCTCCTCGAATCCGTAAGCATACCGACAAATTTACCGAGTGCGCCGAGATTTGCCAGAGACTTCATCTGCTCGGTCATTCCGTCGCGCTGGTCGTTAAACCACCAGCCGGAGCCGAACTGAATCTTTCCCGCCGTTTCGGCGGACTGGAAGCTGCCTATCAAAGCCGCCAAAACGTAATTATCCTTCGGATTAAGAGTATACAAAATCGTCTTAGGCAGACCGCCTGTTTTATCCATAGCGTCCATCAGCTTGGAAAGCGGCTCCGCTATCGAATAATCGGCTATCGAGTCAAAGCCCGTATCCGCTCCGAGACGTTCGAACATTCTCGAATTATTGTTCCTTAAAGCGCCTATATGAAGCTGCATAGCCCAGTCAAGCTCCTTATACTTTTTGCCGAGCGCCGTAAGCACGCCGCACTTATAAGCCTCCGCTTCCTCCTTCGACAGTTTTCCTCCCGACGTCACCTTGTCAAAAACCGATTCAGCGCTGTAATCGGTATTGTACGGCGCTCCGTCGAGCGCGTGGTCGCTTATTCTGCATCCCGCCGCGTGGAAATATTCAATTCTTTCATACACGGCTTCGATCAGTTCGTTATATGAATTAACGCTCCTGCCGCACGCCTTCGAAAGCTTTTCTATATAAGGAATAAAGTCGTCCTTATCGATATTGATAAGAGAGTCCGGGCGGAACGCCGGATAAACCTTAGCGTTTATATGTCCCTTCTCCGCTATTTTCTTATGCCATTCCAAAGAATCGGCGGGGTCGTCGGTAGTGCATATGACCGCGACGTTCGAGCTGTTTATGAGCGACGACGGACTCATCTTCGTATCGGAAATAACCTTATTGCACTTCTCCCAAATCGCGTCGCACGTTTTTTCCGTAACAATCTCGTCCACGCCGAAATATCGCTTTAATTCAAGATGCGTCCAGTGATAGAGCGGATTGCCTATCGCATACTGCAAACACGAGCAGAACGCTTTGAACTTCTCATAATCGCTCCTGCCGCCGGTGATATAGCTTTCGTCAATACCATTCGAGCGCATATAGCGCCACTTGTAATGATCGCCGCCGAGAAATATCCGCGCGATATTTTCAAACGGCTTATCCTCGTACATCATCTTCGGACTTAAATGACAGTGATAGTCGAAAATCGGCATATTCTCCGCGTAATCGTGATAAAGCTTAACGGCGGTATCGTTTGTCAGCATAAAGTCCTCATCCATAAACGGTTTCATTTTCATTCTCCTTTATTTTGTATACATTTGCAGATATTTCTTTGTATTTTCAATCATCTCGTCAAACATTTTCCTCGCGTCGTCTAAATTCAGCGGCACATTCGCGTCCGCCGCAAACGCGTTAAATACGCCGTCGAGATCGCGTCTTAAAGCCGCGTCGACAACAGCCTCCTGTTCTCCGCACACACGCGATATAAGCGGGTAAATCTTCCGCGGTATCGCGCCCGCGAACAAAGGATTCAGCGAGTCCGCGCGGAAGCACGCGTTCGTTTCCACAACGGCTCCGAGCGGAAGATTTGGAATTTGTCCGTAATTGGGTATATTGACGTTCGTTACAAGGTCGCGCAGTCCCAAGAGCGCGCGCATCTGCTGCACGCCCTCCTCGCCGGTTGCCCTAATCTCAAATTTTTCCTCACCGCTGTAAAGCTTGTCGCTTCTCTCAAGACGCTTTTTCAAATCCTCTTTTCTCCATGAAACGGGGGTAAGCGCAAATCCCCACTTCTCAACAGTCTCCGGATCCTTCAGATACCAGCCGCCGGGGCAGAACTCCGCCAGATGCCTGTCGCCCGCGGCGGCTATTGAGCCGTAACGCAGAAACAAATCAATCTTTACCTTCTCGCCGCACTTAAAATATCTGTTCATCCAGTTGTCGTCGACGTCCTTTATGTATCCCGTATCCTTGTACTTCTCGGCAAACTCCCGGTATACGGGGAAAATATCAATGTTCCTGTACTGCGCTTTTGTAATCCATGTAAAATGATTAACTCCGACAACGTTGACCTTTATATCCTCACGCTTTATGTTATCTACGCCGCGGAACTCCTCAAGCGCGGACATAAGCGCCTTCTGCGTGCCGAAAACCTCATGGCAGCAGCCGAACGCCTTGATTTTCGGGAAAACTCTGTAAAGCGTTTTTACGCACATTGTCATGGGGTTTGTATAATTTATTACCCACGCGTCCGGGCAGTATTTTTTTACGCTTTCCGCTATTTCCTCAAACATCGGGATTGTTCTGAGCGCTCTTATAATTCCGCCCGCGCCCGCCGTATCGCCCACGGACTGATAAATTCCGTACTTTTCCGGCAGATGCACATCGCTTTCCATTTCGTCAAACGTACCCGGGAGAATTGAGATTATGACAAAATCCGCGCCTTTAAGCGCTTTGTCTATCGTCTTTACCGCCTTATACTCCCATACGGTTTTACAGCCTTCGGCGTCTTTTATACTGTTTCCTATCTTCTCGTTTTTCTTTGCCGCGTCAAAGTCAATATCGTACAGATACACGCTTCCGCTCATATCGTCAACCGACGCGAGGTCGCTCATAAATCCCCACGCCCAGCCGCGCGAACCTCCGCCTATGTACGCTATTTTAACGCCGCCGCATTTGTCGTTCATATATTCCATTACGCAACGCTCCTTTTTTATCATCTTATATAATTATATCACCGTTTTTTTCGTTAAGCAATATAAATATTGTCATAATAAAAAAGAATTAGCGTATATAATTGTTCTGTTTGTCA
This sequence comes from uncultured Clostridium sp., assembly GCA_964426905.1. Lineage (GTDB taxonomy): Bacteria > Bacillota > Clostridia > UBA1381 > UBA1381 > Hominilimicola. Next base: position 1,554 of record CAYRSG010000008.1, on the reverse strand, counting down.
TGCGGTTTTCAATGCGCGATCCGGCTTCAAAGCTTTTTAGAAAATTTTCTTTCCCCTCTTGAATTTAACAGTTACTCCTTATCCTTTTGCCCGACTCGATTATTTGCGCCGCGGTTTTTGCGCCGTCTTTCAAACAGCGCAAAAAAAGCGAAACCGCTTTTATTTAATAAAGCGGTTTCGCTTTATTAAGGAATATTTAAAATTATAGCGCTTTTATATATAACTCCTCGATTTCATTTTGAGTAAAAACAACAGGATTATTCGCCACGCTCGCGGCGGACACTTTCATACAATTTTCAGCCATCCATTTCACATCGCCCTTTTCAATTCCCAAATCAGACAAGCCGACGTTCAGATTGATTTTTCCGAGCAGCTCGCGAATTGCGTCCGCGCAGCTCTGAGCGCCTTTATAGCCAAAGCGTTCCGCTATTTTTGAAAACTTTTCGTCCGCGCCTTTATACGACGCTTCAATAACCGCGGGCGTAAGCGCCGCAAGTCCCTGACCGTGAACTATATCCTTAAGTCCGCTTGCGGGGTGTTCCATACCGTGCGAAAGCGTAACCCCCGCGGTATTGATTACCATACCGCCTATTGTGCTCGCGAGCGTCAGCCTTTCCCAGCCCGCTCTGTCATCGGCGTTGTTATACACATTAACAAGATTTTCCGCTATAAGCGAAATGGCGTACAGGCTCAGCGCGTCGGTAAACGGCTGCGCGATTTTTGATGTGTACGCTTCCATATTATGGCACAGCGCGTCGAAACCAACCGCCGCAAGCACGCTTTTTGGCATTGTCATCATACATTCGGGGTCAACTATTGAAGCCTTTGCGATAATCGCGTTAGCGCGAAGCGACTTTTTATCGCCTGTTTCGGGATTTGTCAAGACCGCGAAGCCGTTGCCCTCGCTGCCGGTTCCGCACGTTGTGGGTATCAACACAAGCGGAAGAGCCTTATCGCTCCGCGCTATGTTAAATATGTAATCGTTTATGCTGCCGTCGTTGACCGCGAGAAACGCGACAGCTTTCGCGCAGTCCATAACGCTGCCGCCGCCGACCGCGACGACAACGTCGCAGTTATTTGCTTTCGCAAAGTCCGCGCCTTCCTCGGCGGTTGTCGTAAGCGGATTTTGCGTAACCTTATCAAACAGCGCGGTATCGATTCCGGCGGCGTTCAGGCTGTTCTTAACTCTGTCATACAAGCCCGACTTTTTCGCGCTGCCGCCGCCCGTTACGATTAACGCTTTTGTTCCGTAAGGCTTTGTAATTTCGCCGACCGTATTTACCTTGCCGCCGCCGAATATAATATTAACGGGCAGAAAATAATTAAAATCAATATTTTTCATAGTCCTTATCCTTTCATTAGATATATTATAAAATATATTATAGGACAAAAACTATTTTTCCGCAACCTCTTCAACGGCTTCTTTGATAATCGCGAACGCTATATCGCACTCCTTCTCCGTAACGATAAGCGGCGGAATCATACGTATAATGTTTGTCCCGATAGCGGTAATCAGCAAGCCGCGGTCAAAGCAGGCGTGCTTTACATCAACGC
>CAYRSG010000007.1:0-49281 GCA_964426905.1 uncultured Clostridium sp. | reverse complement strand
TTGACTTATTGTTCTTTGAACGCACCTTTTTCATTATCTCGGAACGTTTTTTATCGTCAAATACATCCGCCATTCTTAATTCCTCAAATTAAAGTTATATATTTGCCGCCGCCGCGTTTAGATAATCCGAATACAAACTTGCCGCCCTCTTAATTTGAGAACGCACCGAAACGGAAAGATTGCTAAATTCATCGGTTTGCTGCAATTTATAAAGGTAAAGAGAGTCGGGGCTGTCGGGTATTTTATAGATTTTATCCGCTCTTTTTATTCTCGATACCGTGTCGTTTGCGGCTCTTTTAGAAAAGTTACGGTTTGTAATAAGCCATTCTACAAACTCTGTTTTTTCAACAGTCATTTTTTTATTATCGCAAATATATTTCATAACTGCGTTTGCGACAAATTCAGCTAATTTTACAGGTACTGCGTTACCTATCATTTGTTCCGTTTCCGTTTTACTCCCGCACCATTTATAATTAGGAGGGAATGTTTGTATCAACGCTCTTTCCAGGGTTGTCAACGCACGGACGCCCTCGCTTAGCGGGCAAGCGTCGTTTGAATGACCGGGATAGCCTTTAGGTACTGGTCTGTTCATTCCGCGCATCGTCGGAGCGGGTTCGTCAATAGAGAATATCGCTCTGCGATTATAATTTCTTGGGTGTCTGTAATAATATTCAAAGTCGAGCGTATTGCCGAAATAATCTCTTAACGTCGTTTCTTTTTCTGAAATATTCTCTTTAAGATATTTCATCGCAAAATCATCGTTTTCATTTAATGCGCCTATGCAAAAGAATCTCTTTCTTTTCTGCGGGACGCCGCATTTGCAGGCGTCTAAAACAATTTGTGTTAATCCATATCCGGCTCTTTTAAAAATCGTTTCGGCTTGCGAAAACGCAACGCTTTTTTGCGCGCGGTCGACATTTTCCATAACAAAAAACTTAGGACGTATAGCGTTAACTATTTCCGCATATGAATTAGTTAAGTTCGCCCTGTCGGCTTCAATTCTTTTTCCTGCGTGTGAAAAATCCTGACAAGGCGGACCGCCTATAATCATTTCGGGATTTAAAGACTTTATTATCTCAATGGCTTCGGTTGTGTTGGATAAATCCGTTTGATAAACTTTATGCGCAAAGTTTTTTCGATAACATTCAGCGGCAATATCCCAAAATTCAAACGCTCCGACAATCTCAAATCCCGCGTTTTGAAATCCGTAAGATAAACCGCCGCAACCCGCGAACAAATCCACAATTCTCATAAAAAACTCCTCTTTGCAATTTTTCGCAAACAGCTTTATTATTAATAAAAAGCGCGATATATTTAACTATAATATATACTATTTTTGCTCTGACGTCAATAGCTTGACGTCGTTTATAAAAATTTTAAGGAGCGATAAGACGCCTAACGGCTTATACGGAATTTATAATTTGATGGATAAGCGCATCGTCTTCTAACGAGGGCTTGATATTTGTATTATGACTGCACGCAACAGGAAAATATCCGTTACATTCATATGTTTCAATAACGTATAAACGATATCATATGATTTATTATATTTCCATTGTCGCCTTGTTCCTTAAAACGCCGGATCAGAGGTATAATCGCAAATATACCAATTACCGTTATCTTTTTCTATTTTATATACCCAATGATCGGTAGTCGCTTTATCCTCGCCGTTTTCATTAACATTCATTATCTCCGTAACCCAAACATAATAGTATCCGCCGCCCTGGCGGGCATTAATGACGTCAATAGTTTGATACGTTTGGTTTAATGTCGGATGTTTTTGCTTGTATTCCACCTGTTGGTTGTATGCTGTTGTTCCCGGTTTCAGATACCGAGGCGCTTCATCGATGATTTCGTTCATATAATCAGCGCATTGCACGTCAAATTCATTAATCACATTTTTTAACGCCTCAAAAGTATTATCATCAACCAATACTGTGTTATGTATTTCCGGCATCCTTTTATATGTTAAAGCCGAATTATACAAATCAACTCTATTGGAAATCATATTTCGGCGCGATATGTCCTCATTTTTTGATGCGTCGCCGTCGGGCTCTGCAGTGGGGGAGGGCGTACTTTGCGGTATTGGAGTTGATGAAACCGGCTCTTGCGAATTATTCATATCGTCTGAAATTGATTTGTTATTTGTTAGGTATAGCGTATACGCCGTAATTATCGCCGCAAAAACGGTAATTAAAACAACAAATATAATAATTATTAATATAGCGTTATTGTTCTTTTTGGGTTTGTCCTCGATTACTGGTTGTGAGATAGATACGGGAGTCGCGCAATTACCGCAAAATTCTGTTCCGCTTTTAAGCTCCGCGCCGCAATTAGAGCAAAATATTTTATCTGCGTTTTTGCTTCGCGCCGGAACTTCCCGACCGCAATTATTGCAGAATATAGCGTTATTGGATAACTCGTTGCCGCAATTTGGACATTTCATAGGTAAATATCATCTCCTATTGCTCGCTTTCATATTCTTTAATTTATTTCGCTCATTTCATCAACGATATCGCTTGCCGTATAATCGTGCGATACGCTTTCTTTATTTTGCGAACTTTTATTTTTTAGCGTAAAAACCGTATTTGTTGCATAATAAGAAATAACCGAAACTTTTATACCGCGTTGCGATAACATATCTGTATAATCTTCCAAAGAGTCCGTTAAGTCAGCCATTGTTTTTTCTCGCCGCCGCTCGCCGTTCACCGGCGTACGGCGTAATCTTTTCTTTCGCAAAGATTAATTCCTTTGCGAAACAATATTTTTTGATATTATATCACAGCAAATGAAATTTTTCAACATTTTCACAAAATTTTACTAATATTTATGATGATGCTCTATATCATATTCTTCAAGTCGCCGCTCAAACAATGTTTTACCGCCATTTTTACTTAATAGCGCCGTCGTTATCGGCTTTATCAGAAAATCAAGCGTCCTTGAGCAGAGAAACAAAAACCTAAACGGTTTCGTTTTGAGATTTAATAAAATATTGATTTTTTTGATGAAATAATGTATAATGACAAGGAAAAACAGAGCGGAGGAAGTATATGAGGATACTTGGAATAGATTACGGCGACGCGAGAGTGGGAGTAGCGGCGAGCGATATGCTCGGATTCACGGCGCAGGGAGTGCGCACGATAAAAAACACCGGAATGAAAAAGCTTATTTCGGAGCTTCAGGAAATTATAGACGAGTACAACCCCGAAAAAATTGTCGTAGGTCTGCCGAAGAATATGGACGGAAGCGAAGGCTTCAGAGTTGAAGCGACGCGTAAATTTGCCGACGCGCTCGGAAAGGTTTATAAAGGCGAGATAATATTCCGCGACGAGCGCCTTTCAACCGTGGGAGCCGAGAGATTTTTAAACGAGACGAATACGCGCGGGAAAAAACGCAAGGAGGTATTGGATACCGTCGCGGCGTGCATAATACTCGAGGGATATTTAAGCTCCTTAAAAAACCGGATCGATAAGAAATAGATTGACAATTTGCTTTCCATATATTACAATGTAATTATATTAAAGAGAAAGGAATTATTACAATGGAAAATAACATAATAATGTTAGAGGATGAACACGGCTGCATGGTTGAGTTTGAGGCGATAGACGTCTTTGAGCTTGACGGAGTAACGTACTTTGCGCTGCTTGAGGTTCTTCCCGACGATCAAGAGAACGACGAGGTTCTTATCATGCAGGTTGAGGGCGACGTCGAGAGCGAGGAAGCCGAGCTTGTAATGGTTGACGACGAGGCGCGGCTCGAGACGGCGTTCAATGAGTTCCTGAGACGCGACGAGGAAATGAACGGCGAAGAATAAATTTAAAAAAACTTATTTTTCCTATTGATATTTTCCGCGTAATGTGATATTATATTTATAGAAAATTAAAGAGCAAATTACCCTGAGATTTCACGTTAAAAAGTCTTTTTTTTACCAACACTTCTTAAAAGGGATGCTTTCTCCGGACGCGGCGTATACGCCTCCTTTCCTTTGGGACTGCCAGTGGACATATAAAGCGTTTGGGAAGCGACCCACCTGCATGGGCAGGTAGAAACTCGACTTTAAAAACGGTTATTTTGGGGTTTTTTCATGTAATAAGCTTATTTTACGTCATATAAACATACATTCCGCGCTTCGCCGCGAGCGTATATTCCCGATTGCGGGAACGCGTAAAATATTATTGACAAATTGTTAATAAATTGATAAATATAAAATAAATATATTGAAAAAATTGGGATTAAGTGATACAATGGTGATTAATTAAGTCAAAAAATGAAAAAAAAGGAGAATATATTTAATGAAAAATAACAGCAAAAATCGTTCCCCGTTAAAAAATCCTTTGCTGATATTTCTCGTTATTTCGGTTGTGGCGACGGTGATACTGAACATGGTAATGCTCGCGATGCAGTCGCCGAAGCGTCAGGAAATTTCATACGATGAATTTTTGCGGATGCTCAGCGAGGATAAGGTAGACGAGGTTGTGATTCAGAGCGAGCAGATTACAATATATGAAAAATTTGACGATTCGGGCGAGGTCGCCGATTCCGAGACTATATCGTTAATGGATAGATTAGGCATGGATACCGAGGCGATTATTCAGAAGGCGAAGGAAAACAGCCGGAAGGTATATTATACGGGATATATACCGAGCGAAAAGCTTTTGGATCAGCTTGACGCCAAGGGCGTTAAATATTCGACGCCGATACAGCGCAACAACGCGGTGCTTGATTTCTTCCTGACATGGATACTGCCGCTCGGTATTATATATTTTCTGTTCTTTATGCTTACGCGTTCAATGTCCAAGAAAATGGGCGGCGGAGGCGGTATAATGGGCATAGGTCAGTCCAACGCGAAAATGTACAGCGTGGAAAACTCTACAGGCGTTACGTTCGCCGACGTCGCGGGGCAGGAGGAAGCGAAGGATTCGCTTAACGAGATAGTGGATTATCTGCATAATCCCTCGAAGTATCAGGCGATAGGCGCGAAGCAGCCTAAGGGCGCGCTTTTGGTAGGACCTCCGGGAACGGGTAAAACGCTTCTCGCGAAGGCGGTTGCCGGCGAGGCGAAGGTCCCGTTTTTCTCGCTTTCCGGCTCGGAATTTGTGGAGATGTTCGTCGGAGTCGGCGCGTCGAGAGTGCGCGATTTGTTCAAGCAGGCGTCGTCAAAGGCGCCGTGCATTATATTCATAGACGAAATCGACGCTATAGGCAAGTCGAGGGACAATCAGATAGGTTCGAACGACGAGCGTGAGCAGACGTTAAATCAATTGCTTTCGGAAATGGACGGCTTCGATTCGTCTAAAGGACTTGTAATTCTCGCGGCGACAAACCGTCCGGAGGTGCTTGACAAAGCGCTTTTGCGTCCGGGACGTTTTGACAGACGTATAATTGTCGAGAAACCCGATTTGAAGGGCAGAGAGGATATACTGAAGGTTCATATAAAGAACGTAAAGACGGAGCCTGACATAAGCTTGCACGAAATGGCGCTCGCCACAAGCGGCGCGGCGGGAGCCGATCTTGCGAACATGGTAAACGAGGCGGCTTTGCGCGCGGTGCGCTGCGGCAGAAAAACCGTGAAGCAGGAGGATTTGATGGAGGCGGTTGAGATAATCATCGCCGGTAATGAAAAGAAAAACAGGATACTTTCGGAAAAGGAAAAGCGGATTGTTTCCTTCCATGAGGTCGGACACGCTCTCGCCACGGCCGTGCAGAAGCACACTCAGCCTGTGCATAAAATAACGATAGTGCCGAGAACCATGGGTTCTCTCGGCTATACTATGCAGATGCCCGAGGAGGAAGAGCATTATCTCATGTCAAAGGACGAGATAATCGACCAGATAACGGTGTTTCTCGCGGGACGAGCGGCTGAGGAGCTGGTATTCAATATTAAAACAACGGGCGCGGCAAACGATATAGAGCGCGCGACGGAACTTACGCGTAATATGATAACGCAGTATGGAATGTCGGACAAATTCGGCATGGCGGCGCTTGAAAGCGTACAGAATAAGTACCTCGACGGCAGGAGCGTCTCGAATTGCTCCGAGGAAACAAAAACCGATATAGACAAGGAAATCGTCAGAGTGCTGAAGAACTGTTACGACAGCGCGATGAAGATACTGAAGGAAAACCGCGACGCGCTCGATGAAATCGCGGAGTTCCTGATTGAAAAGGAAACGATTACGGGCGACAGGTTTATGGAGATTTTTACGAAAGTGAAAAATTCGAGAGTAAATGCGGAAGAAAATAAAGACGGGGTAGAAAACAATGGGTAATAATGTGGACGCCGCAAGAATAAGACGTCTCAGACGCGAAGCGGGACTTACGCAGGAGGAGTTGGCAAAGAAAATCAACGTAACGCGCTCGTGCGTGGCGAACTGGGAGTGCGGCGGCAGACGGCCTGAGTGCGTATATATTATGAAAATGGCGTTTATATTCAAGGTGCCGATAGATTACTTATACGGATTGAGCGACCGCCGCTACAATATAAATCTGCAGGATCGTATCGAGCTGGATTTATTAAAGCTGAACGCTCTCGGAGTTGAAATGCTGTGCGATTATTTTAAATATCTTGCGGGGAATCCGAAATATTCAGCGAATCCTGTGAAAAATCAAAACAATTCCGCGCCGAGCAATGAGGAAAATATTTGTAATTCGCTATAAACCCGATTACGGGTTTACATAACGAAAGCGCCGCGCATGGCGGCGAATCCAAAAAGTCAGACTATTTATAGCGTAGCAGTTTTATGACCGCTACGCTATTTTTATGCCGCCGATTTGGATTTGTTTAACTCGCAAGGCGGAAGCTCTTCATTTTCGGAGCTTCCGGGTTACGGCGTTTTTGACGCGTATGCAGTCAAAAACGACGTTATTTTACATTCCGTAAAGATTACCGTTCTTTATATCGTCGCCCGCCGAGGCTGCGATGCAATCGGCGTCCTTTGAATTACGCGTAAAATAATTTTGGATAATATGACGGATTATGACGAAACGAAACATATGTTTTTTGAAATATTTTTATAAAAATATATACAAAACGAAAAAAATATGCTATAATTATTATAAATAATGTTGGTATTTATATAAAAATAATACAAATATATAAAATTATACACATTATATGAGTTTTGTCGGCTTATGAGAGCAAGCTCCGCCGGCGGTAAATTAAAGGAGGGATTTAATTTGGGCGTAAAATATTATCCGCTTGCCGCAGCGCAGAAAACGCAGCACGACTTGGCAAAGGAGTTCGGAACCGCGCAGGTAATAAATATAAGTACCTGCTCGACGCTGAAATCGGAAATTGATTTTGAACTGCTCGGCAGGTGTGTAAAGGAGGAGTTTAAGAGATATGAGTGTCTCAGGATACGTTTTACCGCGCCGGATAAAAACGGCGATGTGAAGCAGTATATTGCTCCGCGCGACACGCGTGAAATCGAGTTTTACGATTTGAGCGAGAAAAGCAAAGAAGAAATCGATTTGACATTGAACGCATGGGCGTTTCGGTCGTTTTCGGAGCCGAATTCGCCTATGGCGGAAATTAAAATGATAAAAATGCCCGACGGCTATCAGGGGCTTTTTGTTTCCGTAGACCATCGTCTGGCTGATTCAAGCGCCGTTATAGTAATGATAAACGATATAATGGAGCTTTACTGTCATTACGCCTTCGGCTCTCCGTACCCCGCGCCGCTGCCGTCGTATGTCGACGCGCTTGAGAAGGATTTGGAGCGTCAGAACAACGAGCGGCTTGTCGAACGTGACAGCGCGTTTTGGGACGAGGTACTCAGCATGGGCGAACCGCTTTATTCCGACGTCACGGGAACGTGGAAGCTGGAGGAATGCAGAAAAAAGCACAATAATCCGAATCTTCGCGCGGCGGATCGCGAAATCAAGGATACGCGCGTAGGCTTTGCCGTATTTCATCTTGAGCCGGAGCCGTCTATAAAACTGCTTAATTACTGCCTTAACAATAACGTCTCAATGACGAATTTGCTTCTTATGGGACTCAGGACGTATCTTTCAAAGGCAAACGACGGTCAGACCGATATCAGTATACGCAATTTCGTTTCAAGACGCTCAACAAAGCTTGAGAGCTTCAGCGGCGGAAGCAGAACGCAGTGGTTTCCGTGCAGAACTATAATAGAACCCGACACGGAATTCCTCGACGGAATATATATAATTCAGGACCTGCAGAATAAAGTCTACCGGCACTCAAATTACGACCAGACGGCTCTTACAAAGAAATTTGAGGAGAAGTTTCATCAGCCTCCTCATTCAACATACGAGGGTATTCTTTTAACGTATCAGCCGCTGCCGATACGTCTGCAAAATCCGAATCTGAAGGGAATCCCGAACAGGTCGATGTGGCTCAGCAACGGAACGGGAGTTCAGAAGCTGTATCTTACCGTTATGCATTCGCCCGACGCCGGTCTGGAATTTTTCTTTAAGTACCAGCAGGCGGAGCTTTCGCGAGATGATGTGGAAAGAGTGTATTACTACCTTATGAGAATAATTTTCATGGGCGTTGAACACCCCGAGCTGACAGTAGGGGAAATAATAGATATGGTATAATAAAAAATACGAGGAGGAAAAAATAATGGAGAGTAAAATGTTTGAAGAATTCAAGGGGATACTTGGGGAGTATGTCGATATTCCCGCGGGTGAAATAACCGAAGAGAGCAGATTTATCGAGGATTTGGGAATGAACTCGTTTCAATTCATGTCGCTGTTAGGTTATCTTGAGGAAGAGTACGACGTTGAGGTTGACGAAAACGAGGTCAGAAACCTGAGAACTGTCGGCGAAGCGTGCGCGTATATCGGAAAACTGATAAAGTAAAAATAAAAAGGAGAATAGAATATGTTCAGCACGATAAAGGAAATTATAGATAAATGCACATCCGACTACTCGGATATGGCGGCGTTTCGTTATCCTTTGGGAAAAGAGATTGTCGAAAAGAAATACAGCGAGCTTAAAGAGGACAGTATGGCGGTAAGCCGCTCGCTCGACAGCCTTAATCTTACCGGCAAGCATATCGCGGTTATAGGAACGAGCAGCTATGAGTGGATTATAAGTTATCTCGGTATTGTAAACAGCGGTTCCGTTGCCGTTCCGCTTGACGCGTCGCTGCCTTCGTCGGAGCTTCATGAGCTTATTAACCGCGCTGACGCCACGGCGGTTGTGTATGACAAAACACAGAACGCTATGGCTGAGACGCTGAAAGAAAACTGCCCCAAGGTTGAATATATGATAGCCATACAGCCGGAGGCTGTTACTGACGGGGCGTATTTGCTTTCGGAGCTTACGGAAAAGAACCGCGGCGGCTATGACGCTGAAATAGACCCCGACGCTCTTTGCACGCTTATGTATACATCCGGTACAACCGGCAAAAGCAAGGGAGTTATGCTGTCGCACAGAAATCTCGCGTCAAACGTCGAGTATTGCTATGTTGAAATTGAGCCGGGAACGGCGTCAATGTCCGTGCTGCCGATACATCACGCATATTGTCTTACATCGGGAGTGCTTAAAAGTCTTTCGCTGGGAAGCTGTATTTGCATAAACGACTCGATGCTGCGTTTTGCGCGTAACTTTAAGAGGTTTAAGCCGCAGGTTACGTTGCTTGTTCCGCTTATAATCGAAACTCTTTATCAGCAGCTTCGCGACGCCGACCCGAAAATTCCGAAGGAAACGCTTGCGCGCGAGGTGTTCGGACCTAATCTGAAAATCATATTCAGCGGCGGCGCGTACTTAAATCCCGCGCTTGTGGATTTCTTTGAGGAATACGGCATAAGCGTGCTGCAGGGCTACGGAATGACGGAATGTTCGCCTGTTATCAGCAATAATAATCAGCTTAACGCGAAAAAGGGGTCGATCGGAAAGCCGCTCAAAAACTGCGAGGTCAAATTTGTTGATGAAGAAATTTGCGTTAAAGGCTCGAGCGTAATGATGGGCTACTATAAGGCGCCGAAAGAAACAGCGGAGACAATCGACGAGGACGGATGGCTGCACACGGGCGATTTGGGATGTATGGATGAGGACGGATTTTTGTATATCACGGGCAGAAAGAAGAATCTTATTATACTTTCAAACGGCGAAAATATCTCTCCCGAAGAGCTTGAAAACGCGCTCGGCAAGGAAGATATTGTGAAGGAAATTCTCGTAAGGGAAAACGGTCAAAATATAGAAGCGGAAATTTTCCCCGACTATGACTACGCCGAAAATCACGGTATAACCGATATTAAGGCGGCGCTTCAGGCGGTGATAGACGAGTTTAATAAGGATATGCCGCTCTATAAGAGGGTGACGTCTCTGAAGATAAGAGAAACGGAATTTGATAAAAATACAACCAAGAAAATAAAGAGATTTTAAACGCCGCGTTAATATGAATTAAATATACGGTTTCCGCATAGACTATATTATAGAGGTGATAAGCTGTGTGGAAAAAAATTAAGCCGTATGTAATATCAATTGCGGTCGCGCTTGGAGTGGGAGCGCTGTCGGCGTGGCTTACGAAAAACGGCATGGATATATATAACGAGAGTGTAACAAAGCCGATGCTGTCGCCGCCGATGGCGCTGTTCCCGATTGTTTGGTCGGTATTATTTATACTCATGGGCATAGGCAGCGCAATTGTGTTTGTGAAACGCGGCGACGACAAGGAAGCGGCGGCGCTCTCGCTTAAGGTTTACGCGCTTGGGCTCATAGTCAATTTTTTCTGGAGCATTATTTTCTTTAATATGCAGTCGTATCTTTTTGCGTTTATATGGCTGATAATATTGTGGTTACTGATAATACTGATGATTTTAAAGTTCCGGAAAATCAGTCCTCTTGCGGCGTATTTGCAGATACCGTATCTGCTGTGGGTCACGTTCGCGGGATATCTGACGCTGATGGTATATATTTTAAACTGATTTATAAAATTCAGCTTGCCGGCGGTTTGCCGGCAAGCTGAATTTTTACATTGTCTGTCTGCCTTCAAGAGCCTTGATAAGCGTAATCTTGTCCGCGTATTCGAGGTCGCTGCCTATGGGGATTCCGTGCGCGATACGAGTCACCTTCACCTCAAAGGGAGCGAGCAGCTTTGAAATATACACGGCTGTGGCGGTTCCGTTTACGGTAGGGTTGGTCGCCATTATAACCTCTTTGACGGTCCCGTCGGCGAGACGCAGTAAAAGTTCGTTAATCTTGATATCGTCCGGAGTTATGCCGTCCATAGGCGAAAGAGCGCCGTGCAGCACGTGATAAAGTCCGTTGTATTCGTTTGTCGCTTCAATGGCGGAGACGTCCTCAGGGCTTTCCACAACGCATATGAGCGAATTGTCGCGCTTCGGTGAAGAGCAGATTTTGCACGGAGATGTATCGGTAAGATTTTGACATACGGGACAAAGAGAGATTTTCTCTTTTGCCTCAAGTATACAGCCGGACATTGAGGCGGCCTCGTCTTTTGACATATGCTCAAGAATATAAAAGGCGATACGTTCCGCGCTTTTTCTGCCGATACCGGGCAGCCGCTCAAATTTTTCGATTAATGTTTCAATTACGGTTGCGTGCATGGTCTTTTAAAATAAACCCGGAATATTGATTCCGCCGGTAACAGCGCTCATACCTTCAGCCATCATTTCATCAGCCTTTTTGATGGCGTCGTTTACAGCGACCATTACCAAATCCTCAAGAGTTTCAACGTCGTCGGGATCAACCGCGTCGGGACTTATTTTAAGCGTAAGAATTTCTTTTTTTCCGTTAGCCGTTACGGTAACGGCTCCGCCGCCGGAAGTCGCCTCAACGGTCTTGTCCTCAAGCTCCTCCTGAACTTTTTCCATTTCTTCCTGCATCTTTTGAGCCTGCTTAATTACGCTGTTCACATTTTTGTTTGCGTTCATACCCGCGCCGGCAAATCCTTTGTATTTTCCCATTTTAATATACCTCTTTCTTTAATTTAATTATTTTCATCCTCGTCGGACATTTCGCTTTGCTCTAAAAATTCTTCGCGATCGTCTTCCTCGTCAAACGACGACTGGGAAAAGCTGTCCTCGGAAGAATCATATTCAACAAATTCGCTTTCATCGGCGTTCTCTATAATTTCACCGAAGTTCATTATCAGATTTTCAAGCGGGTCGGACGGCGTCTCGGCTTTAGTTTCGCCGTCCCCGCTGTTTTCGGAGGAGGGAAGATTCCAGAAATCCACAAGCTCCTCCTGAATTTCATCCTCATACGCTATTTTTACGGAATAATCGGTACCCGAGGCGCGTTTAAAGGTTTGCTGAAGCTTGTCCTTATACGCCGCGGCAATGTTATACGAACCCTTTTCCTCGCGTTTGAAAAGAAGAAGCAGCCCGTCGGCGTCGATTGTAATCGGTCTGTTTATGAGAAACGCTTTGAGATACCCGGCGTTGTTCGCCATAGTACGTGAAATGTTATTCCAATTTTTCGCCGTCTTTACAATAGGATTGTCGGATGTAAGCTCATACTCGGGAATCGGCCGGTAAAGACGAGGAGGAGTTTTCTTTTTTTCTTCGGTTTTTTTTTCGGGTTCTCTTTCAACGGCTTTAACGGCGGCGCCGTTTTTAATTTTTTCCTCAAGTCTTCCTATTCTTTCCGAAAGAGACGAGGTATCGGCGACAGCGCCGTTCGCTACTTTTCTTTCCAATGACGAGAGCCTGTCCTCAAGCGCGGAGGGGGATGCGTCATATTCGGGCTTCGCTATTTTAATCAGAGCAAGCTCATATATAATTCTCGGAGCTTTAACCCATTTCGTATCCGCCTGAGCATCCGCAAGTACAGACGCGGCGTGAGAAATTTTTTCAAACGTCGTTTTATCCGCGAGCGACTTTAATTTTACCATATCCTCCGCGCTACGGTCAAGTATTTGCTGAGAATTGCCGGAAATTTTGCATATAAGCATATCGCGGAAATTTTTTATAAGGGAGTCTATAAACACTCTTAAATCTTTTCCGTCCGCCATAACGGAATCTATTACCGATATTATTTTATTTACATCGCCGTTTTCAATCGCCTCGGTAATCAGGAAAACCGATTCGGCGGTAGAGACGCCGAGCGTCGACGTAATATTTTCAGCGGTGACCTCGTTTCCGCACGCTGAAACAACTCTTTCGAGTATGCTCAAACCGTCTCGCATCGAGCCGTCCGCAAGACGCGCCAAAAGCTCGTACGCGTCGTCGGAAATATTAAGCTTGTCTCCGTGAGCGATTTCTTTCATACGCAGAATTATATCCGCAGGCTTTATTCTCTTAAAATCAAATCTCTGACATCTTGAAAGAATAGTCTGCGGAACCTTGTGCGCCTCGGTTGTCGCAAGAATAAATATAACGTGTTCGGGAGGCTCCTCAAGCGTTTTAAGAAGCGCGTTGAACGCTCCCGCGGAGAGCATATGCACCTCGTCTATTATATAAACCGTATATTTGGCGTTTGCCGAAACGTAACGGACGTCGTCGCGGATTTCACGGATGTTGTCAACTCCGTTGTTGGAAGCGGCGTCAATTTCCTTGACGTCGAGCACGCTTCCGTCGAGAATACCCTTGCATACTTCACATTCGTTGCAGGGACTGCCGTCCTGAGGATTAAGGCAGTTGACCGCGCGCGAGAATACCTTCGCGCAGGTAGTTTTGCCTGTGCCGCGTGTTCCGCAGAAAAGATACGCGTGGCCAACCTTGTTATTCAGAATCTGGTTTTTTAAAGTCTGCGTTATATGACCCTGACCGACGATATCCTCAAACACCATTGGACGCCATTTCCTATATATTGCCTGATGCGCCATATAACCACCTTTCTTACAATACGAAAAAACGCCGTAAAGGCGTAACATCTAAAAAGGCTCAGACCGAGTTTGCCGTAACACATCAAAAGCGCCGTTTATTGCTGCTTGGTTCCCCATCTGACAAGGTTCGCGGGTTTCAATCGCACGGGCTCGGTCGTCATCGCCCAAATTTCAGTTTTTCCCGGTTAAATCAAACCGCTTGTTTATTATAATACATTTTTAAAAAAACTGCAATACCTAAATTAAAATTTTTTAGGAATATATTATTTTTTTTAATCATATAATGTTTGGCGGCTTGAAATCCAAAGGAGGTTGAAATATGGATAATGAAATCCTATACAAAAATGCGGGGAACGGCTCATCCGTTTTCCTTAACTACTATATTATACCCGAAAATATATCGGCTGATTACTGCGATTTGAAATGTTACGGAATAAAAATACAAAAAACCGTTTTATATGCGGGCGGAGGCAAAATGATCGAGAGCAGTCAGATAAACAATGTCTTTTACAGATACTGCGACGCTTCGGATTTTGCCGACGCGCTGTGTGAAAAAAGGGCCGAGCCTTCGGGACTTCGCGCTGAAGTGGAAAAATACATAGCGGAAAGTATTGACAGAGCGAAAAAAAGCGCATAAAATATTATTCGGAAATAAACGCGAAGGACAATAAGCTATGTACAGAGTAAAAGAAACAATAGTTGTAGAGGGAGTATACGACAAGATAAAGCTGTCGCGGTTTATTGACGCGGTCATAATTATAACGAACGGCTTCCGTGTATTCTCCGATGGGAGGATTTTAAAAAGCATACAAAAAATGGCTGAAGAGACGGGAGTTGTAATTCTTACAGATTCCGACAGCGCGGGATTTAAAATAAGAAATTATATAAAACAGTCGCTCCCGCCCGAAAGGGTTAAGCACGCTTATATCCCGGATATACACGGCAGGGAAAAGCGCAAGACCGCGCCGGGCAAGGAGGGACTGCTGGGCGTCGAAGGAATTAACGACGATATCATTTTAAAAGCGCTCTCGGACGCCGGATGTGAAATTAACGGAAGCGAAAAAACGCCGGTATGCGGAAGGAGTATAACAAAAGCGGATTTATATAAAGCGGGATTGTCGGGAGGAGAGGGAAGCCGCGAAAAACGCGCCAAGCTGACTTCTTCTCTCGGAATACCGATGAAAATCTCCGCAAATATGCTTCTGGATATACTGAACCGTTTGCTCAATTATGATGAATTTTGTGAAATTGTACAAAACGACAATACAAAAAACATATAAATTTGATAAAAAACATATTGACAAATTCTGAAAAATCGTGTAAACTAACGACTGTAAAATAAAAATGCTTTACAGGTGATATGTATGGCTAAAGATTTAAACGTTACAATGCTGCTTGATGTTTACGGACAGCTTCTTACCGAAAAGCAGCGTTTTGCGATCGACATGTACTATAACGAGGATTTGTCGCTTGCGGAGATAGCTCAGGAAACAGACATAAGCCGTCAGGGCGTAAGAGACTCCATAAAGCAGGGTGAAAAGCATTTGGAGGAATATGAGGAAAATCTCGGCGTTGTAAAGCGTTTCAGAAATATAAGCGCTCATATCGAAAAGCTCGGTAAATTGCTTGAAACGCTTGATTTTGACGGCAAAGACAAGGTCTGTGATATATTAAAAGAAATCTCTGAGGAAATATAGATATATAAATTTACGGAAAGGAGCCGGTGGCTGTGGCATTTGAAAGCTTAGGGGATAAGCTTCAGGGCGTATTCAAGAAACTCCGCGGCAAGGGAAAACTTAACGAAAAAGACGTCAAGGACGCTATGCGTGAAATCAAGCTGGCTCTGCTGGAGGCTGACGTAAACTTTAAGGTTGTAAAAGAGTTTGTGAACGTCGTATCCGAAAAAGCGCTCGGACAGGAGATTATGGAATCGCTTACGCCTGCTCAGCAGCTTGTCAAAATAGTAAATGAAGAGCTTACGCAGATGATAGGCGGAGAAACCGCGAGACTTGAGTTTTCGCCTAAGCCTCCTACGGTAATAATGCTGTGCGGACTTCAGGGCGCCGGCAAAACGACGGCTGCCGGAAAGCTGGCTCTTAATCTGAGAAAACAGATGAACAAGCGACCGCTTATGGTCGCCTGTGACGTGTACCGTCCCGCGGCTATAAAACAGCTTGAGGTCCTCGGAGGACAAATACAGGTTCCCGTCTTTCAGATGGGCGTCGATGAAAACCCGGTAACTATCGCTAAGGAAGCGGCGGCTCACGCTATAAAGCACGGAAACGACCCTGTTATACTTGATACTGCGGGACGTCTTCATATAGACGAACAGCTGATGGACGAGCTCGCAAACATTAAAAAAGAAGTAAATCCGACGGAAATACTCCTTGTAGTCGACGCCATGACGGGTCAGGACGCCGTAAACGTTGCAAAATCATTTAACGAACAGCTTGATATAACGGGAGTTATTCTTTCAAAGCTCGACGGAGACACGAGAGGCGGCGCGGCGCTTTCTGTAAAGCAGGTTACCGGAAAGCCGATAAAATACGCGTCGGTGGGAGAGAAACTCTCCGACCTCGAGCAGTTCCATCCGGACAGAATGGCTTCTCGTATTCTCGGTATGGGCGATGTGCTCACGCTTATAGATAAGGCGCAGGAAGCGATTGACGAAAAGAAGGCCGAGGAGCTTGAGGCAAAAATCCGCAAACAGCAGTTTGACCTTGACGACTTCCTTGAGCAGTTCCGTCAGATAAAGAAGATGGGCTCGTTCTCGCAGATACTCGGCATGCTGCCGGGTATGGACAAAAAAATGCTCGAAAGCGTCGACACAGAAGAAAACGCAAAGCGAATGGTGCATATCGAGGCTATAATCCAGTCAATGACGCCGGAGGAAAGAAAAAAGCCTAATATTATCGGCGCGGGCAGAAAGGTTCGTATCGCGAAGGGAAGCGGTACGAGAGTTCAGGACGTAAATCAGCTTTTAAAGCAGTTTGCCGAAATGCAGAAAATGATGAAACAGCTTTCGGGAGGAAGGCAGACAAAGATGCTCAAGCGTCTGAGAAAACGCAAATAAGGTATTGTAAATACTTTATGATATATTTATGAAATTTTATGGGAGGTGAAATGTAATGGCGGTAAAAATCAGACTTAGAAGAATGGGCGCGAAGAAAGCTCCTTTCTATAGAGTAGTAGTCGCTGATTCGAGATACCCGAGAAACGGCAGATTCATCGAGGAGGTTGGCACGTATAATCCTCTGACAGACCCCGCAACGGTAAATATCAACGCGGAAGCTGTAAAAAAATGGATTTCTAACGGCGCTCAGCCGACAGATACTGTCAAGGCTCTTTTGAAGAAGTCTGACATTATCTAATAATGGAGGGTAGGCTAATGAAAGAAGTATTGGAGATAATAGCCGCATCACTTGTTGATTATCCCGAGCAGGTCGACGTTAAGGAAATTGAAAACGAAGACCATACAGTGACGCTTGAGCTTAGAGTAGCTGAGAGCGATATGGGTAAGGTGATCGGAAAACAGGGAAGAATTGCCAAGGCAATCAGAACTGTTGTCAAAGCCGCCGCGAGCCATGAGAATAAAAAAGCCGCGGTGGAAATCTTACAATAGGATAGAAGGGGCTTACAGAGCTGTGAGCCCTTTTTGCGTTCCTTATAAATTCTTTTGAAAGGAATAAAGCTATGGATTTACTTGAGGTAGGAAAAATTGTGAACACGCACGGACTGCGCGGAGAGGTCAAGGCTGTGCCATGGACCGATTATCCCGAAGTCTTTGAAGATATAGAATATGTTTACGTAAAGAAAAGAACAGGCGATGAAAGGCTTGACATATCGGGAATCAAGTATCAGAAAAATAATCTGATACTTCGCTTTGAGCAGATTAAGGATATAAATCAGGCGGAATCGTATAAAAACTGCGTTCTTTACGCCGAACGCGATATGCTCGGAGAGCTGTCGGAGGGCGTGTATTATATCGCGGACCTTATCGGCTGCGAGGTTGTGAAGGAAGACGGCGGGAAAGTGGGCGTAATCGCCGATGTATTCAACACCGGCGGCAGCGATATTTACGACGTTAAAAGGGAAGGCGGGAAAAATCTGCTCCTCCCTGTTATAGACGATGTTGTGCTGAAGGTAGATATCAATAACAAAAAGATTACCGTCAGAATGATGGAAGGTCTGGAGGATTTGTAATGAGATTTGACGTGCTTACGTTATTTCCGCATATGTTTGAGGCTGTGCTGGGCGACAGTATAATAGGCAGAGCGAGAGAAAATAATCTGATTGAACTGAATTTCATTGATATACGGGATTTTTCCGCAAATAAACACCGCAAGGTCGACGATTATCCTTTCAGCGGCGGAGGCGGTATGCTGATGAACGCGCAGCCGGTGTATGACGCGTATATGTCCGCGGCGGAAGGACTTGACTATAAGCCGCTGACAATATATATGTCGCCGAAGGGAAAGGTGTTTAATCAATCCAAAGCCATTAAGCTGTCAAAGGAAGAGCATATAATTTTGCTATGCGGGCATTATGAGGGAATTGACCAGAGAGTTATCGACGAGATAGTGGATATGGAGCTGTCGATAGGCGATTTTGTGCTGACGGGCGGCGAAATACCCGCTATGGCGGTAATTGATACGGTTTCAAGGCTGCTTCCCGGCGTGCTTGCCGCGCAAAGCTCCTATGAAAACGAGTCGCATTACAACGGACTCCTTGAATATCCGCAGTATACGCGTCCCGCCGAGTGGCACGGCGTAAGTGTTCCTGAGGCGCTTATTTCGGGACATCACGCTAACATAGAAAAGTGGAAAAGGGAACAGGCGTTGATAACTACATTAAAAAAGCGTCCCGATATGCTCGAGGGAGCGGAGCTTACGGCGGAAGACATAAAATTTTTAAAACGGTACGGCAAAAAGGATTAAATATATTGAATTGCAGATAAGGCGTCGCGTCAAAGCGGCGCCTTATTTTAATTTGTCCCGATACATAAAAACATAACCAACGGAAACAATAAAACAAAAACGGAGGTGGGATATGCTTGTACTCGTTGTTAGAACGCTTATTCTGTACGGGATGGTTATATTGGCAATGCGTATAATGGGAAAAAGACAGCTCGGCGAGCTTCAGCCGTCCGAGCTTGTAGTCGCGATAATGATTTCCGACCTCGCCTCCGTGCCGATGCAGGCTATAGATATTCCGCTGCTGTCGGGAATAGTTCCCGTTATGACGCTGATTGTGGCGGAGGTTATGACGTCGTACGCAAGCCTGAAAAGTAAAAAGATGCGTAAGCTTCTCAGCGGCGAGCCAAGCATAGTCATATATGACGGGCATATAAACGAAGGCGAGCTTGCGAGACTGCGTTTTAATATTAACGATTTGCTGGAGGAGCTTCGTTTAAACGGATGCCACGACGTGTCCGACGTGGCGGTTGCGGTGATAGAAACGAGCGGCAAGCTGAGCGTAATATCAAAAGATAACGCGCGGTCCGTTACCGTGGAGGATATGAAGCTTGAAAACGCGCGTCATGACGGACTGCCCTGCACAATAGTATCCGACGGCGCGCTGAACAATCATGAGCTTGCGCGTGCGGATAAGGATTATAAATGGTTTGAAGGCGAGATGAAAAAACGCGGCATAAGCGATATAAGCGATATATTTATCGCGTCGCTTGACGCTGAAGACGAGCTTTTTATACAGCTTAAAGGGGAGAAGGACAAGAAATGAAGGGAGTAATAATATCCGCGTGTATAGCGGTGATAATTGTCGCGGGAAGTATCGCGTATACTCGTCATATTGAGAATGTTTCCGAGGAAATAGGCGGAATAAACGATAAGATAATGTATTATCTTGACGGTGAAAACTATGAGGAAGCCAAGCGCGAGACGTATAATCTTTCGCGGTATCTCGACAGCAAACGCACGACTCTCGCGGCTACCGGAAATCATGAGGAGCTTGATAAAATAGAAATGAATATATCCGAGATGTCGGGATATATAGACGGAAAGGAAAAAGCGGACGCGCTGTCGCGCTGCCGTGCGCTTGATTTTCTTTTTGACCATCTTCCGAACGATTATGAAATGAAGCTTGAAAATATTTTGTGAATAAAAAGCGTATCAAATTTACTCGGAATATTACCGCCTATAACAGCATACCGCTTCATAACGTCAAAATCGCTGTCCGTAAGCTTGGGGTCTATTAAAAATAGAATCGCGGACGCCGATTTTGACGGCGTCATGAAGAAGCGCAACCGAAAATTTCATCACCCCGGCATTGTTATTCATATAAATGCTCCAGAATAAGGCAGACCTCAGCCTTTGTCGGTACGCGCGGGTTTGTGGCTGTGCACGCGTCGGCGATTGCTTTTTCCGCCATTGAATCTATAGCGTTGAAATACTCAACTTTATCAATTCCGCACTGTGAAATTGAAAGCGGAATATTCATTTCCTTGTTCATAAACTGAATCCATCCGACAAGAGCGCGGATAGTTGTGATTTCATTGAAGTTGTTAACGCCGAGCAGCTTCGCCACGTTTACATATTTTTCAACGCATTTGGGATATTCCTTCCGGCTTTTTGAGTGCTTGTTTATTCCGGAGTTATATTCAATAATATGGGGAAGGAGCATCGCGTTCGCTCTGCCGTGAGGAATGTGGAACTTTCCGCCTATAGCGTGAGCAATGCCGTGGTTAAGACCCAGCGACGCGCTGTTAAAAGCAAGTCCCGCAAGACACGACGCGACATGCATCTTTTTTCTCGCGTGAGCGTCGTTGTTGTCAAGATACGAACGGAGCAGAAATGTTCCGCATATTTCAATCGCTTTTTCCGCGAGAGCGGCGGAGAATTCATTGTTGTTTATGCTTACGTACGCTTCAATTGCGTGCGTAAGCACGTCCATGCCCGTGTCTGCCGTAACATTCGCGGGTACGCTTTTTACGAGGTCCGCGTCAAGAATAGCTTCCGTAGGGAGCATACTATCCGACACAAGCGGATATTTGACGTCCTTTGACGGGTCTGTAACCACGGCGAAGCTCGTAACCTCGCTTCCCGTTCCGGAGGTTGTGGGAATCGCTATAAGAGCCGTTTCCTTCTTTGAGGCTCTCAGAGCAAATTCGCGAATTGATTTCGCGCTGTCTATAGCGCTGCCGCCGCCTATGGCGATAACGCAGTCGGGGTCGTATTCAAGCATTGCTTTAACTCCGAGCGATATTTTTTCAAGAGGCGGGTCCGGAACAACGTCCGAGAACACCTCAAATTCCGTATATCCGTCGTTAAGCCTGTATGTAATCATCTGAAGCATTCCGCTTTTCGCGACGAACGGATCCGTTATAATAAGCGCTTTCTTATACGGAAGATCCGCGAGACGGTCAAGAGCGTTGTCTCCGAAGTATATTTTAGTACGAATGTCAAAACTTTTCATAATAATCTCCATTCTGCCGCCCTGCGTCGGCGCCGCCGGAGGCTAACGTGAAATGAACTTTCACGTTAATGCCGCCTCTGTCCAAATAATACATTTATTATACAATATTTAAAGAAATATTACAAGTACCAACGAAAAAATTAATGCGGAAAATTCATCGGCGGACTATTGCAATTTTAAAAGCCTTATGCTATAATATAGAGCAGATTAGACGGACGAGATGAGAGAAAAACGGATATAAAAGCGCTCGTTTTATGTTAAAACGGGCATTTATTCTATAATTTTCCCGCAGATTAGAGGAGGATAAAAATGAAAGAATTATTGAAGAAAGTGGTAGAAGGACAAAATCTTACCCGCGCCGAAGCGGCAAGAGCTATGGATATGATGCTTGAGGGGCAGGTTTCGGAGGTTTTGACGTCGGCGTTTCTGACGGCTCTGCGCATGAAAGGCGAGACAATCGATGAAATAGTCGGCTGCACGGAAATGATGAAATCAAAGGGAGGAAGCGTAAAGCTCGATACCGATGAGTATATAGATTTTGTCGGAACGGGCGGCGACGGAACGAATACCTTTAACGTTTCAACCACGTCGATGTTCGTATGCGCGGCGGCGGGCGTTACAATCGCCAAGCACGGCAACAGGGCGGCTTCGTCAAAAAGCGGCGCGTCGGATATTCTTGAGGCGCTCGGCG
This sequence comes from uncultured Clostridium sp., assembly GCA_964426905.1. Taxonomy (GTDB): domain Bacteria; phylum Bacillota; class Clostridia; order UBA1381; family UBA1381; genus Hominilimicola. The sequence continues at coordinate 27,399 of CAYRSG010000007.1, read as the reverse complement.
TAAACATAATGCTTGAGCCTGAGCAGGTAGAGCAGTGTATAAAGGAAACGGGAATGGGATTTATGAACGCGCAGAAATTCCATAAGGCAATGAAAAACGTCGCGTCGGTAAGGAAGGAAATCGGTATACGCACTATATTTAACATGCTCGGTCCGCTTTCCAATCCGTCGGGAGCGACAAGACAGGTCATTGGAGTGTTCAGCCGTGAGAAGGTCTCCGTTTTTTCACGCGTAATGAGCGCCATGGGCGTCAAACGCGCGATGGTTGTGTGCGGAGCCGACGGTATGGATGAAATTACCGTCACGGGAAAGACATATGTAAACGAAATAAGAGACGGAGAAATCCTTGAATACGAAATAGACCCTCATGATTACGGGATCGAATACGCAAAACCGGAAGACGTCGAGGGCGGAACCGGCGCGCAGAACGCCGAGACGGCGAAAAAAATATTCGCCGGCGAGAAAGGTCCGAGACGAGATATAGTTGTTTTAAACAGCGCCGCGGGAATTTATATAGGCGGTAAGGCCGGCTCGTATAAAGAGGCTGTCGAAACAGCGAGACATGTGATTGACAGCGGCAAGGTTATGGAAAAGGTAAATCAGCTCGTGGAAGTTACAAACAGACTGTAATCGGAGTAACTAATTATGATACTTGACAAAATCATCGAATCGACAAAAATCCGAGTTGAAAGATCAAAGGAAAAGCTGCCGAGCGCCGAATTGCTGAAACAGCTTGAAAAAACAGAATTGAAGGAACCGCTTTTTAAGAACGGTTTGGCGTCCCTTAACGATGTTTCGATAATAGCCGAGATAAAAAAGGCGTCGCCGTCGAAAGGGCTTATACGAGCTGATTTTGATCATATGAAGATTGCGGGAGAATACAGTAAATGTAATGTGCAGGCTTTGTCTGTGCTTACGGAACCGGAATACTTTAAGGGCGATATAAAATTTGTCAGAGACATAAAGGAACAATTCAGCGTCCCCGTACTCCGCAAGGATTTTATAGTGGATGAATATCAGATCTACGAGGCGAAGCTGTACGGCGCCGACGCGGCGCTTTTGATAATGGCGGCTTTAAGCGACAGCGAATACAAACATTTTCATAAACTGGCCGAGGAATTAAAGCTCGACGTTCTCGTTGAAACTCATAACGAAGAAGAGGTCAAAAGAGCTGTCGAATACGGCGGGATAATCGGCGTAAATAACAGAAATCTTCAAACCTTTGAGGAGGATATAACCACCTGTGAAAAACTTCTTCCGCTTATACCCGAGGATAAAGTTAAGGTTGCGGAAAGCGCGGTAAGAACGCATGATGATTTTGAGTATCTGCGTTCGCTGAAATTCGACGCGGCGCTTATAGGCGAGGCGTTTATGCGTGAGAGGGACATAAAAAAGGCGGTTGACACTTTACGATATGGAAATTAAAATCTGCGGTATCCGCCGCGCGGAGGATATTAAAATAGTTAATAAATACCGTCCGGAGTATATCGGCTTTATATTTGCCGATACGCGGCGTTATGTGTCCCCCGAGCTTGCCGGCAAGCTCAGACGACAGCTTAATGGGGACACTAAAGCGGTAGGAGTTTTTGTAAACGCGCCCGTAAATACCGTCAGGGAAACGGTTAAAACCGCGGGACTTGACGTCGTTCAGCTGCACGGCGACGAGGATAGGGAATATATCGCCTCGCTTGACGGCATATGCGAGATATGGAAAGCGGTTCGCGTACGGGACGGCGCGGATATTCCGGACGTTGACGGAGCGGAGCGTATTCTGCTTGATAAGTACACGGATAAGGAATACGGAGGAAGCGGAACAGCGTTCGATTGGTCCTCGGTCGGAGAGATAAAAACAAAAAAACCGCTCATCCTTGCGGGCGGGCTTAATAAGGAAAATGTAAAACGCGGTATAGAGATATTTAATCCCGTATGCGTTGACGTTTCCTCTTCCGTTGAAACGAACGGTTTTAAGGATGAGGATAAGATAAGAGAATTTATATATAATGTGAGGAATTTGGGAATATGAACAGAATAGACGAGAAATTTAATGAATTAAAGCGGGACAATAAAAAAGCGCTTATAACGTTTTTGACAGTCGGCGATCCGGATGAGGATACGAGCGTACGGGCGATTGAGACAATGCAGGAGGAAGGCGTTGACATTATAGAGTTAGGCGTGCCCTTTTCAGACCCTTCTGCGGACGGACCGGTTATTCAGCGCGCGGACGAAAGAGCGATTGCTAACGGAACCGATATATTCAGAGTGTTTGAGCTTGTGGAGAAAATCCGTCCGAAGATTGAAATCCCGCTTGTTTTTCTGCTCTATTACAATGTAATGGTACAGTACGGACTTGAAAAATTTTTTGAAAGATGCCGGAGCATTGGAATCGACGGACTTATTATACCTGATTTGCCGTATGAGGAAAGCGACGAAATAGCCGCCTATACGAAAAAGTACGGCGTTTATCAGATAAATTTAGCGTCCCCGACGTCGAGAGACAGAATAAAGAATATAGCCGAGGCTTCGCGAGGATTTCTATACTGCGTCTCATCGCTAGGCGTCACAGGTGAGAAAAGCTCGTTCAGCACCGATTTCGCGGAATTTGTCGGAACAATAAAAAAATATTCCGATATTCCCTCGTGCGTGGGCTTTGGAGTGTCAAACGGGGAACAGGTAAGGGAGCTTACGAAGTACTTTGACGGCGTTATTGTGGGAAGCGCGATTGTAAACGCGATTGCATCGGGAGACAGCGTTGAGGAAAGAATTAAAAATCTTCGCGCCAAATTGAATGATTTAAAATCGGGACTTTAAAAATAAGGGGAGACAGACATGAACTTGAAAAAAACAGTTTGCGCCGCGGCGGCGGGAATAATGCTTTTCGGAACCTGCGCGTCGGCAAAAGATAATATATACGCTTACAATAAATTTATTTCATCGGTTCTCGGTCCGCAGACGGGCTACTGTGATTTTGCGGCGTCTTTTGCCGGACATGAAAACGATTTCGATGACGTAAACGTTTATTTTGAAGGACTTATATCGGCGTTTTATGACGACATAGACGGCGATTATGATAATGAGCTTGTCACCGTTGAAACAAGCGGAGTTACGGTTTATCAGGCTGAAGAAAAGGGCGTAGCGTATCTTGGTTCCTCGGATAGCGAGCTTATAGCGAATTTCGGAGATTCGTACGCGAATGTGTTTACTGTAGACGAAGGCGAAAAAACATATATCGGTATAGAAACATACGGCAAGACAATAAACGAATATCATATGTACCTCTACGAGCTTAATCCGGATACGGACGACTTTAAGAAAATACTTAACATATCAAGAGAGTCTAACGAGGACGGCACGGAGGAAACGGTATGGGCGAATGACAAGACATATTATTCCTACACCAACGGCGGCGGAATACAGTCGTTGATGAATCCCGATAATTACAGCGGCTGCGCTCTCGCGGCCGAAGCCGCTCTCAAAAATACCGCTCCGCAGATGATACTTAACGGTTCATTGGCTGACAGAATCGAGGGCAGGGAAATGCCGGACGGTAATTACCGTCTGGATGCGGTTGTTTCAAATATCACACGTAAAACGTACATTCGCGCCGAGGGACTTCGTTTTACGGAGAAACCCATAGTTATTTTCGAAGATAACAGTCAGATAGGCGAGTTGGCGCAAAAGCCGACGCTTGTGACGGTGACGCTTGACGGCGAAACGCTTGCATTCCCGACGCAAGACCCTCTTATTGCGGATAACAGAACGCTTGTGCCGATGCGCACGATTTTTGAGGCGCTCGGCGCGAGAGTAGACTGGATTGATGAAAACGGTATACAGAAGATTATCGCAAATACCGCCGAGAAAAATATCTCAATGACAATTAACAGCAATGAGTTCTTTGTGAACGGCGAGAAAAAATCACTCGATGTTCCCGCGCAGCTCATGAACGATACGACAATGGTTCCCCTAAGGGCGATAAGCGAATCGCTCGGCTGCTCGGTTGAATGGGATCAGGAATCATCAACGGTAATAATACAGTCTGCGCGCTGATGTAAAATAAAATAGGAAAAAAGTTGTAAAATAAAATAAAGAAAAAAACTTGACAAACCATACATATTGTGGTATAATTTTACGGTGACCGCATTGAATGGGTTATAAATTTGCCAAGGCAGTACCTATGACAGCGTGTCCTCATAATAATAAGAGGAGGTGTTTTACTATGTACGCAGTAATCGTAACAGGCGGCAAACAGTACAAGGTAAGCGAGGGCGATACGCTTTTCGTTGAGAAAATGGATGTTGAGGAAGGCTCGGCGGTAACATTTGACCGTGTGCTTATGGTCGGTGAAGGCGACGACGTAAAGGTCGGCGCTCCTACAGTTGAAGGCGCGAGCGTTGAGGCCAATGTTGTAAAGAACGGCAAGGCTAAGAAGATTTACGTTTTCAAAATGAAGAGAAAGAAGAACGAGCGTAAGAAGAAGGGTCACAGACAGCCCTTTACAAAGGTTGAAATCACAAAGATTAACGCTTAATTTACGCTTTAGGACATTGTATTTGAGAAACGAGGTGTTTTAAATGGCTCATAAGAAAGGTATGGGTAGTACAAAAAACGGTCGTGACAGTGAATCGAAAAGACTTGGCGCTAAGAGAGCCGACGGTCAGTTCGTTCTCGCCGGCAACATCCTTGTCAGACAGAGAGGAACTAAGATTCATCCGGGTAACAATGTAGGTATCGGCAGCGATGATACGTTGTTCGCGCTTATCGACGGTAAAGTTAAGTTTGAAAGAAAAGGCAGAGATAAAACGCAGTGCAGCGTTTACGCCGATTAATTTTGCGCCGTAGCAATGTTTTTGAGCTTTGCTATGGCGCTTTTTCTTATAGTAAAATTGCTCGGACTGTGAGTGATTTTATTTATTTTAAATTTTTTTGAATAGTACGCGGGGGTAACAAAAATGCAGTACATAAGCCGCTATCAGTCACCGCTCGGGAAAATTCTTTTATCGGCGGATGATAAGGGACTTACAGGTCTGCGCTTTGAAGGGCGGAAATATTGCGCTGTTTGTAACGACGATAAGTATAAGGAACGGGAAACGCGCGTATTGGGACTGACCAAAAAATGGCTTGATATTTATTTTTCGGGTAAGGAGCCCGGCTTTATGCCGCCGCTTCATTTTATCGGCTCGGATTTTCAAAAGTCGGTATGGGAAATTCTGCTTTCAATACCGTACGGCAAAACTGCGACATACGGAGAAATCGCGCGAAAAATAGCCGAGGGACAAGGACTTGCTCGTATGTCCGCGCAGGCGGTAGGCGGAGCGGCGGGGCGTAATCCGATTTCCGTTATTGTTCCGTGTCACCGTGTTGTGGGCGCCGGAGGAAATCTTACAGGCTACGCGGGAGGAATTGATAAAAAAATAGAGCTTCTCAAGCTTGAGGGCGGATTTAAAGAGAATTTTTTTGCGCCGAAACAAAGTAAAGCGTTATAGAAATAAACGGTAAAGCTTTAGCGTAAAATCGCTTTATATGACAAGGACTGACGCGCTTATCGGCGCATCAGTCCCCGACTTTTTATTATTCGTATTCAACTACGTTTATCCAGCTTTCAAGCAATGCGCGTTCGTTTTCCTTTTTCTTAACGAGCTGTGACGCGGCGACAATAGGCAGCCACGACTGAACATACTGCAATGCCGTGTCGCTTTTTTTGCAGAACAGCTTTATATATTTTTCCGCGATTTCTTTCTTGCCGTCGAGAATGAACAGCAGGTAAGTTCTTGCCGCGTCCTCGGAGGCGTTTCCCTGAGTGGCGTGCGCCCAGTCAAGAACATAAGGGGTACCGTCGGCTGTAATAATCACGTTTGAAGGATTATAGTCGCCGTGGCAGACCTTTTTATGTTTTTTCATCCCGTTGAGACGAGTGTGAAGTTCATAGCGCGTTGTAGCGTCAACGCCGCTTTCGCTTATTTTTCTGTTCATTTTATCGTGTATTTTCTGAAGCGCGGGACACTCTTTATTCTGAATCGAAAGCTGAGTGTCAACGAAAAGCTCAAGATACTCGTCTGTTTTATCGGGATTTTTTTCCATAAGGGAAGCAAGCGTTTCTCCCTCGATATAGTCGGTTATAATCGCCCATTTTCCGTCAATCATCGTTACGGCGCGGATTTTCGGCATGTTAATTCCCGTCTCTTCAATACGCGCCGTATTGAGCGCTTCGTTTAAAATGTCAGCCTTAGAGAAGTTTTCGTCAAAAACCTTTACGCATGCGTCTCCGTCGCGGTAAACCGTCTTATCCTTGCGCGTTGCAATAACATTATCCAATTTCATATTTCTCCATTCCTTTCTATGATTATTCAGCCTTTTTATCGCCGTAATAAGCTTCAAGATACATTTCCTTCATTTCGCTTATCAGCGGATAACGCGGATTCGCGCCGGTGCACTGGTCGTCAAATGCGTTTTCGGTCATTTCGTCAAGAGTCTCAAGGAATTTGTCTTCTTCAACGCCATAATCCGCAATTGTGTCTTTTATGCCGATAAGCTTTTTAAGCTCTTCTATTTTAGAGCAGAGCCTGTCGAGCTTTTCCCTATCTGTCTTTCCGCCCAAATGCAGAAAATCAGCGATCTCGGCGTATCTCGCAAGAGTATGCGGATACTCGTACTGCGGAAACGTACCCATCTTTGCGGGAGCCTCCTCGGCGTTGTAGCGCATCACTTTTGTTATAAGAAGCGCGTTTGCGACGCCGTGGGGGAGGTGATGGTAAGCGCCGAGCTTGTGCGCCATAGAGTGGCATATTCCCAAGAACGCATTGGCAAAAGCCATACCCGCCATACATGAAGCGTGAGCCATTTTCTCTCTTGCTTTCGGGTTTGCCGCTCCTTCGCCGTACGCGGCGGGGAGGTAGTCAAATATTGTCTGAATAGCCTTTAAAGCTATGCCGTCGGTAAATTCCGTAGCCATGACTGAAGCGTACGCTTCAAGAGCGTGCGTAAGCGCGTCTATACCTGATGCGGACGTAAGACCTTTGGGCATATTCATCATCATATCCGCGTCGACTATAGCCATATTAGGCATAAGTTCATAATCAGCGAGCGGATATTTAACGCCTGTCTTCTCGTCGGTAATAACCGCGAACGGCGTAACTTCCGAGCCTGTACCGGCTGATGTTGGAACGGCTATGAAATATGCCTTTTCACCCATTTTCGGGAAGGTGTAAACTCTTTTTCTGATATCCATAAAGCGCATTGCCATATCTGTGAAGTCAGCCTCGGGATGCTCGTAGAGGACCCACATAATTTTACCCGCGTCCATAGCGGAGCCGCCGCCGAGCGCAATTATTACGTCGGGTTCAAACGCTCTCATTGCCTCCGCTCCCTCGACGGCGCACTCCAGAGTGGGGTCGGGAAGAACATGGAAGAATGTCGTATGAGTAATACCCATTTCATCGAGCTTATCCGTAATCGCCTTTGAATAACCGTTTTTATAAAGAAATTCGTCTGTTACTATAAACGCCTTTTTCTTTCCCATAACCGTCTTTAGCTCGTCAAGCGCGACGGGAAGACAGCCCTTCTTTATATATACCTTTTGGGGCGCTCTGAACCACAGCATATTTTCTCTCCTTTCAGCGACTGTTTTGATATTTAAAAGATGTTTTATACCGACGTTCTCCGAAACGGAATTTCCGCCCCATGAACCGCAGCCGAGCGTAAGAGACGGCGCAAGGTCAAAATTGTAAATGTCGCCGATACCGCCGTGTGACGAAGGCGTGTTTACAAGTATACGGCACGTTTTCATTCTTTCTCCAAATTCGTTTATCTTTTCCTGTTCCGTTACGGGATTGAGGTATACCGATGAAGTGTGACCGTATCCGCCGTCAGCTATGAGATGTTCCGCTTTTTCGAGGGCGTCCGAAAAATCGTTCGCTTTGTACATGCCCAGCACGGGGGAGAGCTTTTCATGAGCGAATTCCTCCGAAAGTTCTACGCTTTCAACCTCGCCGATAAGAATTTTTGTACTTTCGGGAACGTCAATTCCCGCGAGCTTGGCGATAGTAACGGGCTTCTGACCTACTATTTTCGCGTTGAGCGCTCCGTTTATGATGATTGTCTTTCTTACCTTGTCAAGCTCGTCGCCTTTTAGAAAGTAACAGCCGCGGTACGCAAATTCCTTTTTTACCTTTTCATAAACCGCTTTGTCGACAATTACTGTCTGTTCGGACGCGCATATCATACCGTTGTCAAAGGTTTTTGAATGGATTATTGAGTTTACCGCCATAAGAATATCGGCGGATTTGTCAATAATTGCGGGAGTATTTCCCGCGCCGACTCCCAGCGCGGGCTTGCCGGACGAATATGCCGCCTTGACCATGCCCGGTCCGCCGGTAGCGAGTATGCAATCGGCTTCCTTCATGAGAAGGTTTGTCATATCGAGAGACGGAACGTCTATCCATCCTATAATACCCTCCGGCGCTCCCGCTTTAACAGCCGCGTCAAGAACGATTTTCGCCGCTTCAGCCGTACATCCTTTCGCGCGCGGGTGAGGACTTATGATAATGCCGTTTCTTGTTTTGAGAGCGATAAGCGTTTTGAATATTGCGGTAGAAGTCGGATTTGTTGTCGGAATGACAGCCGCTATAACTCCTAACGGCTCGGCAATTCTTTTTGTGCCGAACGACGGGTCGGAATCTATCACGCCGCAGGTTTTTACATCTTTATATTTGTTGTAGATATACTCGGCGGCATAGTTATTTTTTATAACTTTATCCTCAACGATACCCATGCCTGTTTCCTCAACCGCTGCTTTGGCGAGGGGAATACGCGCTTGATTTGCCGCCGTAGCCGCCGCTTTAAAGATTGCGTCGACCTGCTCCTGAGAATAGGATGCAAATTTTTTCTGCGCTTCGCGCGCTTCGCTAAGCTTTTTTTCAAGAGCTTCAACACTGTCAACTATATATTGTTCCATGTTATCACCATAACCTTTCCTAAAATATTTCCCGATTTAAAAAGATTGATAATTATTTATCAATTAATTGTAAAATCAGTATAGCACATCGTCAAAAAAATGTCAATATATTTTTGTTAAAAATTTAACACAGTTTTTGCCTCCATTCCGCGGCGTTTTATATACATATTGCATATAACGCGATTATATTAACATTTTTTGCAGATAACAGATAGTTATACATACAAAAAAGACTGCCGCGATTGTTAAAGCGGCAGTCCCGAAATTTATTTGTTGAAGCTTTTTTCAGCCTGAATACGTTCTTCTCTTGATTTCTCGTCCACAGTCCGGCGGACTTCGCTCCAAAGGGTATCAGCGGTTACTTCATCGCCGAAGCCGTAATACTGTTTAAAGTCGTCGAGCTGTTCCTCGCCGATATAGTTCCCGAGCGTAACGCCGTCGATAGCCTCGCCCCACGGCGTATCCTCTGTAACCTCATCGGGAAAATCAAATTCTTTTTTTATATCCTCGAATGTCGTTTCGTGTCGCCGCGCCATAACGCCGCACGGAATTGTATTGTACGTCTCCGATTCGCTCGTATCCGCCGGCAAATCGGACGGGAGTCCGTATTCTTTAAGAAAATCGGCTAACTCCAAGCCCTCCTCGGCGGCGATATCGGCGACTGTGCGGCCGGTGACGTCTATATATTTAGCGCTGTAGTCATATCCGTCTTTTGAAATGAGTATGGCGTCGTTTTTAAAATCAACGTCAAAATCTCCTACGGCGTCGGCAATATCTCTGAGTTTAAAATAAGCGCTTCCTTCAATATTATATCCCTCGATTGAAACATTTTTGCCGTTCAGCTGTACGGGGAAGGTGTTGGGCGATGCGGTATAGCTGACAGCCAATACTGCGGTACATGATAATAAAATACCGGTTACAACTCCCGCTATATACTTTTTCATACCTTTTCCTCCTATATCAGTCTTATAGTTTTTATAACCTGATTTTCAATCGGCTTATCGCTCATATCTGTAGGAACCTCCGCGATTTCGTCAACGACGTCCATGCCGTCGGCGACTTTGCCGAAGGCGGCGTACTGACCGTCGAGATGCGGAGCGTCGTCGTGCATGATGAAGAACTGGCTTGACGCGCTGTTGGGAAACGTTGCGCGCGCCATTGAAAGTACGCCTCGGGTATGCTTTAAGGGATTATTAAATCCGTTAGAGTCAAATTCGCCTTTGATTGGATCGGCGTCCTTATGCCGGCCGTCGGCGGTATAACCGCCGCCCTGAATCATAAATCCGGGAATTACTCTGTGAAATATAAGTCCGTCAAAGAAATTGTCTTCAATGAGCTTTACAAAGTTTTCCACAGTAACCGGCGCCGTTTCGGGATAAAGCTCCGCTTTTATAATACCGCCGTTTTCCATTTCAATTTCAATATTCATAGCCGTTATCTCCTTATTATGACAAGCCTGACGCGCCGAAAATTGCCTCTATATCGTCCTTTGTCAGATCGCTTGCGTCGTCTTCGTCCTCGCCGGAAGCGGTATCTGCGGAATTTGATTTATCCGAAGCTTTATCTTCGTCTTCGGATATTTCATCATCCTCTTTGTCCGATTCGGACTGGCGATCGGCGGATGAGGCGTCGTCGTCCTTTGAGTCGTCCTTTTTTGAGCTATTTTTCTTTTTCGAGGATGAGTTTCCCGAATCAATGGTAATAGAATCAATAATTATCGGTTCCACAGGTACGTCCTCCATTCCGGAAGCGGCGACGGTACCGGTTTTTACCGAAGCAATATCGTCGACAACATCCATACCCTCGGTAACTTTGCCGAAAGCCGCATACTGACCGTCAAGGTAGAGCGAATCCTGCTGGACGATAAAGAACTGGCTTGACGCGCTGTCCATATCTTGAGTTCTCGCCATTGAAATAACTCCGCGCGTATGAGAAAGTGAATTTTCGAAGCCGTTCGCTTCAAATTCGCCCTTGATTGATTCGGTTTTTTTCTGCTTCAGCGTCTCATCGTATCCGCCGCCCTGAATCATAAAATCCTCTATTACTCTGTGGAATATTGTTCCGTCGTAAAAGCCGTCTTCCGCGAGCTCGACAAAGTTTTCAACGGTATCGGGAGCAAGATCCGGATACAGCTCGAGCTGTATTTCGTCCCCGCCTTCAAGCTCGATAGTCGCGTTAATTGTGTTTTTTACAAGCTCCGGATTGGGGGTAGGAGCCGACGTTTCATCTTTTTTTGTTTTGCCGTCTTCGCCGCCGCATGAGGCGAGCAGCATCGTTATTGACAGAATTACTGAAATTAAAGAAATAGTTTTTTTCATTTTATTCGTTGTCTCCTTCAATTATATTTTCTTCTTCTATATTTTCTTCTTCGTCTGAGAGCCGCGGATCGGATTCGCCGGATTCTTCCTCGCGCTCCGCGAGCGCTATGCTGACGACATGAACGCCGTTTGAGAGCTTCATTACTCTTACACCCTGAGTCTGACGGCTGTAGGAGGAAATTTCATCGGAATGAATTCTTATAATAACGCCGTCCGAGGTAATGAGGAAGATATCGTCGTCGTCAGTAACGGTTTTCATACCGGCGAGCTTTCCGGTTTTTTCGGTTATTTTATATGTGAATATGCCCTTACCGCCGCGCGATTGAATACGGTATTCCTCAAGCGGAGTTTTTTTGCCGTAGCCGTTTTCTGTGACTGCGAGCAGCCGGCTGCCGGGCAGAGCGACCGACGCGCCTATTACATAATCGCCGCTGTGCAGCGTGATACCTTTAACGCCTCTCGTGGCGCGTCCGGTTGAACGCACGTCTTTTTCGCTGAATCGTATAGCGTAACCGTTATGCGTGCCGAGGAAAATATCCTGATTGCCGTCTGTCAGTTTAACGAGGATAAGCTCGTCGTTATCGTCAAGATCGATCGCGCGCAGTCCCTTGCTGCGTATCCTCGAGTAATCCATTACGTTTGTTTTCTTTATAACGCCGTTTTTCGTTATAAACGTAAGATAATTACCGTCCTCGAAATCCTTGATTGGAATCATCGCCGTAACCTTCTCGTCGCCCTCGATAGGCAGAAGATTGACTATAGCCATACCCTTAGCGGTTCGTCCCTCCTCAGGTATTTGATAGCCGCGCAGTTTATATACAACGCCTTTTGTCGTAAAGAACAGGAGCGTATGATGCGTAGTTGTCGTAAAGAGATGCTCGACGAAATCCTCTTCGCGCGTCGTCATGCCGGAAACGCCTTTTCCGCCGCGTCTCTGGGATTTGTAGGTGTCGACGGGCAGACGCTTTACATATCCGTTATGCGTGAGCGTTACGACAATTTCTTCCTCGTCGATAAGGTCGTCGATATCAATCTCGTTTGAAATCATTGATATTTCGGTACGTCTTTCGTCGCCGTACTTATTTTTTATATCAATAAGGTCGTTCTTGACGATTTCAAGCACTTTTCCTTCGTTGGCGAGGATTTCTCTGTAATCTGCGATTTTTGCGCTTACCTCGGCGTATTCCTCTTCAATTTTATCGCGCTCCATGCCGGACAAACGTCCGAGCTGCATCTTTACGATAGCGTCGGACTGCTGTTCGGAAAGAGAAAATCTTTCGCATAGCGCGGCTTTTGATTCGGGGATACCCTTTGACGCGCGGATTATTCTTATAACTTCCTCCACGTTGTCAATAACTATTTTATAACCCTCTAAAATATGCGCTCTGTCAAGAGCCTTTTTAAGCTCGAATTTGGTGCGTCTTGTGATTACATCCTCCTGGTGCGCAATATAATAGTTAATCATTTCGCGGAGGTTCAGAATCTTCGGCTCCTTATCCACAAGCGCCAGAAGAATCACTCCGAAGGTATCCTGCATCTGAGTAAACTTATAGAGATTATTCAGCACGACATTCGGGTTGGCGTCGCGTTTAAGGTCGATTACAAGTCTGATAGTCTCGGTTGATTCATCTCTCGTAGAGGATATTCCGTCGATTTTGCCGTCGCGCGAAAGCTCGTTAATGTGCTTTTCAAGTTTGGCTTTATTGACCTGATACGGGATTTCCGTGACAATAATTCTGCTGCGTCCGTTGTGCTCCTCGATTTCAGCCTTAGCGCGGAGAATAATTCTGCCGCGGCCGGTGGTATAAGCGCTTCTTATACCGCTTCTGCCCATGATAACGCCGCCGGTAGGGAAGTCGGGACCTTGAATATGCGTCATAAGCTCCTCGATGGTTATCATAGGGTCGTCTATAACAGCTATAATCCCGTCTATTACCTCAGTAAGATTGTGAGGGGGAATATTGGTAGCCATACCTACAGCGATACCGGAGCTGCCGTTTACCAACAGATTCGGGAAACGCGACGGAAGCACGTCCGGCTCGGGTATTTTGTCGTCGTAGTTGGGAACAAAATCAACCGTTTCCTTTTCGATATCGGTGAGCATAAGAGCGGAGATTTTCGACATCTTCGCTTCCGTATAACGGTAAGCCGCGGGCGGATCGCCGTCGACAGAACCAAAGTTACCCTTGCCCTGAACAAGCGGGTAGCGGAGAGAAAAGTTCTGCGCCATACGCACCATCGCGTCATAAACGGACGAATCGCCGTGAGGATGATATTTACCAAGCACGTCGCCGACAGTGGCGGCGGACTTTTTAAAATCATTCTCGTATAAAAGGTTCGACTCATACATATCGTATAGTATACGTCTGTGAACCGGTTTCATACCGTCGCGTACGTCGGGAAGAGCGCGGCTTACGATAACGCTCATAGCGTAATCTATATACGCCTTTTTCATTTCGCTGTTGAGGTCGACGTCAACAATATGCTGATTGTTGATGGCGTCCATATCCAGCTTCAGTTCCTCGGATTTTTTTGCCATAATTTCCTCCTGTTTCTTAAGCCTGAAAGGCAATATTTCAAACAAAATAATTAACTGTCTTTAACCATGCCATTATACCACAAAATGGCGTAAAAATCAAGATAAATACGGTAATTTTTCAGCTATTTGCAGACAAAAACAATTCGCTCGCTGTCGGGAGAGGGCGGATTAAAGGACAGCTCGCCGTATGTATCGACTGTTTCAAAACCCGCTTTTTTCAAAATCGACGTTAATTCCGTTACGGAATGAGCTCTCTGAAGGTGACGTTCCTCAAAGCGCGCGTAGCTTCCGCCCTGCTTTACAAAAAATGTAAGAAACATATCGGACAGCTTCTTTTTTTCGATATATCTGTTCTGCCACGTATAGAATATATCCCGTCCGCAGTGTACGAATGTATTGGAGCCGATTATATTCTTCAGTTTATATTCCGTGCTTATGTCAAATATAAGCAGTCCGCCTCTGTCGATGAAGCAGGTTTTAATTCTTGTGAACATTTTCAGCAGCGACTTCTGAGGCAAAATGTAATTTATTCCGTCAATCATGCACAGAAACGCGCCCATCGTGCCGTACAAATCAATGTCTGATATATTTTGATTGAGGTAAAGTATATCCAGTCCCTCCGACTTGGAGCGCGCCATATTTAACATATCCTCCGAAATGTCGACTCCGGTCATATCGTAACCGCGTTTTGCGAGGGGTATTGTGATATTTCCGGTGCCGCAGGCGAGGTCGCATACAAGATTAGGGCTTACGCCGTACATGTCAAACAGATTTTCTATGTAATCAGCCCATTTTTCGTAATCGATATCGCTTTGCATAAGCGAGTCGTATATGCGGGCGAAATCCGTATAGCTGTTCATTTTCGGTCTCCGTTCTTTCAATCGCTGAATTGCGGCGGTCCGAGCCGTAATACAGCGTCGATTAATTATATAAGCCGCAGCGGTGTTTCTCTGCGAAAATTTTATACCGAAATTTATTATACCATAGCGTAAGAGAAAATGCAAATAAAACAGTCTTGCGTCTCACGGCTGACAGCCGATGAATTTATCTAAAAATAATATCTTTAAATAATATCTTTTCCATTGGACAAATTAAAGGCGTGATGTTATAATACAAGTATAATTAAAATTTACGGAAAAGGAGAGATGATAAATGTCAAATATCTGGCACGATATAAGCCCGAAAAGAATTTCGCCGGAAAAATTTATGGCGGTTATCGAAATCCCCAAGGGTGTAAAAAACAAATATGAAATGGACAAGGAAACGGGTCTTCTCAGGCTCGACCGCGTGCTGTACACATCGACGCACTATCCCGCGAATTACGGATTTATTCCGCGAACCTACGCCGCCGATAACGATCCGCTCGACGTGCTTGTCCTGTGTCAGGAGTCCATAGTTCCGATGACGCTTGTAGAGTGCTATCCGATAGGCGTGATGAAGATGATCGACGACAATCAGGTGGACGAGAAAATCATAGCCATACCGATAAACGACCCGTCCTACGCCGGCTATACCGATATTGCTCAGCTGCCAAAGCATACCTTTGATGAAATATCGCATTTTTTCAGGGTTTACAAGTCGCTTGAGGGTAAGGAAACCGTTGTAAACGAGGCGCTTGGTCCGGAAGAGGCGAGAGAAGTCGTTAAAAATTGTATAGCGGCATACAAGGATAATTATTGCTGATATATGCGTAAAAGGTCGGATTGTGTAATATGCAGTATTGGATCGGCGCAAATAAAAAAAGTTTTGTTAAAAATTACAAAGTTTGCTTGACAATTATAAATTTACATGATATACTGTATTCTGTACTTATATCAGCAGGGAAAATGTGATGGTGTTGGAGATGAACAGGAACGAGCTTGAAAGGCTGTCCGACGAGCAGCTTGTTAAACGCGCTCAGAGCGGTGACAACGAGTCGCTTGAAACGATATTGTCAAGATACAAAAATCTTGTTTATTCCAAGGCTAAGCCGTATTTTCTCGCGGGAGCGGACGACGAGGACGTTATACAGGAGGGCTTTATAGGTCTGTATAAGGCGGTAAAGGACTTTGACGGAGACAGGTTTCCGTTCTTCAAGGTTTTTGCCGGCGTATGCGTTACGCGTCATATAATCACAGCCGTAAAAGCGGCGTCGAGAAAAAAACACGCTCCTCTTAATTCTTATGTGTCATTGGACAAGAATACTTATGACGAGAACAGCGATATAACGCTGCTTGATGTGATAGCCTTCGATGAGCTTCAAAATCCCGAAGCCATATTTATTGACCGTGAGAATGTCGGCGGTATGGAGTATAAGATTAACAAGGCGCTCAGTAAGCTTGAAACAGAGGTGCTTGTTCTGTATCTTGAGGGAATGTCTTACAGCGAGATAGCCCGGGAGGTCGGCAAGGATACAAAAGCAGTTGACAACGCCGTTCAGCGTATCAAGAAAAAGCTTGAAAATGCTCTGAGGGAAGAGGACTGAGCAGCAAAAACTAACAGGACCAAAGTGAGGTAAAAAAATGTACGAGGACAAGACATTAGTATGCAAGGACTGCGGCAAGGAATTTATATTCTCTGCAGGCGAACAGGAGTTTTATGCCGAAAGAGGTTTTCAGAACGAACCGCTTCGATGCAAGGAATGCCGTCAGGCAAGAAAGAACAGCATGAGACAGAACAGAGAAATGTATGAAATAGTTTGCGCTTCATGCGGCAAGGTAGACAAGGTTCCTTTCGAGCCGAGAAACGACAAGCCGGTATATTGCAGCGAATGCTTTGCAAAGCAGAACGGCTGATATACCGATTCTTATCGCAGTATGAAATAATTGTCTTTCGGACAGTTTTTCATAAAAAATCAGAAATTTTACTGTAAAAAATAACGCGGAACGAATAAAAAACGATCCGCGTTTTTTTTCTTCGTTTTTATGAATACGAATTTTTTTAAAAGTATTGCATTTTTCGACGTTTTGTGATATATTAGAATCGATTATTTATTCGGAAGAAATTAAGAGTTATCCAATACCCGCATTTCAGGCGCAAGCAAAGGGGCGGACCGCCGGGCGCGGGAGGATGGGAAGAACTCCGGAGAAGCTCGGGATTCCAAGCGCCGAAGGCGCGTAACGCGCGCCGCGCGCAAATCTCTCGGGCAAAAGGACGGAGATATTTTCGGTCGGCTCGGAGCCGCGCATTTATCCGCCCCTTCTTCGGAGCAAAACCATAAAAGGCTTTGGCTCTTTTTTATTTCCGAAAAACAGAAAAGGAGTTATGGATATGGAAAAATTTTTGGATGTAGTGGCGCTCGTCAACGATAAAGTTAACGGCGTCGTATGGGGATGGCCCGCGCTTATTCTGTTGGCGTTTGTAGGCGTTCTTATGACGTGCCTGACGAAATTCTTTCAGATTTCGCATATCGGACACTGGTTTAAGAACACAATCGGGGCGATTTTTAAGGACAAGCATGTAACAAAGCATACAAAGGATAAGTCTATTTCACAGTTCCAGTCGCTGTGTACGGCGCTTGCCGCCACTGTCGGAACGGGCAATATCGCCGGCGTGGCGTCGGCGATCGCGGTTGGCGGACCGGGCGCGGTGCTGTGGATGTGGATTATGGCGTTTTTCGGAATGATGACGAATTATTCGGAAAATGTCCTCGGCATTCTTTACAGGAGAAAGAATGATACAGGCGAATGGTCGGGAGGAGCGATGTATTATCTCCGCGACGGTCTCGGCTCGAAAAAACACTGTAAAACCATCGGAGCGGCGCTCGCGGCGCTGTTCAGTATTTTCTGTCTTCTCGCGTCATTCGGTATCGGCAACATGACGCAGGTAAACACAATCGCGACAAATATGGAATCCGCGTTTTCAATTCCGAGAATAGTAACAGGCGTTGTAATAATGATTTTGGTTGCGCTTGTTGTTCTCGGCGGATTAAAGCGTATCGCCGCTGTTACCGAAAAAATTGTTCCCGTGATGGTTGTGCTGTATTTTGTAGGGACAATTATAATCTGCGTTTTACATATTGACCGGTTCGGAGCGGTATTTACTTCAATTTTCAAAAGCGCGTTCGGTATGAAAGCCGTGGGCGGCGGAATTGTCGGCGCGGGAATTAAAATGGCTGTGCAGATGGGTATGAAGAGAGGCGTGTTCTCAAACGAGGCGGGTCTCGGCTCGTCCGTTATGGTACACTCGAACTCAAACGTAAGAGAACCCATTCGTCAGGGAATGTGGGGAATCTTCGAGGTGTTTGCGGATACGATCGTCGTATGTACGCTCACGGCGTTTTCGCTTCTTTCATCGGGACTTATTAATCTTGAAACAGGAAAGGTCGCTATTGAATCAGCCGACACGGGTTCGCTAGTCGGACAGGCGTTCGGACAGACATTCGGTCAGGCGGGCGTTATGTTTGTTGCTGTCGCGCTGCTGCTGTTTGCGTTTTCGACGGTGCTTGGCTGGAGCCATTACGGCACAAAGGCGTGCGAATATCTGTTCGGTACGAAGTCAACTCTTCCGTACAGACTTATATTTGTTATCGCTGTTATCGGCGGAGCGGTAATGGGCGAGAATCTCGCGTGGGATTTATCGGATACTTTTAACGGTATGATGATGATTCCGAACCTTATCGGAGTTCTTGTTCTTTCACCGCTGGTGTTCAAGTGTACAAAGAATTACGTAGACCGTCATATAAGGAAGAAGGATATCGAGCCGATGCTTTCAATGGACCCGCAAATTCAGGCGGAGCATGCCGCTGAAGTAAAAAAAGGCGCCGAATAAAAAATATTTACGCTTTAAAACGTATACGCGAAACATAAAATGTGTAACGAAAAAAGCGGTATATCCCGGTTTGCGAGATATACCGCTTTTTTGCGGGCGGTCATAAACAGCCGTCTTTAAACGGTCTGTATATTTTACGGTCGTTTTATAAAAATTACTTATAAAGACCGATTTTTACAAGCCCTCTGTAAATTTTATCCCCGGCGGGAAGCTGTTTAACCTCGTCCTCTGAAAGAATTTTAAGAGCGAATACCATAGCGAAGTACACAATTGCGGCGATTACAACAGCGATTGCAACAGATACAAGATTTGCTATAAATCCGGATTTAAGCGCGAGCATGGCGAGCTTGTACGCTCCGATGGCGACCGCGCCCATAACCGCGCCCGATATAAGCGGTTTTATTATATACTTTAAAGGCGTAATCTTCAGATCACAGCGCTTTTTAAGAACCGCAAAGCATATCGCGCACGACAAGAATTGACATGCGATGGAGCTTATCGCCGCGCCGTAGATATTGATTGAAGGTATTCTTATAAGCAGCACGTTAAGTATGATTTTAGCCGCGCAGCCGAACAGCAGGCTTATCGCCGGCACATAAACCTTGCCGATACCCTGAAGCGAGCCTGTCATGGTTTGCGCCAGAGCCGCAAATATCAACGATACCGACACAAGCTGTAAAAGCTCAAAGCCTGACGGCGCGTTGAAGTAGATTATATTGTATATAGGCTGCGCCAGTACGATAAGTCCTATGGCGCAGGGAAGTATTATAAGTATTGAAATAAGCAGCGAATAATTTATTTTTGCCGCCGCCTCTTTGACGTCGTTTATTTTCATTGCGCTCGCGACATACGGAACAAGCACCGTAGCAAATGCGAAATTCACCGCCAGCGGCATATTGTAGAGGATATCGCTTTTTGAAAGCAGTCCGGACAAACGCTCAATTTCTTGGGTAAGCTGAAACGCTGTGGGATTTGCTATTGCATCCGTACCGCCGTGGGCGGGAATGAGATTTGCGAAAGCAACCTCGATTCCGCGGCTTATGGTGGCGGTGTCTATAACGCGGTTAATTGCGGTTATAATTGAGCCGAGCGATATGGGTATACTTATCATAAGTATCGCAAGCATCAGTCTTTTTCCGGAAATTGAAAGAGTCTCGCCGGCGGAATTTTGGATTTTTTCCGATATTCCGCTTTTTCTTTTATGATAGAAGTAGAAAAGATACAGCATGCTCAGAACCGTCGCGACAGACGTCGCGAAGTTCGCAAAAGCCGCCATAGCCGGAGTTTTTTCGATATTCACCGTTCCGTCAACGTTCATATCGGGAATAAAGTACGCCGCCGCGTATACAAATATAATCGTAAGCGCGCACTTGAAAATCTGCTCCAGAACCTGTGAATTGCTCGTCGCCTTCATATTTTTCATGCCTGTGAAATATCCGCGGATAACGGAGGATACGCACACAAACAAGAGAGACGGCGCAAGAGCTCTCATAACGTTTACGGAACGTTCGTAGCCTATAGCCGAAGCAATATAACCGGCGCCGAAGAACAGCGCCGCAGTCGCGATTAAACCTATCGCTGAAAATAATATAAGCGCGGTTTTAAATATTTTATGCGCGCCCTTGTAATCGTTTAAGGCAATGCGCTCGGAGGTCATTTTGGATATGGCGTTCGGTATTCCGACTGACGATATTGCAAGAAGCAGGGTGTAAATTTGGAAGCCTACATTGTAAAGCCCAAGCCCCTCGTCTCCGAAGCCTTTGACGTTTGTGATAACCATTTTGTATACCGCGCCGAAAAGCTTTACAAGTATCTGCGATATAAGTATAACGGTCACGTTATTCATGAATGACCGACCCGTTTCTTTTTTTGTATTGTTCATATTTTTTCTCCTTAATTCAGCAGTTCGTATTCCAATATTATAAACCCAAAACCGCTCATAATCAACCCCTGTTGCAAAAAAATAGCGCAATTGTATATTTATGCGTCAAAATTAGGCGTTTTTACTTGACACTTTTTAAAGATAAGGTTAAAATAATATTTAAGTATGTAAATTTTTATGGAGGATATGACAATGGATACAATGCAGGGATTAAAACGCACATGCTACTGCGCGGAGGTTGAGGGAATCGGAAACGGGGTAGTCGTAGGCGGTTATGTACAAAAGGTAAGAGATTTGGGTAATCTTATTTTCATAGATTTGCGCGACAGAACGGGAATTGTTCAGCTTGCCTTTGACGACGCGACAGACAGGGATATTTTCAAAAAAGCGTCCGGCTGTCACAGTGAATACGTCCTCATGGCAAGGGGCGTCGTTCGTGAGCGAGAGAGCAAGAATCCGGCTATAAAGACAGGAAATATAGAGATTGACGTAAAGGATCTGCGTGTTCTCGCAAAGGCGCAGACTCCGCCGTTTGAAGTCGTTGACGACACAAACGTAAACGAAGAATTAAGATTGAAGTATCGTTATCTGGACCTTAGAAGAAAGGTTCTTCAGGACAATCTTCTTATGAGAAGCAAAATATCGAAGTCGGCGCGCGATTATTTTTACGAGAACGGGTTTATAGAGATTGAAACGCCGATGATGATTAAGTCGACGCCCGAGGGGGCGAGAGATTATCTTGTTCCGTCAAGAATTCATCACGGCAAGTTTTACGCGCTTCCGCAGTCGCCGCAGATGTACAAGCAGCTTCTTATGATTGCGGGCTTTGACCGTTATATTCAGCTTGCGAGATGCTTTCGCGACGAGGATTTAAGAGCCGACAGACAGCCGGAGTTTACGCAGATTGACCTTGAAATGTCGTTTGTTGAGGTTGAGGATATTCTTGAAATGGCGGAAGGACTGATAAAGAGGCTGTTCTCCGATGTGCTTGATACGGATATTCCCACTCCTTTGCCTCGGCTTACTTATAAAGAGGCTATGGAGCGTTACGGCTCGGATAAGCCCGACACGAGATTTGGTATGGAAATTCAGGATATTTCGGATTTGGTAAAGAACTGCGGCTTCGGCGTGTTTACGTCGGCGATTGAGGCGGGCGGCTCGGTTCGCGCCATAGTGGCTAAGGACGCGGCTAAAACGCTTACGAGAAAGGAAATTGATAAGCTCGCCGAATATGCGCGCGGAATAGGCGCTAAAGGTCTCGCGTTTGTTCGCTGGATTGAAGACGCGCCGTCATGCGGCTTCGCGAAGTTTTTGGGCGAGGGCGGGCTTGACGCGATACTTAACAAGATCGGAGCGGAAAAGGGCGACGTTGCGCTCATTGTCGCGGACAAGGACAAAGTCGCGCTTCCCGTATTGGGAGCGCTTCGCCTGAAGGTAGCAAAACAGCTTGATATAATTCCGGAGGGGTACAATTTCCTTTGGATTACGGAATTTCCGTTCTTTGAATACGACGAGGACAGCGACTCATGGATTGCCATGCATCATCCGTTCACAATGCCTATGGACGAATGTATTCAGTATCTTGATACAGATCCGGGTAAGGTTATCGCGAAGGCTTACGACCTTGTATTGAACGGAACGGAGCTTTCAAGCGGCTCGATAAGAATTACCGATTATGAGCTTCAGCAGAAGATGTTCCGGGCGCTGGGACTTTCCGACGAGGAGATTGAAGCGAAGTTCGGCTTCCTCGTTGAGGCATATAAGTACGGCGCTGCGCCGCACGGCGGAATGGGAATAGGTCTTGACAGACTTGCGATGATTATGACCGGCAGCGACAGCCTGCGCGACGTTACAGCGTTCCCGAAGGTGCAGAACGCGTCCGAGCTTATGTCCGGCGCGCCGAATGAGGTTGACGAGGGACAGCTTCGTGAGCTTGCGATAAGCATAGTTCGGGATAAAAAAACGGAGGAATAATATAATGGAAAATTTATGGGGGAAAACAATTCCGTACCGGAATGAAGAATTTATAGAAGAGGAACAAACAGAGCCGAGAATACCGACAATAACAGCGTATCCGTCAAAATCAAAGGGAGCGGTTATCGTTTTTGCCGGCGGAGCGTACGCGTTCCGCGCGGAGCACGAGGGAAAAGGTTACGCGGATTTTCTCAACTCCATAGGCATGACGGCGTTCGTCGTTGATTACCGCGTCGCGCCGTATAAGCATCCGGCTCAGATAAGCGACGCTATACGCGCGGTAAGATATGTGCGTCACAATGCGGATAAATACGGTATTGACAAGGATAAAATCGCCGTTATGGGTTCAAGCGCGGGAGGACATCTCGCCGCATCCGTTTCGGTTCATTATAACAAGAAAATGTATGAGGAAACCGATGAAATTGACAAAGAGGACTGCAAGCCCAATGCGGCAATTCTCTGTTATCCGGTAATTGATATGTTTGAGTACCGTCATGACGGCTCAAGACAGAATCTGATAGGCGAGAGGGCTCTCCATGCCGACAAGGAGCTTATGTCGCTGTACAAGCACGTTACGGCGGACACGCCGCAGACGTTTATCTGGCACACCTCGTCCGACCGGGCTGTTCCCGTTGAAAACTCTCTTCTGTATGCCGGAGCTTTAAGCAAGGTTCAGGTACCTTTTGAAATGCATATTTATCCCATAGGACCGCACGGTCTCGGCGTCGCTTCCGAGCTGCCGTATGTGGCGCAGTGGACGCATTCTCTCGATAACTGGCTGGGACTTATTGATTTTAAATAAGGGAGAGGATTAGTATGAGAAAAATTATAGGAATAATATTGTCGACGTCAATGCTTCTTTGCGCGGCTCCGCTGACAATGGCGGAGGACGGAGAGAGCGAGGAAGTGAAGACAGGCGATTATGTACAGATGGGCGCATATTACGGCGAGCCGATATTGTGGAGATGCGTATCCATCGACGAAGGAAATATGAAAGAGGGAAGCGATATACCGTATATTTCTTATCCGCAGAAAGAAAATAAAAGCAATCCGCTGCCGCTGATGCTGTCGGATGAAATACTTTGTCTAAAAGCGTTTGACGCGGACGCGGTTGCGGATAAAACGCAAGGCTCCCACGAAAGACGCGACAGCGGTAAGAGTTCAAATTACTGGAAAGACTCAAATATCCGCTCATGGCTCAACTCCGAAGCCGGTACGGGAGAAGTGGACTGGCTGTGCAAAAATCCCCCGGCAGAGGAGGGTGTTTGGAGCGGATATAACGCTTATGATAACGAGGCGGGATTTTTGACGAATTTTACGGCGGCTGAGCTGAATTCAATCCAGAATGTAATGCAGAAATCTATTGTAGAGTATCCGGAATATAAAAATGGCGTATATACGGATAAAGAAGATATTATCCGTTATCTGAGACCTCATATTGACAGCAACAAAACTCAGACTACTTACGAGTATTCCGAACAGGTGGAAGACAGAATGTTTTTACTGAGCGAAGAACAGGCGGAGACTGTGTCCGATAACATCAAAGAGTCCGGATACGACTACAGAACAGGTGTTTTATCAAAACAATGCGCGGCTCGTTCCGATTACACCAATAACAGATTAAAAGCGGGAAAAGACTGGGAATACTGGCTCAGAACTCCTATGGAAAGCGGCGCGAATACCGTAAAAACCGTGAGAATAATCGAAAAAGAATTTGATGATATTTATAATGCCATCGCGTCTTACGGCACAAAGGGCGTGCGTCCCGCGTTTTATCTGAAAAACGGCGTACAGATTGCGTCGGGCAGCGGAACAAAAGAAGACCCGTATATTCTCGGCATGAACGCGCCGTTAGAACCGACAGCTTCGCCCGAACCGCCGGTGAGTCCGGAACCGACGATTGAGGCGGCGTCTTCAGCGGAAGCGACGTTTTCGCCGGAGGAAACAGTCTCGCCAAAACCGGAGCAGACTCTGAAGCCGACGTCGGCTCCATTGCCAGAAAAGTCGGATTTCATCACGGCTGACTGGGCGGCTGCGGCGGTAAAGGAGGCGTATGATGAGGGACTTATTCCCGAACAGCTCGCGGACGCCGATTTGACGGATAATATCAGCCGCGGCGAATTCGCGGCAATAGCGGTTAAACTGTATGAAAAAATCGCGCAGGTACCTCTGATTAACGAGGAAGACGAGGAATTCGCGTATCAGAATTCGTTTACGGATATTTCATTCAGCGAGTATTTCGGGGATATTTTAAAGGCGTATCATTACGGTATTGTCTCAGGTATAAGCGAAACCGAGTTTGCGCCCAAGGCGCAGATAACCCGAGAGCAGATGGCGGCGATGCTCTACCGCGTTTACACAAAGGCTCAGCCTGACACAGCCGATTTCAGCGCGGATTATACAAATCTTTTCGCGGACGACGCTCAGATTTCGGAGTACGCGAGAGAGGCTGTTTATTATATGGCGAATAAAAATATAATAAACGGAGTAGGAGACAATACTTTTGCGCCGAACGGCTCAAACGGAGCCGCGACGCGCGAGCAGGCCGCCGTTATA
Source organism: uncultured Clostridium sp. (assembly GCA_964426905.1). Classification (GTDB taxonomy): domain Bacteria; phylum Bacillota; class Clostridia; order UBA1381; family UBA1381; genus Hominilimicola. The sequence goes on along the minus strand of CAYRSG010000007.1, from coordinate 2,435 downwards.
GCGCTCAGATGTATAAAAAGTAATTTATGATTAGACAATAAAAAAGGCATATTCGTATATTCTGTACGATATGCCTTTTTATATGTAACTACATCTTGAACATAGCCTTTGCGATACCTCTGAGACATTTAGGCATTTTAAGTACGACGATTTTCATAGCGATAACTCCTTTCTACCATACAAACAGACACAGATAACCGAAAAGCACAAGAAAAATCAGTTCAATCACGGCGATAATCGCTATCGGCAAAAACGCGCCGGCTATTATTCCGACAGAAAACGAAAGAACGGAAAGTCCCGCGGCTTTTGAGCATCCTCTCATGCAGAAATTAAGCATATATCCCACCTCTGTAGCTTTTTAGTATATAATATGCCGAGAAATTTACAGTGTGATTGTCCGAGTGAATTTATTGCAAAAATTACCGCGTATTCTTACATAAAGAAAAAGACAGATTTCCGTACAAGGGAATCCGTCTTTAATCTTTTTCCTCAAAGCCGAGAAAATAGTCGGCGGAAACATTATAGAGCTTGCAGAGAGTAATCAGATGTCTTATCGGCAACTCGTTTGCGCCGCGCTCATAGCGCGCGTACATTGTCTGTGAAGTGCCGAGTATTTCCGCGACGTCCGTCTGCGTGAGGTCGTTGTCCTCGCGCAAATCCTTCATTCTTTTTCTGTATTCCATAAATTAACACCACGCATATTTAACATATATTTATAGTATCATAATTTGCGAGAGCTATTCAGATGATAGTAAATAAATTTACTATGGACTCCCCCGCGGCTCCTAACGGGCGAATACTTTTTTATCGCAATTTATACGGCGTTTCATTACAACGCGGCAAAGCCGGAAAGGGTTTGAAGATCATTTCAATTCAACGGTTATTGCATCGCTCGTTTTTGCAGCGAAAAACTTTTATAAAAATGTTGAAAAAGCCGTAAAAATATGATATTATATTAATTAACGGTAAAAATGAATTTTTATGAGGTGGTATAATGGCTTACAAAATAGTTAAGAAAAATGTGCTTAACGAGCAGATTTTTCTGATGGAGGTCGAAGCTCCGCTTATCGCGAGAAAGGCCGAGCCGGGTCAGTTCATTATTTTAAGGATTGACGAGTACGGCGAGAGAGTACCTTTCACAATAGCGGATTTTGACCGTGAGAAGGGAACGGTTACGATAATAGTTCAGGTTGTAGGCAAGACGACGAGAGATTTGTCGCGGGTGGAGGAAGGCGCGGAGCTTCTTGATTTTGCCGGACCTCTCGGTATGCCCACTCCCTTGGAGGGACTAAAGAAGGTCGCGGTAATCGGCGGCGGACTCGGTACCGCCATAGCGTATCCGCAGGCTAAGAAGCTGCATAGCCTTGGGGCTGACGTAACGGTCATCACGGGCTTTAGAAACAAGGATTTAATTATCCTTGAAGAGGAGCTTAAAAAGGTTTCCGACAAGCTGATAGTCGCTACGGACGACGGCTCGAACGGAAATCAGGGCTTTGTTACCGATATGCTTCAGAAAGAAATCGACGCGGGCGAAAAGTTTGACGAGGTAATAGCGATTGGTCCGCTGGTAATGATGAAATTCGTATGTAAGCTGACGGAAAAGTATAACATTCCGACTACTGTTTCAATGAATCCCGTTATGATTGACGGAACCGGTATGTGCGGCGGCTGCCGTATTACAGTTGACGGGGAGACAAAATTCGCCTGCGTTGACGGTCCCGACTTCGACGGTCATAAGATTGACTGGGACAGCGCGATGAAGAGAGGCAGAATGTTTAAGGATTACGAAGCGAAATCGTGCGAAGAAGGCCGCTGCAGAATAGGCAGAACCAACAGCGCAGACTAATAAGGGAGGATTTTTCAAATGCCTAATATGAGACCGGACAAAAATCCGATGCCGGAGCAATGTCCTAATGTAAGAAATAAAAATTTTCTCGAGGTAACGACAGGTTATACGGAGGAAATGGCGATAGACGAGGCAAAGAGATGCCTTAACTGTAAGAATAAGCCCTGTATGCAGGGCTGCCCCGTAAGAGTAAAAATACCGGAATTCATCGCGTTTATAGCCGAGGGAGAATTTGAAAAAGCATATCGGAAGATTAAGGAAACGAACGCGCTTCCGGCTGTCTGCGGCAGAGTTTGTCCGCAGGAGAAGCAATGCGAGTCTAAGTGCGTAAGAGGTATAAAGACGGAAAGCGTCGGTATAGGCAGACTTGAGAGATTTGTAGCCGACTGGCACATGAAGAACGTCGAGGATAAAATAGAGAAGCCTGTGCAGAACGGTAAAAAGGTAGCCGTTGTCGGCTCGGGTCCGTCGGGACTTACGGTTGCAGGCGATTTGGCGAAGCGCGGCTACGCCGTAACGGTTTACGAGGCGTTTCACACCGCCGGCGGCGTTCTGATGTACGGTATTCCGGAGTTCAGACTCCCGAAGG
>CAYRSG010000006.1:34899-56073 GCA_964426905.1 uncultured Clostridium sp. | reverse complement strand
TTGTGTCGCCCGCCGATACCTCGGCCATAACGCTTGAATCCTTGTTGTATACGACTTGCGCGCCGTCCTCTTTTACGGCGTAGGCGTACGCGCCGAGCGAGTCGACATATTTGTACGGACCGCCGAGTATTTCCGACGTTTGGGGGTCTACGACATAATGAAGTCCGTCCGGAGCTTCGGCGACGCTGACGCCGAATACCGATTGGTTAATGAACGCGCCCTCGGGCATTTTTTCGGCGTAAACCGCGGAGGATACTGTTATGGCGGCCGCCGCCATTGCGAATATAATGATTTTTTTCATGCGATATCCTTTCTCGATATGACTGTATACGTACGCTATAAAATATGGACTGACGCTGTGCGCGTCAGTCCGTGAAATTTTATTTATCAGTCCAAACCGTTCTTTTTCTTCATCATCGCGCGAACCTTCAGAGGAAGTCCGAACAGGTTAATAAAGCCCGCGCTGTCCTTGTGGCTGTAAAGCTCGCGGCTGTCGCCGAAGGAAGCGATATCCTCGTTGTAGAGCGAGTACGGCGATTTAGCGCCGGCGGGCGTTACGCTGCCCTTGTAGAGCTTCAGTCTTACTTCTCCCGTAACAGTCTCGTCCATTACATCGAACATAGCCGACATAGATTCGCGCAGCGGAGTAAACCATTTTCCGTCATACACAAGCTCCGCGAATTTTATAGCCGACTGACGCTTGAACGCCTGTGTGTCGCGGTCAAGACAAAGATACTCCAGTTCCTGAATAGCGGTGTAAAGAATTGTTCCGCCGGGAGTCTCGTAAACGCCTCTTGACTTCATTCCGACAAGTCTGTCTTCTACTATATCGGCAATACCTACGCCGTACGCGCCGCCGAGCTTGTTAAGCTCTTCAACGAGCGGACGCGGAGCCATTTTCTTACCGTCAAGAGATACAGGCTCGCCCTTTTCAAAGCCTATTGTAATGTACTTAGGCGAATCGGGAGCCTTTTCGGGGGAAACGCTCAGCTTCAGAAGCGAGTCGAGCTGCGGCTCGTTCGCGGGGTCTTCAAGATCCATTCCCTCATGACTGATGTGCCATATATTTCTGTCGCGCGAATACAAATCCTTCTTTGTAACGGGTATTTCGATGTTGTGCGCCTCAGCGTAATCAACAGCGTCCTCGCGCGATTTTATGTCCCATATTCTCCACGGAGCTATAATTTTCAAGGACGGGTCGAGCGCCTTTATGCCAAGCTCAAAACGAACCTGGTCGTTGCCTTTGCCGGTAGCGCCGTGACATATAGCGACGGCGCCTTCCTTGTGAGCTATCTCAACGAGCTTCTTGGCGATTATAGGTCTCGCGTGCGAGGTGCCTAAAAGATACTTGCCCTCGTAAACGGCTCCCGCTTTTAGCGTCGGAAATATGTAATTCTTAACATAATCGTCTCTTAAATCAGCGATATAAAGCTTTGAAGCGCCGGCTTTCTTTGCTCTTTCCTCAAGCCCCTCGGTTTCTTTACCCTGTCCGACGTCTCCGCATACCGCGATTACATCGTAATCGTAATTTTCTTTAAGCCACGGGATGATAATCGAAGTGTCGAGTCCTCCCGAATAGGCTAAAACAACTTTTTCCTTTGCCATAGTTGCAATTCCTCCTAAAATATTATAAAATGTATTTTGCACCTTGTATATTATACAACAAACGCTATATATATTCAATAGCAAATTTGACGAAAATAAAGGAGATATAAAAGAAATGATTATAATAGGTATAGACCCCGGTTACGCGATTGTGGGAATAGGCGTGGTGGAATACCGCGGGAACAAGTTCCGCACGCTTGAATATAACGCCATAACTACTCCCGCGGGCATGCCGACGGTGGAAAGACTGAAAAAGATATATACCGAAGCGACCGGGTATATTGAAAAATACAAGCCCGACGCCGTGGCAATCGAGGAATTGTTTTTCAATTCAAATCAAAAAACAGCGATAAATGTCGCGCAGGCGAGAGGAGTATTGCTTGTCGCCGCGGCGAATAAGAACGTACCGATATACGAGTATACGCCGCTTCAGGTCAAGCAGTCGGTAACGGGATACGGCAGAGCGGATAAGAAGCAGATACAGACAATGGTGAAGATGATGCTCGGACTGAACGCTATACCTAAGCCGGACGACGCGGCTGACGCGCTCGCAATTGCGATATGCCACGCTCATTCGAATAAAATGAATAATATGCTCGGATTAAACGGCGTAAAATAGAAAAGCGTATATTGTGATAAAAATTTCGGGAACACAATATCTTGCGGTTTTTGTAACATCACTGTAATATTTATGAAAAATTTATGAAATATAAGAATTTTATAAAAAATATACATAAAATTTATGAAAATAAGTAAAAAATATAGTAAAAATAAACAGCAAAAAATTTTATATTTTAAAAAAATATTTAAAAAAGCCGAAAATGTTAACAATTTTGTAACAATTACAGGGTTGACATAATTGTAATAATATTGTATTATATATTCGTGAGGTTGAGAAAATGTATTATTATATCAGAGGCACGCTTGTACAAAAAAGCGATAATTTTATAGTTGTGGACGCCGCGGGCGTCGGGTATATGATATATACATCCTTAAACAGCATCGCCGGCGCGGGCGAGACTGGACGTGAAATTACCGTGTATACATATCTTCATGTACGCGAGGATGTTATGGATCTGTTCGGCTTTACCACCGTTGAGGAAAAGAACATGTTTTTGCGGCTCATATCGGCGTCGGGCGTCGGACCGAAAGCGGCTCTGGCGATACTGTCGGTAACAACCCCGTCGAAACTGGCTCTGGCTGTGGCGACGGGCGATGTAAAGACCATTACGAAGGCGTCGGGCGTCGGGCCAAAGCTGGCGCAAAGAGTTATTCTTGAGCTGAAGGACAAGATGACGGCTGAGGAGCTTGATATAACGGCTGAGGACGGCGATTACGAAATTCCGTCCGACAATAAGAGCGAGGCGATAAGCGCGCTTATCGTTTTGGGTTACGGCGCGGCGGACGCGCAGAAGGCGGTAAGAGGAATTGACGGAAGTCTCGGCGTTGAGGAAATAATAAAGAAGGCGCTTTCGGGACTGTTATAATAAATATCGGGAGGTAAAATCTTTGTTTGATGAGGATGAAAGATTTGTCACAAGCGATTTTATAAGCGAGGACGCGGAAATCGAGTACGGTTTAAGACCGAGAACGCTTGGCGAATACATAGGACAGGAAAAGGCGAAGAGTAATCTTCAGGTGTATATTCAGGCGGCGATTGACAGACGCGAAGCTCTGGACCATGTTCTTCTGTACGGACCCCCGGGACTCGGAAAAACAACCCTCGCGAGTATTATCGCGAACGAGATGGGCGTGAATATAAGAATAACCTCCGGTCCGGCGATAGAAAAAGCGGGAGATTTGGCGGCGATACTTACCAACCTTTCCGAACATGATATACTGTTTATCGACGAAATACACCGTATGTCAAGAACGGTCGAGGAAATTCTCTATCCCGCTATGGAGGATTACGCGCTTGATATAATTATAGGAAAGGGTCCGGCGGCTAAGTCGATAAGAATAGATTTGCCGAAATTTACGCTTATAGGCGCGACAACGCGCGCGGGACTTTTAACGGCTCCGCTTCGCGACCGTTTCGGAGTTATAAGCAGACTTGAGCTTTACAGCGTCGGGGAAATAACGAAAATAGTGAAGCGCAGCGCGTCTTTGCTGGAAGTTGAGATTGACGAGGAGGGCGCGGCTGAGATTGCTTCGCGTTCAAGAGGAACTCCGAGAATCGCGAACCGCTTTTTAAAGCGCGTGCGCGACTTCGCTCAGGTTAAGCATGACGGCAGAATTACATATAAGGTAGCCGCCGAGGCGCTTAAAAGCATGGAGGTTGACGAGCTTGGTCTTGACGTTATCGACAGCCGTATGATTAAGACTATGATTGAGAATTTCGGCGGAGGTCCGGTGGGACTGGACACTCTTGCCGCGACGATAGGCGAGGAGCCGAATACAATCGAGGACGTCTACGAGCCGTATCTTTTGCAGCTGGGCTTTATATCGCGCACGCCTCGCGGCAGGATTGCGACGAGGCTTGCTTACGAGCATTTTGATATTCCGTACGCGGAATAATAATTTTGCGATAATTTCCGCTTGTAATTTGTATTATAGGCGCGGAGTTATAAATAACGTATGGGACAATAAAGATAAGGGAGATGATGTGCAAAATGAAAAAAATCAGCGTATCGTTTATCGCATTGTTAATGTTTTTGTTTTGCTCCGCGACTTTCGCGTCGGCAAACACGATGCTGCTGGAATATGACGGAGGCACGCATGAGTATAACGGCGAGGTATACGCGCTGGTGGTAAATAATCAGCTGCTTGACCCTCCGCTTTCTCCGATTATTTTTAACGACAGGGCGCTTGTTCCCGTAAGAGAAATCTTTGAGGAGGTAGGAGCGAAGGTAAATTACATCAATGATACTCAGACTGTCGAGGTTTATAACGACGATTCGTATATAAGGATGAAAATCAACGACAATGTCGCGTATATAAACGGAGAAAAAGAAAATATTCCGGATAATGTTGTGCCGAAGCTTATTTCAAAGGTGGGCGGCGAGACGAAGACAATGGTTCCCGTAAGATTTATAAGCGAAACAATAGGACTTGACGTCGAATTTGATTGGGCGGACGGAGCGATACTTATAGAATCGGAGCAAATTGCTCCGTCTGAGGAAACGCAGACAGCCGCTCCGGAAGAAATCGAGACGGTTCCGGAGGAGACGGCGGCGCCGGTCGCGTCTTATCTTACCGATGTGTCATATGAGGTTGTTGACGACAGAAACGTGAAAGTGAAAGTTCGGACGGATAACGACATAACCGATTATTCGGATTTTACGTTAAGCTCGCCGGAAAGGATAGTGCTTGATATCGCGGGAACGAGACTGAAGGGAATAAACGAAACGATGAGCGTTAACGCCGCGGGAGTATCCACCGTAAGGCTGGGAGATAACGCGGAAAGAGCAAGAACGGTTATAGATGTGACGAATCTTGAAAGCTACGCCGTTGAAAAGACTGAGCCTAATCTAATAGAGGTCAGCGTAACGACAAAGGAAGCGCCGGAACCTACGCCCGCTCCGACAAAGAAACCCGTACAAACGAGTCAAAGCAGCATTGCCGAGACCAACGGCGGAAAGCTGATAGTTCTGGACGCGGGACATGGAGGAACCGACAGCGGCGCTGTCGGACAGATTGACGGAAATATAATTCTTGAAAAAAATCTTACGCTTGAGATTACAAATAAGGTCAAAGAGATACTTGAGAAAGCGGGATACGCCGTTTCAATGACGCGTACGGACGATTCGCTTCCTACGCTTGTTGAACGTCCGACGCAGGCCAATGAGGAAAACGCCGCCGTATTCGTAAGTATACATATAAATTCCGTTGATAACGCTCCGCAGGCAAACGGCACGGAGGTGTTCTACGCCGAATCCAATAACTCCGACTCGTACGGAACCACGAGCAAAAAGCTGGCGGAGAACATACTGGATCGTATGCTGTATTACATGGGTTCAACCAACAGGGGCGTCAAAACGGCCGAGCACGCCGTTACAAAACGCTGCGATATGCCCGCCGCGCTGGCGGAGGTCGGCTTTATCACAAATCCTACCGAGGTTTACAATATGACTACCGATGAATATCAGTATAAGGCGGCGCAGGGCATAGCGGAGGGTATTATGATTACGTTACGGGATATAACCGTTCCGCAGTAAATTTTGAATAAGGTTGTTGCAAACTGTTGCAACAGCCTTATTTTTTTGGTATAATAGCCTGAGACTGTAAAAAAGCCGCTTCGCAACCGCGCTTCGCTTTTTTGTAATAAGCGAAAGCGCCTACGCCGCGAGCGCTTCCCTATAAGATAAAAAAAGAGGTAATTATTTTGAAAAGAACTGATTTTTATTACGAGCTTCCCGATGAGCTTATAGCGCAGGAACCGCTGAAAGACAGGAGCTCGTCGAGACTTATGCTGCTGGATAAAAATACGGGCGAAACGGAGCATAAGCATTTTTATGATATAATCGACGAGCTTAACGCGGGAGACGCGCTTATACTTAACGATACAAAGGTGCTTCCGGCGCGTCTGTACGGACGGAAGGAGGAAACCGGCGGAGCTATAGAATTTCTGCTTTTGCACAAGCATACGCTTGACATATGGGAGGTAATTCTAAAACCGGGAAGAAGGGCGAAGCCGGGAGCGAAATTTGTTTTCGGAAACGGAGAACTGAAAGCGGAAATTCTTGAGATAATCAACGACGGAAACAGACTTGTAAAATTTACGTACGACGGCGTTTTCGAGGAGATTCTCGATAAACTCGGAGAGACGCCGCTGCCGCATTATATAACGAAAAAGCTTGAGGACAAGGACAGATATCAGACCGTTTACGCGAAAAATCCCGGCAGCGCCGCCGCGCCTACCGCGGGACTTCACTTTACGCCCGAGCTGCTGGAGAAAATCGAAAACAAGGGCGTCAATATCGCGTATGTCACGCTTCATGTGGGACTGGGAACCTTCAGACCTGTGAAAGCCGACGATATACTGGACCACAAAATGCACTCGGAGTTTTACGTCCTGCCGCGTGAAACAGCGGAGCTTATTAATAAGACGAAGCAAAACGGAGGCAAAATTATCTCGGTCGGGACGACGGCGACGCGCGTTCTTGAAACAGCCGGAATGAACGGTTTGCCTCTTAGGGAAAAGACCGGCTGGACCGATATATTTATTTATCCGGGCAAGGAATTTCATGTTATCGACGCTCTTATTACAAATTTTCACCTGCCCGAATCAACTCTTATAATGCTTGTAAGCGCTTTTGCGGGGCGTGAAAATGTTCTGAGAGCGTATAGCGAGGCGGTAAAGGAAAGGTATAGGTTCTTCTCCTTCGGCGACGCGATGTTTATCGGAAGCGGGATTGGCGAAGGTGAAAAAAAAGATGAAAAATCCCCGAAATAACGCGGTTTCGGGGATTTTTTTGCTTAATAAAAATTCGCGTTCGGCGCCGCGCTTCGAATCAAGCGGCGCCGGCAATCTCTTTTGTTTCGCGGAATAAATTCGGAATCGGCGGAAAAACTAATCAAAAAAGGAGATGATATTGTGAGCGAAAGAATAGGCAGACAGACGGTCAGACTCCGAAACGAGCCTGTAATAATCGAAACAGCGTCGATAGCCGGAGTAAAAGAGGGCGAAGGACCGTTAAAAAATACCTTTGACAAAATTCTTACGGACGATACGCTGGGTGAAAAGTCATGGGAGAAATCGGAAAGCGCGCTTCAGCGTCAAACCGCGCTCCTCGCGCTGGAAAAAGCGAAGCTCAGACAAAGCGATATCAACTATATTTTAGCGGGAGATCTGCTTAATCAGTGCGTAGGCACGCATTACAGCGTGCGCGACCTCGATATACCGTTTCTCGGGCTTTACGGAGCATGCTCGACTATGACGGAGAGCCTGTCGATAGGCTCTATGCTTGTTGACGGCGGATTTGCGGATTACGCGATGTGTCTGACGTCAAGCCATTTCTGTTCCTCTGAGAAGCAGTTCCGCAATCCGCTCGAGTACGGCGGACAGCGCACGCCGTCGGCGCAGTGGACTGTTACGGGTTCCGGCTGCGCCGTTTTATCCGCGAGCGGAACGGGACCGAGAGTGACCTATATCACGACGGGTAAGGTAATAGACAAGGGCGTTACCGATATAAGCAATATGGGCGCGGCAATGGCGCCTGCGGCGATCGATACGCTCATAGCGCATTTCAAGGACGTCGGCGCGAGAGCGGATGATTACGATATGATAGTGACGGGAGACCTCGGCGTTATAGGCTCCGAAATACTTGAAGAGCTTATGCTCGAAGAGGGATATGATATACGTAAAAATCACATGGATTGCGGAAAGATGATATACGATATTGAAGAACAGGACGTTCACGCGGGAGGAAGCGGCTGCGGCTGCTGCGGAAGCGTTTTCTGCGGTTATGTGTACCGCGAGCTGAAAAAGCATAATCTCAAAAAGGCGCTTGTAATGGCGACGGGCGCGCTAATGAATCCTATGGCGGTCGAGCAGGGCGAGAGTATACCCGCGATCGCGCACGCGGTTGTGATAGAAAATTAAGAAAGGCGATGATGAAATGGATTATCTGAAAGCGTTTACAGCGGGCGGACTGATATGCGTTATCGGACAGATTTTAATAGACAAAACAAAGCTTACTCCGGCGAGAATACTCGTGACGTTTGTGGTTGCGGGCGTGGCGCTGCAGCTTATAGGAGTATATCAGCCGTTTGTAGATTTTGCGGGAGCGGGAGCGACTGTTCCGCTGACCGGCTTTGGATATAACCTGTGCAAGGGCGCGGCAAAGGCGGTCAAGGAAAGCGGCTTCCTCGGAGCGTTCACCGGCGGTTTTACCGCCGCCGCGGGCGGAATAGCCGCCGCTTTGATTTTCGGCTTCCTTGCGTCGGTTATTTTCAGGTCAAAGGCAAAAAAGTAAAATTTCCCCTGTTCAAACCGCGTTATGTGTGATATAATGTGTTTAAAATCGATACGGCGATAAATTACAGTTTAGGCGCGCGCTCGCGCGCCTAAACTGTAATTTATCAGCCTGATGAACGGAGGATGGCAATGTTTGAAATAAACGGACGCACAAAACAGCTTGGAATAATCGGATATCCCGTTGAGCATACGTTTTCGCCGCGTATGCACAATTTCATATCCGAGGCGGTACATAACAATTATATCTACAGCGCGTGGACGGTAAAGCCGGAAAATCTCGGAAAAGCGATCGAAGGCGTAAGGGCGCTCGGTATAAAAGGAATAAATGTAACGGCTCCGCACAAGACGGAGGTAATGAAATATATCGACTGTGTAAGCGGCGTCGCGAAGGAGCTGGGCGCGGTAAACACCGTTGTAAATGACAACGGTATTTTGCGCGGATATAATACGGACGCAGACGGATTCTGCATGGCTCTTGATAAAGCGGGAGTGACGGTAAACGGAAGCAGAATACTCATAATAGGAGCGGGCGGCGTTACGCGTCCGACGCTCATACGTCTTATAGATAACGGCGCGTCTCATGTCGCCGTTCTGAACAGAACAAAAAGCAAAGCTAAAGCTCTTGCGGAGGATATTTTGAAAACAAAAGGATTTAAGGTCATAACGGAAGCGGAGGAGCTTAAATTCGATATCGTAATAAACACAACCTCGGCGGGTATGGAGCCGCAGGAAAATATTCTGCCGATTGACAGCATTGAGGAAATCGGCGACTTGTCATTTATAGATAAGAACACGGCGGTTATCGACATGATATATAATCCCGATGAAACTCTGTTTCTCAGAAAAGCGCGCGAGCGCGGCGCGAAAACGCTGAACGGTCTGGGAATGCTCATATATCAGGGAATTATAGCGTACGAGCTTTTTACAGATACAAAGCTTCCGCCGGATATGGGAGAAAGGATAAAGAGGGAGGTATTCGGAAGATGAATATAGTTCTTACGGGCTTTATGGCGTCGGGAAAGACCGAGATAAGCAAGGCTTTGGCGGAAATGTCCAAATACGCGCTTATCGACACGGACGATATGATTGAAAAAAAGATGAATACGACTGTAAATGAAATATTTGATAAATTCGGCGAGGAACGCTTCAGGGAGATTGAAAGAGAAGCGGTAAAGGAAGCGGCTTCAGCCGAAAACTCCGTGATAGCGACAGGCGGCGGAGCGGTTCTTGATAAACGCAATATGGACGAGCTTAGAAAAACCGGCGTAATTTTTAATTTGTCGCCTGATTTTTCTGTTATAAAAGAACGTCTTGAAGCGGCAAGAGCGACAAGACCTCTTCTGAAGCGGGACAGCATTGAAAATATAGAGAAGCGGTTTGAGGACAGAAAGCCTTTTTATGCCGACTGCGACCATAGAATACACGTAATAAGCGGCAGAACGCCGCGCTCATACGCGATGGAAATACTGAACATCATGGAAAACAACGATGGAAAAATTTGAGATGTGCGGACACATTAATATATAGAAAGGGAATACATATGGATAAGAAAAAATTTATAGCCGACAGCTTCAGCATATCGGAAAGAACGCTGGAAATAGTTGAGGAAGCGGAAAAGGCGGTCGCCGGTCAGTTTAAATATATCTCGGATATATGCGAGGTAAATCAGCTAAAGGTTATGAAGGCGTTTTCAGATAACCGCGTGTCGGACGCGCATTTCGCCGAAACCACCGGTTACGGTTACGACGATATCGGACGCGATACTCTCGACCGCGTGTATGCTGACGTAATGGGCGCGGAGGACGCGCTTGTGCGTCATAATTTCATATCGGGCACTCATACTATTTCAACCGCGTTGTTCGCCGTGTTAAGACCGGGCGACACGCTTCTTTCAATCACAGGCAAGCCCTACGACACGCTTGAGGAAGTCATAGGAATACAGGGTGAAGCGGGAAACGGTTCGCTAAAGGATTTCGGCGTGGAATATGAGCAGATAGATTTGAAGGAGGACGGCGTTCCCGATTTGACAAAAATAAAAGCGGCGCTTGAAACAAAAAAAATCAAGGCGGTTGCAATACAGCGTTCTAAAGGCTACAGCCGGAGACCCGCTTACAGCGCGAAGGATATAGGCGCGCTTATAGGCTTTGTAAAGGAAATATCCCCCGAAACGATCTGTATAGTCGATAACTGTTACGGCGAGTTTGTCGAGACGGAGGAACCGACAAATTACGGCGCGGATCTTATCGCCGGCTCGCTTATAAAAAATCCGGGCGGCGGACTTGCGCCGACAGGCGGATATATCGCGGGAAAGAAAAAGTATATCGAGCTGTGCGCGTACCGCCTTACGTCTGTCGGTATCGGCAAAGAGGCGGGAGCGTCGCTGGGCTTTAACAGACAGATGTATCAGGGACTTTTTATGGCTCCGCATACTGTTTCACAGGCGATTAAGGCGGCGGCGCTGTGCGGCGCGGTATTTGAAAAGCTCGGCTTTGAGGTTGACCCCAAGCCTGACGAGATAAGACACGATATAATTCAGTCGATAAAGTTTAACGACCCTGATAAAATGACAGCGTTTTGCGGAGGAATACAGAAAGGCGCGCCTGTCGACAGCTTTGCGACGCCCGAGCCGTGGGATATGCCGGGCTACAGCGACCCTGTGATAATGGCGGCGGGAGCGTTTGTTCAGGGCGCGTCGATAGAGCTTAGCGCGGACGGACCGGTTAAGCCGCCGTATATCGCGTATATGCAGGGCGGACTGACATATGAAAGCGCGAAGCTCGGAATTATGGTTGCCGCCGATAAAATGTTGCGTATAAAATAAGAGGAGTACGGATATATCCGGAGGTGTAATATGAGTCTTAATTCAAAGCAAAACGTAAAATGTCCCTCATGCTCGCAGATGAGCGAGGTGACAGTCTGGAATTCAATAACGGTAGGGGACAGCGCCGACTTAAAGGCGGATTTGCTTCACGGAAAAATCAATATGTTTCACTGCCCGTCCTGCTCGCATACGGCGCTTATGCCGACGCCGATGCTTTATCACGACGAGGAAAAGCGTCTTATGATGTCGTTCTCGCCGTGTTCGGACGCTCTTTTAAAAAATCAGCTGTTTGACAATATCAAAAAAACTTCAGAGGAGTCGGGCGAGCTTGATAAAATGGAAGGATATAATCTGCGCTTTGTAACGGATTATAACGAGCTTTTGGAGAAAATCCTGATTTTTGACGCCGGCATGAGCGATAAAACGATCGAGGTCTTGAAGCTGATGATACTTTCTCAAGATATCGAAAAAGCGCGGCGGCGCGTGTGCCGCTTCGGTAAAATCGAGAACGGCGTTTTAGAGTTTATGATATATGATGAAAAGGAAAATCAGACATATACGTCAAGCGTACCGAAGGAAACGTATGATACGATAGACGCTCGGCTTCGCGAGTCGGGCGTAAAACCGTACAGCTTCGGCTGGGAAATGGTTGACCCGTCCTATGCGACAAGACTTCTGAACGGATTTAATAACTGATGGACAGAGTGTTCGAGTTTAAAATCATGCCGGAATATGACGGCGCGAATATAACGACCGTACTCAAACAGCATTATAAAATGTCGACAAGCCTTATAAAAAAACTGCGTTCTTACGATGAGGGAATATATTTGAATAACGCTCACGCGCGCACGGTAGATTTTGTAAAAACCGGAGATACTCTTAAAATAACTCTGCGCGAGGGCGCGTCCGAAAATATCATTCCCGTAAATATACCGCTTGACGTCGTTTTTGAGGACGAAGATATACTTGTAGTAAATAAGCCGCCGAATATGCCGACGCATCCCTCGATGGGGAATTACGAAAATTCTCTCGCCAACGGCGTTATGTATTATTTTAAAACAAAGGGCGAGGAAAGAGTATTCCGCGCCGTGAACCGTCTCGACAAGGACACCTCCGGACTTATGGCTGTGGCGAAAAACGCGTATATTCATGCGCGTTTGGGCGATGAGATACGGACGGGAGAGCTTTTGAGACGCTATATGTGTATAGTTTGCGGCGACGTACGGGAGGACGGGACTGTTGACGCGCCGATAAAGCGCGCGGACGGAAGCGTTATAAACCGTATTGTTTCACCTGACGGTCAGAGAGCCGTAACGCATTATAAGGTAGTTAAACGGTATGGAAATTATACGCTTTTGGAAATGGAGCTTGAGACGGGGCGCACGCACCAGATACGCGTGCATATGGCGTATATTGGACGTCCGCTTTTGGGCGATTGGCTCTACGGCGAGGAAAATAAGGAGCTTGTACCGCGTCAGGCGCTTCATTCATGCTATTTGCGCCTTGTACATCCCGCGACGGGCGAAACGCTTGAATTTAATTCGCCGCCGCCGCAAGATATGAGGGAGTTTATCGTCTCGATCGGCGGTTTAGCTTAATATCGCTTTTTATACGTTGTAATTTAAGCGGCGCCGAAATCTGTCAGTTTTGAATTTCCAATTCTTTGTCCTTTATAAGCCGGTAGCTGACGAGTTCCTCGCCGTTAAGCTCCTCCCGGTTCATATCCACGCCGGCAATGCTGTGATTATCATAAGTCTTATAGTAGTATATACCCTTGTCGGCGTTGCAGCAAGAGGTGTAAATGGAAATTTCATATTTTCCGTCCCCAAGCCGGCAGCAGCCTCTTTGCTGGTCAACGGAGCCTAATATATGGAAAAATTGGCTAACGCTCGATTTTTCGTCATTGCCGGACAGCGAATTCATTTTTGTAAAAGCCGCGCGCACAAATCTTGACATGGACGACAAGTCTCCGGGGAGTCCGATAGCGCCCATTCCTCTGCTGTACGTATTCAGCTCCAGCCGCTTGGAAAAGCGGTTTTCGGGGGCGTCGGCGGACAAGCTCATATAGTTGTTGAGGTTGAACATTTGAATCGGGAAAGGCGGATTGTTTGTGAGAACTCCCACGGGGTTGTCATAAACAAAGATACCGTCGTTCACGCTTTCTACCGTAACGGAGCCGCTTTTATCCGAAATAATCCAATGGAGCTGCGCTGTGGGGAGGCTCGGACTGAAGGCTTCGTCAATGATATTAATCACGGTAAGCAGCGCTCTCGCCTCGTTTACGCTCGCGCACCGCCCCAAAATCCAAGGGATTAATTCCCATGGAGCTATGTTGTCTTTCCCTTTTTCTTCCGCGCGGTAACGCGCGTTGCCTACGAAATTCAATCCCGCAATACACAGACCCTTTTCGTTGACGGCGTCATAATACAGCGGATAATCGTCCGTAATATGCGCCATTCCCACAAAGGCGTAATGACGCGCCATGGCGCCCGCTCTTCGGAACGTAAGCTTGAAATTCCTGGGTGTGACGGCGACAGTTTCGCCGTAGGAAAATTCGTAATCCAATGTGCGTCCGAAATAGAAATCTCTTGTTTTATAAGTCGCTGCCGTACACATAATTCCTCCTTCTTTGCGTTAAGCGATATTTCGTCATAAATTTCATCTGCCCGCCGCGCGCCGATTATTGTTCCGGCGCGGCAACCGGCGAAGCGGCGTATGTATAGTATATACTTAGATTAACATAATTATTACGGATTTGCAATAGCGCGTCGTTAAATTTTCAAACCTGTTCGCCCTTCGTTTCGCGGTTCGGGGAATCATTGACAGATAAAATATTTAGTGATAGAATAAAAATATATCGGACTGCGGACAAAATCCCCGCGGGTTTGGGTTGTCGGCAATATGACGGCGGTTCGATATGTTTATTGTCTGTTATACGGGGAAAAGAAAGGATATAAATTATATATTATTAAACGGAACAGATATTACGGATATGGTTAAGAAACCTTGGGAATAAGCCAAAAATAAGAAGAGGAGACATACTTATGTATATTATAGCGGGTCTGGGCAATCCGGGAAAGCAGTACGATATGACGCGTCATAATATCGGCTTTCACACAATAGACTACATTGCGGACGAATACGGCGCAAAGCTCGCGAAGCTGAAGTTCAAGGCCGTATACGGCGAAACGGCAATAGGCGGCGAGAAGGTATACCTTGTCAAACCGCAGACGTATATGAACCTTAGCGGCGACAGTATTGCCGAAATGGCGCGGTTTTATAAAATACCTCCCGAAAGAATAATAGTAATCAACGATGATATTTCTCTTGAAACGGGACGTATACGCGTGCGCGGCAGGGGCAGCGCCGGCGGACACAACGGACTTAAATCTATTATTTACCGCCTGAATTCCGACGAATTTCCGCGCGTTAAAATGGGCGTCGGCGCGCCTGAAAATGAAGATTACGACCTCGCCGATTTTGTGCTGGGACGTTTTACGAGTGATGAAATACCCGTTATGGAGGACGCGATTAGAAACGCGAAAACCGCCGTTGAGGAAATTATAAAAAACGGCGTCGAGGCGGCGATGAATAAGTGCAATGGCAAACAGACGAGGTAAAATATGAATTTTTCGGATATTTTAAAGGAATATTCACCCTATCAGGGAATTGTAAAAAATCTGAATAATACGCCTATTTCCGTCGCCGGAATTGTTGAGAGCGCTCAAGGACAGCTTATTTACGCGCTCGCGAAGGAAAACGGTTCCTCGGCTCTCGTAGTGTGCTGCAGCGACATGGACGCGAGGAAGCTGTATTCCGACATGGAGCTTTACACTGAAAATCTCCTGTATTTTCCGTCAAAGGAGTATGTTTTCTATAACATAGAAACAAGCGGTCATCAGAATGAGTATGCGAGAATTTCCGTTATAGATAAGCTTATAACAGGCGGACATTATATAGTTATAACAAGTCTTGACGCTCTCTTACAGTACAGCGCGGACAAATCCGAAATGGAGAGACTGAGCGTCGAGTTTGAGCTCGGTAAGCGGTTCGATCTCGGCAGACTGACTCAGGAGCTTATCGTTATGGGCTACTCGAGAGAGGACAGCGTTGAGAGCGCGGGACAGTTTGCCGTGCGCGGAGGTATTCTCGACATATTCCCGCCGGGGAATGAAAATCCTTACAGAATCGAGTTTTTCGATGATGAAACGGATTCGATAAGAGAGTTCGACGTTATGACTCAGCGTTCGCTCGGCAAGGTTGGAAGCGCGCGCGTCGCGCCCGTTAAGGAGGCTGTTATAACAGACGAAAAGCGCGACGCGATAATTGGGGAAATCGAAAAAAGAATAAGAAGCGCGAAACGCAAAAAAAGCGATGAGAGCGCGTTTATTGAAACGTCGAAGACCGACATTGAAAGTCTTAAAGAGGTCAGATATTTTCCTTCGGTCGACAAGTATGTGTCGATGATTTATGATAAAATACCGTCGGCGCTGGACTGCTTTACGGATAACGATATTGTGTTCATAGTCGATCCGAAGCGTATATGCGAAAGGGGAAGATCGTTCGAGCGTGAAAAGGGCGAGCAGATAGCGGAGCTTAAAGAAAAGCGCGTAATCGGCGCGTATAAGGATAAATTCTATTCTTCATATGCGGAAAAGGTCGCTGAAATGTCGCGCAAAAAGCTCATATCGCTCGACGTGCTTTCGCACTCAAATAATGATTTTAATTATAAGCGTCTCGAGACGTTCGCGACGAAAACGACGGTATCGTTTCACGGAAAGATGGAGTATCTTTACGAGGATCTGCGAAGCCGGCAGGAAAGGGGATATACGGTCGTAATACTTTGCGCGACGCGCGGCAGAGGAGAAAATCTCGCGGGACTCCTTGAGGAAAAGGGAATAAAGGCAAGATTTATTTTCTCCGACGCCAAAGACGGCGGCGTAAATTTCAAAAAGGGCGAAACGGTAATTATACGCGGCGAGCTTAACAAGGGTTTTGAGTACCCCGAGATGAAGTTTGCGCTTATTTCCGAAAGGGAAATATTTGAAACGAAGAAAAACCGCCGCAGAAGGAAAATCGAGAATGCCGACAGGATAAAGAATTATACCGATATAAACGTCGGCGACTACGTTGTGCATCAGGCTCACGGCATAGGACAGTATATGGGAACGCGGAAAATGGTTGTGGGCGGCGTAACAAAGGATTATCTCAAAATTCAGTATCAGGGTACCGATTGTCTGTATATTCCTATCGATCAGCTCAATCTTTTATATAAATACGCCGGCGATACGGACAGAAAGATAAAGTTGAACCGTCTCGGCGGCGGCGAATGGAGCAGGACGAAGCAGCGCGTAAAGAAATCCACGTCGGAGCTGGTGAAGAAGCTCATCGCGCTGTACGCCGAGAGAGAGCGTGAAAAGGGCTTCGCCTACAGCTCAGATACGCCGTGGCAGAGAGAGTTTGAGGACGCGTTTGAGTATAGGGAAACCGAGGATCAGCTGCGTTCGATAGAGGAAGTAAAAGCGGATATGGAAAGCGCGAAGCCTATGGACAGACTTTTGTGCGGCGACGTCGGCTTCGGTAAAACGGAGATTGCGCTGCGCGCCGCGTTTAAGGCGGTGAGCGACTCGAAACAGGCGGCTTATCTCTGCCCGACGACAATTCTCGCTATGCAGCATTACGAGACGTTCTTAAAAAGAATGGAGAATTATCCTATAAAGGTGGAAATGCTCTCGCGTTTCCGTACCGCGGCGGAGCAGAAAAAAATCCTGAAGCGGCTCAAAACGGGCGAAATAGACATACTTATCGGAACGCACAGGATACTGTCAAAGGATTTGCAGTTCAAGGATTTGGGTCTTCTCATTATAGACGAGGAACAGCGTTTCGGCGTGGCTCATAAGGAGCGGCTCAAGGAGCTGAAAAAGAATATCGACGTGCTTACCATGACCGCTACTCCTATTCCGAGAACGCTTCATATGGCGATAACGGGCGTTAGGGACATGAGCGTCTTAACGGAGCCGCCCGAGAACAGATATCCCGTGCAGACGTACGTGCTTGAAGATAATCCCGCCGTAATCGCGGACGCGATAAGAAACGAGCTGTCGCGCGGAGGTCAGGTTTTTTATCTCTATAACCGCGTTCAGGGCATACAGCGAAAGGCGGAGTGGATACGTTCGCTTTTCCCCGATATTCGCGTGGCAGTCGGTCACGGTAAAATGAAGGAGGATGATCTGGAGGATATCATGTACGACATGGTAAACGGGGACATAGACGTGTTCGTATGCACCACGATAATCGAAACGGGACTCGATATACCGAACGCCAACACAATAATTATTGAAAACGCCGATAAAATGGGTCTTGCCCAGCTTTATCAGCTGCGCGGACGCGTAGGACGCTCAAACCGCGCGGCATACGCGTATTTGACGTACCACAGGGATAAGATACTGTCGGACGCCGCTTCAAAAAGGCTGCGCGCGATAAAGGAATTTACGGAGTTCGGCTCAGGCTTTAAGATTGCCATGCGCGACCTTGAAATCCGCGGCGCGGGAAATATTCTGGGACCGGAGCAGCACGGTCATATGGACGCCGTCGGATATGATATGTACTGCAAGATTCTGAAGGAAAGCGTTGACGAGGCGCGAGGCGTGAAGGTTGAAGAAAATACGGACGTGTCGATAGATATAAGCATTGACGCTTATCTTCCCGAAAGCTATATCACAAATCACAATCAGCGGATTGATATATACAAAAAAATCGCGGCGGTTGAGACGGAGGAGGATAAATTCGAGATTGAGGATGAGCTTATCGACCGTTTCGGAGATATTCCGAAAAGCGTGCGGAATATCATAGACGTAGCCGCGCTGAAAAGTCCCGCGCGGGAAGCCGGCATATACGAGATTTCGCAGAACGGCGATATACTGCAGCTTAAATTCCGTGAGAATTATGTCGACGCGAACCTTATTATGGGACTTGACAGAACCTTCCCGAAACGCATAAAGCTCGTGTCTTCGGAAAAACCGATTATAAATTATTCTTTAAACGGAGATTATAAAAACATTTTAAATATTGTAAACAATTTGTTAAGCGTAACAAAAGAATTGCAAAACGAGCGAATATAGAGTATACTTATACTATAACGAAAAAGGAGATACCATTATGAAAAAAACAAAACTTATCGCGGCGGCGTTGTCGTGCGCGCTGTTGTCGGGCGGATGCGGAGTTAAAGGCGGAGACGTTGTAATGAACGTCGGAGGTATTGACGTTAACGAGAGCGAGTTCAGCTTTTTTCTTGACACCTACAGAGAAAATCTCGACCTCGGCGCGGCAAAAGAAACTTCTCTGGAATACTGCGAGAAAAATCATGAGATAATCGCCGTGGCGAAAGCGATGGGAATTGAGTTTGACGAGGAGACGCGGAAAAATATCGACGATTATAAAAAGCAGGTTGTCAATAATTACGATTCCGATAAGGGATATAAGAAATTCCTTAAAGAAAAGAATCTTACGGACGAGTATATAGACAGACTTGTTTCTGTGGGCTTTTACGCGCGGGAGCTTGAAAAAAAGATGGACGCGAAGGAGTACACGGACGAGGAAAAGCGGGAGTATTTTAAGGAGCATTACAGACGCGCCAAGCATATTCTTATATCTACAAAAGATATGACGACAAATGAGGATTTGCCCGAGGATAAGCAGGCTGAGGCGAAAGCGAAGGCGGAGGAGCTTCTCTCCCGCGCGCGGAACGGCGAGGACTTCGACGCTCTTGTGTCGGAGTTTTCCGAGGATCCGGGAAGTCAGTCAAATCCCGACGGATATGTGTTTACCGACAATGAAATGGTCGCTCAGTTCCAGGACGGCGTCGACTCAATCGGTTTCGGCGAATTTACGCTTGTAAAATCGGATTACGGCTATCATGTAATACAGAGACTTCCGCTTGACGATAATCCCGAATTTTTTGAAAAAGAATATCAGAATGTTGAAGCCGATCTTCCGTCGGCAATGGATAACGATAGATTTGAAAAGCAGGTTGAGGAATGGATGGATGAATACGGTCTTGAGGTAAAGATTAATCAGGAAGTTCTTGACTCGATTGAATAATGCGGCAGTAAGTTGCCGCGATTAAGCGCAGGCTGTCGGCAATACGCCGGCAGCCCGAAACGACGGTTCATTTACCGTCGTTTTGATTTTTTGTTAAAAATATTCCATACGTTTAAGGTTTGTTTAAGAATCGCGCTGTAGAATATAATCATCCAAAAGGAAAGGAGCAATATTCAATGAAAAAGAAAATTATAAGCGCCGCGGCGCTTATCTCGTTCGCCGCTTCGCTGGGAAGCGGATGCACCGCGGCGAACGCGGAAGACATAACCGTTACATATAACGGTCAGAAAATCAATTTTGACGCCGAGCCGAAAATTATAGACGACAGAGTTATGGTTCCTATGCGCGCCGTATTTGAGACATTAGGCGCTAAGGTGAAGTGGGACGGCGATACTCAGACCATAACAGCGAAGAAAAAGTCAAAGACGATTGAAATGACAATCGGCTCCGCCGACATGAAGAAAAATGATGAAATTTACAGCTTTGACGTTTCGCCCGTTATCGAGGACGGCAGAACTCTGATTCCCGTAAGAGCGATAAGCGAGCTTCTCGGTCTCGAAGCCGAATGGGACAGCGACGCCAAGGAAGTCGTAATTGCGGATAAAACGGACGAGTCGGAGGACGACTGGAAGAATAACACAGGAAAAATCGACCTTGACAGTATGGAGGTTGAGGGCGACGGCGTAAAAGCGGAGAACGGTATTATAACCGTGTCCGAGGGCGGAGATTTTGAGGTTACGGGAACGCTTGAGGACGGTCAGATTATAATCGATACCGAGGACAAGGTCAAGCTGCGTCTTTCGGGTATGAGTCTTACCAACACCGACGGAGCCGCTATCTATGTTAAGAACGCCGATAAAGCGTATATAACGCTTACTGAGAATACCGAGAATTATCTTGCCGACTCGGAGACTTATACTTCGGAGGATGAAAAAGCGTGTATAACGTCGAAGGATAATCTTGAGATTAAAGGAAACGGCTCTCTGACAATTACGGGAAATTACAATCATGGCATAGACTGCTCGGACAGTATTGAAATCGGAAATGGCAATATAACCGTGACGGCGAAAAACGACGGTATTCACGCGAACGACACGCTCAGCGTGAGCGGCGGAATACTGAACGTGACGGCTCAGGGCGACGGCTTGCAGTCTGATGAAATCGTAGATATAACCGGCGGAACGGTAAACGTAACGACTACGGGCGAGGTTAGCGCAAGCGCGAACGGATTTGAGCCTTTCAACGATACGGGAGAAAGAGCGCAGATGACCGATGAGGAACGTCAGAGCATGCGCGATGAAATGAAAAACCGTTTTGAGCGGGCGGACGCTCAGGAAACAGAAGCTGACAACAGCGAGGACGTCACGAGCAAGGGAATAAAAGCAGACTGGCTTATCGATATTTCCGGCGGTGAAATTAACGTCAATTCAACAGACCATGCCGTTCACTGCGCGTCGGATATCAGCATAAGCGGAGGCGATATAACGCTTGAGTCGCAGAGCAAAAAGGGTATTTCCGCGCACGGCGGTATTACAATCGACGGCGGCGATATAACAATTACCAAATCAACCGAAGGTATTGAAAGCAAGGAGGTTATTACGGTAAACGACGGAAATATCAGCGTAACGGCAAGCGACGACGGCTTTAACGCCGGAGGCGGCAATGAAATGCCGGGCGGTTTCGGCGGCGGCAACGGCGGCGATGAAATGTCGGGCGGTTTCGGCGGCGG
>CAYRSG010000006.1:19562-34799 GCA_964426905.1 uncultured Clostridium sp. | reverse complement strand
GCGGTTTCGGCGGCGGCAACGGCGGCGATGAAATGTCGGGCGGTTTCGGCGGCGGCAACGGCGGCGATGAAATGTCGGGCGGTTTTGGCGGCGGCAACGGCGGCGATGAAATGTCGGGCGGTTTCGGCGGCGGACAAAGACCGGGAACGGGAAACGCTGAGCGAATGACGCCTCCGACGGGAATCGGCGAGGGAATGACGGCTCCGGATACGGGAAACGCTGAGAGAATGACGCCTCCGACGGGAATCGGCGAGGGAATGACGGCTCCGGATACGGGAAACGGCGGACAGCCGGCGCCTCAGGATATGCAAAATGAAAGAGGACGTATGAGAAAAAATAATTCTCAGGAATCGTCCGGCGACGGAACAGAGACGGATAACGGATTTCAGGGCGGACGCGGAATGATGGGCGAGAATAATAACACAAATGAAATTGACGGCGAGCATCATATTCAAATAAACGGCGGAAGAATTTATATAAACGCTCAGGGCGACGGAATTGACTCGAACGGCTCGCTTGTTATCGAAGGCGGAGAGGTTATTTTAGACGGTCCGACAAGCAGCGGCAACGGCTCGTTTGATACGGCGGGAGCGTTTATGATAAACGGCGGCGAGGTAATTGCCGTGGGTTCCGCGGGAATGGCGGAAGCTCCAAACAGTTATTCGCGGCAGAACGCGCTTAGCATAACGCTTTCCGAAAGCGCGCAGGCGGGTCAGAAAATAGAAATTAAAGATGATAGCGGCGATACGGTAATATCGCATACGGCGGCAAAGAATTTCCGGTCTGTTATATGCTCGTCCGAGAAAATTGAAAAAGGCGGAGAATATAAGATTTATATAGACGGTGAAGAAAAAGAAACAGCCGTGGTATCCGATACTGTAACTGTCGTCGGCGGCGGCAATCAGAATTTCGGAGACTTCAGAGGCGCGGGAAGATAATACGGTTTATTGTCATAATCGGCGGCGGGCGCGTATACCCGCCGCCGATTATTTTGCAGTATGCGGCTTGCCTGATTAATTTTCCATGAAATTCTTCATTTTATCAATAGTGTTCTGGCTTATACTATGCTCAATACGTCCGGCTTCGTTTTCGGCTTCGTCCTCGGTCAGGCGAAGCACGTTAACAAGAAATTTTCTAATCATATAATGCCTGCGGCTGACGGCTTCGCCTATTTCCCTGCCGCGCTCGGTGAGCGTAATATCGCCGTAAGGCTCGTGGGAAACAAGCCCGTACTTTTTCAGGGAGTTAACGGCTCTGTTGACGCTCGGCTTTGAAAGACCGAGCCGCAGAGCGATATCGGTTATCCGGACGCCGGATTTTGTATTTGAGATTATATATATCGCTTTGAGATAGTCCTCAAGCGCGTTTGAAATTGGTATGTTGTTGTCAGTCGGCATAATGCACCTCCGTAAAAAAATAAGAGGGCGTAGAAACAAAATGTTTCTAAACCCTCTTTGGTTTTTGAACTTATTCGCCGCGCTTTTTATTGCATGAACCGCAGTCGCAACCGCAACCGCAACCCTTACGTTTCAGCTTATACGCGATAATTCCCGCGGTAAGCGAAAGTACGGCTCCGATAATTATTATATCAACCATATCCATCACACTTATTATACATTAAAAATTATTAATTTGCAAGAGTTAAATTTAATTTTGTACAGTCTACACAAACAGGCTCCCGATTTGGAAGACGAGCGCTGACATTACCCACGCTATACCGATTTGATAGCATACGGAAAATACGGTCAGTTTTTTCGAGTTAAGCTCGGTTGAAAGCGTCGAAACCGCCGCCACGCACGGAACATAAAGCAATACGAACACAAGAAACGCGTACGCCGAAAGCGGAGTGAATACGCCCGACAGCGACGATATAAGTCCCGCGCCGCCGCCGGCGCCGTAGAGTATTGTCATCGTCGAGACAACGGCTTCCTTTGCGGCGAAGCCCGATATAAGGCTTACAGCGGCCTGCCAGTTTCCGAAGCCGCACGGTTTGAATACGGGCGCGATAAACCGACCTATCATGCCGATTATACTGTAACGGCTGTCGCTTACCATATGCAGATGCAAATCAAGATTTTGCAAAAGCCATATTATAACGCTCGCGGCAAGAAGCACGGTGCCGGCGCGCACGGCGAAATCCTTAGCCTTTTCCCACATATGGTGAAAAGTGGATTTGAAGGTAGGCATACGGTACGGAGGAAGCTCCAGTACAAACGGGGGAGTATCGCCCTTTAATACAGTGCGGGAGAAAATCAGTCCCGATATAATACCGAGAAAAATTCCTATGAAATACAGGCTGAACGTCACAATTCCCGCATTGTCGGGGAACAGCGCCGCTGTGAACACGGCGTACACGGGCATTTTCGCGCCGCAGGACATGAACGGAATGAGCAGCAGCGTGAGTTTCCTGTCGCGTTCGTTTTCAAGCGTTCTTACCGACATCATCGCGGGAACGCTGCATCCGAAGCCCATAATCATCGGCACAAACGATTTCCCCGACAGACCCAGCTTCATAAACAACTTGTCCATTATAAAAGCTGTTCTCGCCATGTATCCGGAATCCTCCAAAAACGACAGGAAGAGAAACAGCAGCATTATCTGCGGAAAAAACGTCACAACGCCGCCGACTCCCGCGATTACTCCGTCAATAACAAGTCCCCTCGCAAACGCTCCCGCGCCTATTGCGTTAAGTCCCGCGTCAACGAGCGATGCAAACCGCACATTGAACAGATTATCCGCAAAATCCGACAGCATTGAGCCGAACGTCCCGAAGGTTATCTGGAATATCAGGAACATTATTATTATAAAAATCGGTATTGCGAAAACCGGGTGCGTGACGATTGAGTCGATTTTTCTTGTGCGCGCGGCCTGTTTATTTTCACCGATTACGCGGACGGAACTTCCCGTTACTGATTTTATGAATTTGTAGCGCCTTTCGGCTATGTAGGTTTCAATGTCGGAAACGCTCTTTGCAATGTCATTGATAACGGAAACTGTTTCTTTCGACTTGATATCGCTTTTTAAACGTATGTCGTTTTCAATAAGCTTTACCGAGCAAAGCCTGTTTAAGCCTTCCTCCGACTGAATTTTGCTTATGGCGTTTTCAATTTCCGCGCCGTAAGTAAGATGGCGGGAAGGAGTACGTTTTTCGTGAGCTATTGCAAGGCATTCCGTTACAAGATCCTGAACCCCGCGTCCCTTGCTCGCCGATATCGGCATAACGCGGACGCCGAGGCGTTTCTCAAGTTCGTCGACGTCGATGGAGAAACCGTTTTCCTCAAGCGCGTCCATCATGTTCAAGGCAATAACCATGGGAGCGCCCATTTCCGCGAGCTGCGTTGACAGATACAGATTACGTTCAAGATTTGTCGCGTCAACAATGTTAAGTATAAGGTCAGGCTTCTCCCGCAGTATGTAGTCGCGCGTTATGACCTCCTCCGCGCTGTTGGGGGAAAGCGAGTATATGCCGGGCAAATCGACGATTCGGATGTGGTTATGCGCTTCGTCGTGCTTATGCTCCGTTTCATGCTCGTGCGTGTCAAAATGCGTTATGTGGTTATGATAAACGTATTTGCAGATACCCTCCTTGCGTTCAACCGTAACTCCCGCCCAGTTGCCGACTTCATAGTGGCTGCCCGTAAGCTCGTTAAACAGAGTGGTTTTTCCGCTGTTCGGATTGCCCGCGAGCGCAAAGACGTATTCTTTGCCAAAATCATTCAGCGCCATTGCCGCGCTCAGTCCTTTCTGATAAGAATTTTTTTAGCCTCTTTTTTTCTCAGACTAAGATTGTAGCCGAGTATGTAAAATTCTACGGGGTCGCCCAAAGGCGCCGTCCGGAGCATCGTTATCGACGCTCCGGTGGTAACGCCCATGTCGATAAGGCGGCGTTTCATTAATCCTTCAAGGCGTATTTCCGTTATAACTCCCGTCTCGTTTTTCTTTAAGTCATTGAGAGTAGTCATTTTGATTTTCCTTTCAGGTAAGTTAAGCTGTAATTTACAATAAACAATTATATCATTTGTCAAATCTTCTGTCAATGCGCAGAATATGCGTAACAAATTTTTGCAGCTCGACGATTACGAGCGGCATAACGGACAGTGTTCCCACAACGAGCCAGCCGGTAAAACCGAGCGGCGCGACGCCGAATACAACGGCAAGCTTAGGTATGGAAATTACCGATACTTCAAGCGTAAGCCCGGCGATAAGCGAAAGCGCCAGATAAGGATTTTTAAACAGTCCCGCCTTTATAACGGAATGAGAGCTGCGCATATTGAACGCGTGAACGAGCTGAGATATGCTTAGCACGGCGAACGCCATTGTTCTGCCCTCCGTAAGTCCTCCGAACACGTTTGCGCCGATGGAGAAAGCGAGCAGGGCGAGCGCGCCTATCATAAGTCCCTCAAATATTATCGCCGTCCACAGACCGTCTGCGAACAGGCTTTTTTTAGGCGAGCGCGGTTTTTTCTCCATTATATCCGCCTCCGGAGCGTCAAGACCGAGCGCGACAGCCGGGAGCGAGTCTGTAACTAGGTTTACCCACAAAAGCTGGATTGCCGTGAGCGGCGACGACCAGCCGAACATTATGCCGGAAAATACCGTCAGTATTTCTCCGATATTGCTTGACAGGAGAAACTGTACAGCTTTTTTTATATTGGCAAAAATACACCGTCCCTCGCGTACCGCGTAAACGATTGTCGCAAAATTATCGTCCGTCAGCACCATATCGGAGGCTGATTTTGCCACGTCCGTTCCCGTTATTCCCATGCTGCATCCGATATCCGCCGCAGACAGCGCCGGAGCGTCGTTAACGCCGTCGCCCGTCATGGCGACCACCTCGCCGTTAGCTTTAAGCGCTTTTACAATCTTCATTTTATGGTTCGGCGTGACGCGCGCGAACACGCTGTAGGAATTAATTTTCTTAGCCAGCTCGCTGTCCGATATTCTCTCAAGCGTCTCTCCCGTCATGACCTGAGAATCATTATCGGCGATTCCTATACGCTTGGCTATCGAAAGAGCTGTGCCGGCATGGTCGCCGGTTATCATTACAGGGCGTATGCCGGCTTTTTTGCATTGCTCAACGGAGCTTTTCGCCTCGCTTCGCGGCGGGTCCTCAATACCGATAAGACCCGCAAAGGTCATATTGTCTTCGTTGATTGGAGCTTTGACGTAATCATCGCGGAAGCACACGGCGATTACTCTGAGTCCGTTCGCCGTCATATTTGAGTTCTCCAAAAGAATTTTTCTCCTGTTTTGAGAGGAAAGAGGAACGGCTTTTCGACCGTTGTATATGTTTTTGCACAGCGGCAGCACAAATTCAACGGCTCCTTTTACTATTGTTTTGTAACCCCTCGGATCGCGGTGCATCGTAGTCATGCGCTTGCGTGACGAGTCAAAAGGAATTTCGCCGATTCTGCGATATTTTTTATCGAGAGACGCTTTGTCGAAACCGTATTCCTTTGCCGCGGCGAGCAGAGCGTTTTCCATAGGATTTTCGCGCCCCTTGTCACTGTCGCAGCACATAGCGCAGACGCGAAAAAGCGTCTGTTCATCATGAGCGTATGTCGACGCGACCGTCATTTTATTCTGCGTAAGAGTGCCGGTTTTGTCGGAGCATATTACCGACGCGCCGCCGAGCGTCTCAACAGACGGCAGATTCCGCACAATCGCGTTATGCTTAGACATGCGCATTACTCCCAGAGCGAGCATTATTGTTACGATGGCGGGAAGTCCCTCGGGAATTGCCGCTACAGCGAGAGAAACGGCTGTCATAAACATATCAAACGGCGGAAGGCGCTGAAACAGTCCGGCGATAAATATTATAAGACATATTAAAAGCGCGGCTATACCAAGCGTTTTTCCGGTATCGGCAAGACGCCGCTGGAGCGGCGTCTGCTCGGTTTTATCGGAAAGTAACAGACCGGCTATATGTCCGACCTCGGTATTCATGCCCGTGCCCGTCGCTACAGCCGTGCCTTTGCCGCCCGTGACGGAGGTGGAGGCAAGAATTATATTTTTTCTGTCCCCGAGAGGCGCAAACTCGTCAAGAACCGCTTCGGCGTCCTTTTCCGCGTTTACGGCTTCGCCCGTAAGAGAGGATTCGTCAACCGTAAGGCAGTTCGATGTAATAAGACGGCAGTCCGCCGCTACGAGGTCTCCGGCGGAGATTATGAGAATATCTCCGGGTACGACGTCCTCGGCGTTAACCGTAAGCTCGGCGCCGCTTCTTAAAACGCAGGCGCGGGGCGAGGAGAGCTTCTTTAACGCTTCAAGGCTCTTTTCCGCGCGCCTTTCCTGAATAACGCCGAGAAGCGCGTTCAGCACGACAATAGCAAGTATTATGACGGGTTCGGTTATATCCGCGTCGCCCTGCAATATTGACGTCGCAAACGATACTGCCGCCGCGGCTAAAAGAATCAGTATCATAAAATCATTAAATTGTTCAAAAAATTTAACGAAGATATTTTTCCCCTTTTTTTGTAAAAGCTCGTTTTTGCCGTAATACGACAGACGCTTTTTCGCTTCCTCCGTCGAAAGACCTGTTTCAGCGTTTGTTTTAAGCTCGGCGCATGCTTCGCGCGCGGTTATATTATGGTATGTTCTCATATTAATCCTCCCGGTATTGATTATGTTAATACAGGATATAAATATTCCGTATTTTCCGCCTTTATTACCGACTTGTCTTTGAATTGTAATCAAAATGTTTTAGTGTCCCCTATAAGATTGTGGTATAATTAACCTATAAATATAGGAGGAGGGACGCAAAATGGCGAGAGAAGCTCGTAAAAAAAGCAAAAGCGGAAATTATTATGTTGTGCTCAAGGGCGGGGAGCTTTTTGTCACGGAGGAGGACAAACAGAGGTTTAGAGAAATTCTCGATAAAAATTTCGCCTCGGGAATAGTGCGCGGCTGTGAGATTACGAAGACCGAGATACGGCTCGTTGTAAAAGAGGGAGAGAGAGGCATATCAATGACGATGAAGCCTGTAGCGACAAGCTACGCGAGGTATTTCAACAGAACTCACGGCAGAGAGGGAAAGCTTTTTTCGGGAAGGTTCGGAAGCGAGCCGCTTGAAACCGAGGGAGAAATTGAGGAACGCTTAAGACAGCTAAAATCAGGCGTCGTGAAAAAGACCGCGAAGCGAACTGTTAAAAAGGCGGATAAACCGAAGACGGAAAATAAGCCTGAGGCGGAATCAAAGAATGAAACCAAACAAAATCTTCCGTTATGGCTTCTGTAAAGTAATAAACAAACGCTCTTTGGAATAAAATAGTAATATGAATTACCGTTTCGGGAGGGCATTGTTTTGAAATTCATGGTAGTTAAGCTGAAGCATATAATAATCGCGCTGCTGATATTGGCGGCGATACCTGTAATTTGGTTTTCGGCGTCGGGAGCGGTATCGGTTTTTCTTGTTAACGGCAGGGAAATACCGATATACAGCGTAGAGCGAAAGGATAAAAAGATAGCCGTAACGTTTGACTGCGCATGGAACGACGACGATATAGATTCTATTCTGGATACTTTGGACAAGTATAAATGCCGCGCCACCTTTTTTGTCGTCGGCGACTGGGCGCGGAAGTATCCGGAGAGCTTAAAAAAGATAAGCGAGCGCGGGCATGAAATAGGAAATCATTCATATAATCACGCCGATTATACAAAGACGTCAGCCGAGCGGATAACGGCCGACCTTGACAAATGCGACGATATTATCGAGGATATTACCGGAAAGCGTCCGCGTCTTATGCGCGCGCCGTCGGGCGGGTATAACGACGCCGTTGTAAAGACCGTCGAGAAAAGCGGCAGAACATATATACAGTGGTCTGTGGACGGCATAGACTACGGCGACGCCGCGCCGCAGGATATTTATGACAGATGCGTTAAAAAAACGAAAGCGGGAGATATAATTCTTCTTCATAACGGAACAAAAAGCACGGCGAATATACTTCCGAAGATTCTTGAGGCGCTGGAGTGCAAGTTTGAGTTTTCCACTGTTTCCGATATGATATATAAAGAAAATTACAGAATTGACAATACGGGCAGACAATTTTTAAAATAGTGTTTACAAATCCGTCTTTTGCTATTATAATATATTTTATGATATAAATCGGAAAGGCGGATTTTTTTATGGAAAAAAATTTTGAATATAATAATCCACTGGTATATCAGAGAGCCGACCCGTATGTTTATCTCCACACGGACGGATATTATTATTTTACAGGCACAATGCCGCAGTATGATTGTATAGAGATAAGGAGAGCGAAAAGCTTAAACGGGCTTCTTACCGCGGACTCGTTTGTGGTGTGGCGCAAGCACGCGACGGGCGAAATGGGTTCGCATATATGGGCGCCGGAGCTTCATTATATAGACGGAACGTGGTACATATATTTTACGGCGGGTAATTCCATAGACATATGGGAGATAAGACCGTACCTTCTTATGTGCCGCGACGCCGACCCGATAAACGGAAAATGGATAGAGATAGGAAGAATTGACGTTGGGGTCGACAGTTTTTCTCTCGATATGACGGCGTTTGCGCATAAGGGAGAACAGTATGCGCTGTGGGCGCAAAAAATTTCCGAGCACGGACCGTCGAATATATATATCGCTAAGATGAAGAATCCGTGGACGCTCGCGGGAAAGCCTATGCTTCTTACGACTCCCGAGTTTTACTGGGAGAAGCAGGGGTTCGAGGTTAACGAAGGTCCGGCGGCGCTTGTGAGAAACGGCAAGGTAATTGTGACGTATTCCGCGTCGGACACCGGCTGGAGGTATTGTATGGGCATGCTGTGGGCGGACGGAGACAGCGACCTTATGGACAAGACCTCATGGCATAAGAGCGATACGCCGGTATTCGAGACAAGCGAAAGAAACGGTCAGTACGGACCGGGTCACAACAGCTTCACGACGGATAACGGAAAGGACGTCCTGATATACCACAGCAGAAATTATAAGGAAATAGAAGGCGACCTGCTTCGCGACAATAACCGCCACGCGAGAGCCAAGACGTTTGAGTATGACGAAAACGGTCTGCCCGTGTTCGGAGAACCGGCAAAAAAGAATATATAAAAGAGAGGCTTAAAGAAAATTTCATTAAGCTGAATTGTAATAAGCTTCGGCGCCGCGTTCAGACGCTTTTGCGCTATATACCAATTTGGGGGAATGAAAATCCGGAGTAAGAATTTCATCCCCATACTGTTAAGGCAACTCGATAACGACTGTTGTTTTTTTCCGCAATTTATAGTATAATGCTTTACGCAAGGAATATAGCGTGAAAAATAAGCGGCGCGTCTCGCCTCCTTTCGGGACTTGGAGTATATGCGTGCGCCGTCGTCTCTTGAGAAAGCGATCCGCTCGCTTCTGTTTCACGTTACGGATTTAAGCCGCCTAAAGGCGGCATGGAGGATTATTATGGCATTTGACGCGGCAGCCGTCCGCGCGCTTACGGACGAGCTGAAAAATACGATTGTGAACGGACGCGTGGATAAAATCCGCCAGCCCGAAAAAGATGAAATCATATTAAATATACGAACGCTTACGGACAGCTATAAGCTCGTGATTTCCGCGAGCGCGGCGCATGCGCGCGTTCATTTTACAAACGCGAGTAAAAAAAATCCATCCTCCGCCCCTATGTTCTGCATGCTTCTGCGCAAACATATCGGCGGCGGAAAAATTACAGCCGTCGAGCAGATTGGATTTGAGAGAATTATAAAATTTTCGATCGAAAGCTATGACGAGCTTGGAGATTTGACCACAAAATATATTATAGCCGAAATAATGGGCAGACGCTCAAATATCATTCTTACAACGCGCGATATGAAGATTATCGACTGCGTAAAGCATATAGATATAACGGTAAGCTCGGTAAGACAGCTCTTGCCGGGACTTGAATACGTCTCTCCGCCGCCGCAGAGCAAAACGGACCTTATCGACATAGAAAACACCGTGCAGATAGATTTTTCGTCGCCCGTTCAGACTGCGGACAAGGCTATACTTTCATCTGTCGCGGGCGTCAGCCCGCTCACGGCAAGAGAAATTGTGTACAGAGCTTTCTCCCGCACCGACGTCAGAAACGCCGAGCTTACAGACAGCGGCAGGAACAAAATCCTTTACGAAACAGTCAGACTCGCGAAAGCCGTAAGAAACGGCGATTTTTCGCCGTGCATGATTATCGACTCGGCGTCCGGAAAGCTCATGGATTTCAGCGCCGTGCCTATAGGTCAGTACGAGGATATGGCTGAAGTTAAAAAATTCGCGGACATGAACACTCTTGTCGACACATTCTATACTACGCGCGATATGCGCGAGCGTATGCGTCAGAAAAGCTCCGGACTTGTAAAGCTCCTTACGAATAATATCGAGCGCGTTTCAAAAAAGCTCGTAATTCTGCGGAAAACGCTTTCCGACAGCAAAAACAAGGACAAATACAAAATATACGGAGATTTGCTTACGGCTAATCTTTACAATATAAAAAACGGCGATACTTACGCCGAAGTGCAAAATTTCTATGAGGAAGATTGTCCGACGGTTAAAATAACGCTTTCTCCGCGGCTTACGCCGTCGCAGAATGCGCAGAAATACTATAAAAAGTATAACAAGGCTAAAACCGCCGAAACCGAGGCGGCAAAGCAAATCGCGAACGCCGAAAAGGATCTTGAGTATCTGGAAAGCGTTCTTTCCGCGATAGAGAATTCCGACGCCGAGTCCGACTTGAACGCCATACGTTCCGAGCTGATTTCGGAAGGCTATCTCAACAGAAAAGCAAATCCGAAAAAGCAGAAGCAAAGCACGCCGTCGCCTATGCACTTTGTAACATCCGAAGGCTTTGACGTTTATGTCGGCAAAAACAACACGCAAAACGACTATCTGACGCTTAAATTCGCAAACTCCTCGGATTTATGGTTTCACACGAAAAACATTCACGGCTCGCATACGGTGATAAAGCTCGGACCTGATAAGGACGTGCCGGACTCCGTGATTCTCGAGGCGGCTCAGATTGCCGCTTATTATTCAAAAGGACGCGAATCGTCGCAGGTTCCGGTGGATTATACGCGTATTAAAAACGTTAAAAAGCCAAACGGCGCGAAACCGGGTATGGTGATTTACGATAATTACAACACGGTATACGTCGCGCCGAAAGCTCCGGCGGAGATTAAATAAATATTACAAAGGAGCCGCCGCGCAGAAAACGAGACGGCTCCTTTCGCGCGCGCACGGTCTGCGGCAGGATATGTTCCGCGGGTTTTTATTGCAGTATCGATAAATCATTCGCTTCGCAGATATTTGAAATGCCGTACAGCACGAGCGCCTCGTCGTATTTATTTTCTTCCGCGAGCGGCGAAACGCTGTCGAAATAATATCGTAAATCCACCATATCAATCATCGAGCAATCTTCCGCCATAAACGGCGCGAAGGAGTGCGCGTAAGAGTCCTTTATAAGCAGTACTCTCTTGCCTTCAGGATTTTCGTGATTTATTATACGTTCAAATCCGTGATTTCCGTCGAGAAATACAGGATATTTATCGCTCTCGTCAAGGTGATTTTCAAAAAACATACTGTCATATTCCGTATTCTGCGCGCCGTCGTTTATTGAAACCGTCGCGTTTATCGGGTATTTCCAGATTTCGAGCGTATCGGGTTTTTCGTTCCAAAGCGCGCTTTTTGTGTACGTCGTGCCGTAAAAACCGTCGTATTTTTCTATATCGTAATCCTCTTTCGCTCTCGGCTCAAGCCCCTCGCTTTTCGCCCATACGCAATACGCGGTATACGCGCCCTCGCTTGTCCAGTGATGGTCTGTTTTATAGTAAAGCCGGACGCTGTCTCTCTGCTCCTTAAATACATCTGTCAGTTCAATCTCTTCAACAATTCCGATACAATCCTTCTTTGTATCGTCTATAATACTTCCGTCCGTATACTCCTCATGCACAGCGGGAAGCTTATCGTCCATTATATATCCCGCCGACGGCACAATCATCAGCTTTGTTTTAATTCCCGTTTTCTTCGCAAATTCAGTCACGGCGTTTATATTTTTATATAACATATCCTCGTCATATTTTACGGGGGTGTTCAGAAGATAACCGTCCTTGCCCTTATACACTCCGTTCGCGCCGTTTCTGCCCGTATAAAGCATGAAGTACGCGTCGGCGGAAGCAAAGAAATTTCTTGCCGGGAAATGGTCGGATATATATTCCTCAAAATCGCTTTCCCACTGACCGCCGAGCAGCTTTTCAATCCCAAAGGACGGAAATTCCGCGAGCGTTCTTTTCTCATTTACGGATATTGTCCGCTTAGGCAAAAACGCCGTACCCAACGCCATTACGCCGATAAATCCGCCAAACAGCGCGGTAAGTATTACGTCTTTTTTCCTTGCCATACATACCACCCTTTCTTAAAAACGGAAATACAAAAACGGATTATAGCTCTGATTTACAAGCGACGCCGTGCAAAGGAGCAATATTACGGCGCAGAATACTATTTCGCCTATTTTTACGTAATTCTTTTCCCTGAGATTCAGATACGCGTTTTTACAAAACGGAAGCGAAGCGAACGCCGCGCAAAGAAGCAGCGGCAGGTACGAAATTATAACGCTCATCGCGTCGCGGCTTATAATTCCGCCGCTTACCGAGAACATACAGCCCAGATACCGGGCAAACTGTCCCATATCCTCAAAATAAAATATCGTCCAGCCGACAAGTATCAGCAAAAGCGCATAGACATGCCGTAAAACCGCCGGCAGTTTTTCAATATACCTTCCGTATACATATTTTTCAAGCGCAAGTATCGCAAAGTAATACAGTCCCCATGCGATAAAGTTAAAATTTGCGCCGTGCCACAGTCCCGTTAAAAACCACACGACAAAAAGATTGAATATAACCCTCGGCAGCCCGCGCCTGTTGCCTCCGAGCGGAATATATACATAATCGCGGAACCATGTGCCGAGCGATATGTGCCACCTGCGCCAGAACTCCGTTATGCTTTTTGAGATATACGGATAGTTGAAATTTTTCATGAACTCAAAGCCGAACATTTTGCCTAATCCGCACGCCATATCCGAATATCCGGAAAAATCAAAATATATCTGAAAAGCGAACGCGGTTATTCCTATCCACGCGCCTATAATTCCGTTTTCGGAAACCCCCGCGCGGAGCGTATCCCACAAAACGCCCATTTGATTGGCGATTAAAACCTTTTTTGCAAGTCCTATCGTGAAAAGTCCGACTCCCTCGGCAAACTGCGCCGCGCTTTCTTTCCTTTCCTCGAGCATTTTTGCAATATCACGGTATCTTACTATCGGTCCGGCGATAAGCTGCGGAAAAAATGATACGTATGTACCGAACGAAACCGCGTTCCTCTGCGCCTTGGCGTCGCCGCGGTACACGTCTATCGTATATGAAAGCGTCTGGAAGGTGTAGAATGAAATACCTATCGGAAGCGGCAGACTGATTTTCGGCGCCCACGCAAACGGCGGTATGCTCCTGAGTATATCCGACG
Source organism: uncultured Clostridium sp. (assembly GCA_964426905.1). Lineage (GTDB taxonomy): Bacteria > Bacillota > Clostridia > UBA1381 > UBA1381 > Hominilimicola. The sequence continues at coordinate 21,311 of CAYRSG010000006.1, read as the reverse complement.
CGAAGCCCGCGTATTTAAATACAGCGAGAAGTCCGAGACTTATTACAACGGATAAAACCAAAAACGTTTTTGCGCGTTTTCGGTTATCCCTGTACTTTTCTATAAGCAGTCCGAACACGTAGTTGACCGTTATTGAAACTATCATTATTAAAATAAAAACAGGTTCTCCCCATCCGTAAAACACAAAATTTGACAAAAGCAGAAATCCGTTGCGCAGCTTACGGGGAAGTATATAATAAACCGACAATACCGCCGGCAAAAATACAAACAAAAACAGCAGACTTGAAAAATACAAGCGCTTTCACCCTTTCAAACGGTTATTTCGTATACTCGTCGATTATTTTCCGCGCCAGCGCCGGATCCTCCGAGACGCACACTATGACGCAGTTACCGGCTGTCTGCACGACGGCGTCGCGAAGCTTCGAAACCTCGTCCGGACGGTATGAGGAATATGTTTCCGTACGGTTTTCAATATACTTTTCCACCGCCTCGTTAACCTTTTCCGTATCATTGGCTTTTATGACCATGACCTCGTCTGTCACTGCGGCGGTACCGGCATAAGCCGCGCACTCCGCCGCGTCGCCTTCTCCGAGCGCGAGCCGCTTATTTGTAACAGACTCCGAAACCTCGGTAAGCTCTTCGGCAAACTTTCCTTCCCCTGCGAGCTTTGACGCAAGCTCGTTAACATTTATGTTCTTTGCGCCGCATCCCGCGAGAGAGAGCGAAGCTGACAAAAGCAATACCGCTATAATACTCTTTTTCATATTTATTCCTCCTTATTAATGCAAATTATTCTGAATATAGAGTAAACATTTTTTGTAATATTCCTCTCCGAAATGTATTCCGTCGCTCGCCGCGCCCTCGGGAAGCGCTCCGTCCGCGCCTTTTACGGCGCTGTAAACATCGGCGTATATAACGCCTTTATCTTCGGCAAGGCGCTGTATAAGACTGTTGTATTCAATAATACGCTCGTTGTTCGCGCCGTCGACATTCTCGTCTGAAACCTGTTTTGTAATCGGCGTTATTGAGAGCAGATATATTTTACTTTGAGACTGGTATTCCTTCACCTTGTCAATCAGCACGCCGTATTGGGAAATAAATTTGTCGGCGTTGACCCAGCCGAGCTCGTTTTCGCCGAAAACCATAAATATCTTGTTGTATTTTTTGTCGGTTTTCAACTCGTCTATAATAGGAACGGAACCGCCTTGTTCGCTTTCGGTCAGCGCGCCGTTTACGCTTAGACCTACCTTTGCGAAATAATCCGCGTCTTCAATCAAGTCGTATATAATCATGCCCTCTACGAACGAATTTCCCACGATGGCGCTGCCGGAATAATACAGCTGACTGATTTCATTGGGATTTTCAACGGGGATTTCGGTAGGCGCGCTCGACGGCGTGGGTTCCGCTTCCGTTTGTTCCCGCCTTCTCTCTTCCGCCTTTTCCGCAAAATACGACGCGCAGCCTTTAACGGCAAAAACGACGATCAGAATAACGACGATCGCTCCCGCCGCCGTAATTATTCTGTGCGTCCGTATTACACGTCTGCGCTGTTCTGTTTCGTGTTTCCGCTTTATCATTTTTAGACGTTCTTTTTGATTCAAATTTATCTCTCCCAATAAAAAATCCCGAAAAAAGCAAGTTAAAAAACTCTTACATAAATACTGCACTATATAAAATAGTACCACTCTTTAATACCTAAGTCAATAGGTAATTTGTCATAAAAAATATTATTCAGTCGAATTTATGACG
>CAYRSG010000006.1:0-19462 GCA_964426905.1 uncultured Clostridium sp. | reverse complement strand
CCTAAGTCAATAGGTAATTTGTCATAAAAAATATTATTCAGTCGAATTTATGACGCGTCACATACATCAAAATTCTGACATACACCATAAAATAATTCCTATTTTTCATATATCGGAATACGGGATGAGTAACTCCAAAATCCTCTTCGGGCGCCTCCGCCACAAAGGCGTCGGATATTTCCCTAATCCTTCTGTATCTTGCGGGTATACTCATTTTTGTGTGCGGATTAAACAGCGCGCACAGCGCAGAAAAAGTCTTTTGGAAATAATCACGGTATATAATATCGCGAACTTCAATATTATCCCTGTTCCATGCGCAAACGATATCTGCCATATATCTCGTATGCTTTGTAACAGTGTCAAACATATCAAAACGGTACTTATCCCAAAATCTGCGGCAGTTATTTATATAATACCTGCACAGTACCTCTGATGTAAGAGCGAAGCTTGCGCTATGCTCGACATAGCTTGCGATAAAAACATCGTCCTCACCGTAGCGCAGGTCGGGGAATCTGATATTATGCTCGCGTATTATACTCATTTTGTAGAGCTTGTACCACGGAGCGCCCTGTATGCCCTCCTCCTCAAACATAAGCAGGTGCGGCGCGTAATCTACCATTGCCTCGGAGCATTTTCTGAGCAGTCCGTCCTTTTTTCTTACCGTGCGCGTAACCTTTTTCCCGTCATACATTTCAAATCCGCACACCGCTAAATCGGTTTCTCTTGTTTCCATAAGCTCAACAAGCTTTTCTATTGCGTCAGATTTAAGTTCGTCGTCAATATCAAAAAAATATACATAGTCTCCCGTCGCCTTGCGCAAAGCCAGATTTCTCGCCGCCGCGGGACCTTTGTTATTCTGACTGAACACAGCTATACGTCTGTCCTTGTCGGCTTCGGCAAGGCATTTCATATAGCTTTTGTCCTTTGAGCCGTCGTCTATAATTATTATTTCGAGATTTTTATACGTCTGTCCCGTTATGCAGGAGATACCTTCCTCGACAAAGCTCTCCATGTTGTATACCGGAATAATAACGCTTACTTTTTTCATAGTCGTCACCTGCCCGCTGTCTCTTTGATCGCCAAATAATTTCTTTCACAGTTACTTTTATCGCGAAGCGTAAAAAAGCCGTTTACTCTTTCCAGATACTTCCCATCCATGCGCGCGCCGTTTTGGAGTATTCGCTCAAGCTCTGCCAGCAATTCGTCTTCGCCGTATACTACCGCTCCGAACGCGTCGCGCTTATAGCTGAAATAACCCTCGCCGTAGTGCTGAGCGCGGAACCGTTCTTCGTCAAACTGATAGAAAATCATCGGTTTTTCCATATACGCGTAATCGAAAAACACGCTTGAAAAATCCGTTATCAATACGTCCGTATTTATCAGAAGCTCTTGTACCGTACAGTCTCTGAAGGATTTTATTTTCACGCGTTCTGAGCCGGAAAAACAGCCTATGAATTTCTGCATTTCTATATGAGGATAAAACATCAGCTCATAATTATACTTTTCAAGCAGATTTTCAAGCGCGCGGCTGTTTAAAAGGCTTTCATAAGTCTTGTAATACTCGCTTGCAAGGAAGGTCTTTTCATCGGCGCCGCCCAGATTGTAGCGCCATGTCGGCATTAAGAGTATCCTTCGAGAGGGCGAGTCGATTTTACGCAAATCGTCGTAACGGCACAGACCCAGCATACGAACCACATTTTCTTTATATCCGAAAAATTTCTTTACATAATCATATTCGGGCTTTGCCGAGCATACGAACAAATCAATATTCACGTTATCGCTGTACAGATATGTAAGATTATCCTTTATGATTCCGTGCTGAAGAAATATCTTTTTACCTTTTACAAGACCGATTTTGTCAAGCCTTACAAAAAGATCTATGTACGGAGTGTATCCCATTATATGAGTGCTTATTTTAACCTCTGAGAGAACTAAAGCGAGAAAATGCTCAAAGCCGCCGTGTCTGATAACATGTCCGAGCTTTGAAACCCTTTCTCTGTCGGGGGAATCCTCCGTTATAATGTACGCCGCGTTTATTTCGCTGTGATTTTGCGTTATATGCCTGAACAGATAATATCCGTTGTCACGCGCGTCAATTCCGCGTTCGGCAATAAGCCACAGCCTTCTGTACTTTTCTTTTTTTCTTGCAAAAGGCGACAGAGCCGCCGCCGCAAAGTATTTCAGGGCGCAGGAAATATATCTCGCTGACTTTTTCAGAAATATGACGATATTCATACGATTCCCTCCCCGATCAATATAAGATTATTATATCATATCGGCAAGAGGTTTTCAATATTTTATTGATTAAAGAGCGCCGTCAAGTTAAAATCGGCGCAATTTCATTGACATATATCATAAATTTTACCTTGTTCGCGGGAGCCTTGAGGCGCAGGTCTCAAATAAGAGCGTTTTTGACGAAATGCGCGTCAAAAACGGCTTAAAACGTAAAGCTTCGAGAAATAAGGAGCTTCTGTTTTTTTAAACAAATTCAAAACGACGGTCAATAAACCGCCGTTTTGGAATGCCGGCGTAACGCCGGCGGATCGAGAGAGCCTTTCGGCTCTCTCTGAGGGGGTATATATTAATCTTCAAGAAAGAGATTAATCTGTTACATTGACCTCTTTTCATTAAACGAGGTTACAAAGTCGGGGTACGCCGACGCAAGACCGTGTTCGGTGGAATCAAGTCCTTCAATTTCCTCTTCCGGCTTAGCGCGCAGGATTCCCGCCTTCTTGAGAATCAGGAACAGAATAGAACCTACGACAGCCGCCCACGCGATAAGCGAAACGGCTCCCAGCGCCTGAACTCCCAGCGCCTTCAGTCCTCCGCCGTAGAACAGTCCCGGCAGGAAGCCTTCGCCTATAAGAGCGGAGTCGCTCGCGAACAAGCCTACCGAAATCGTTCCCCACAGTCCGCATACGCCGTGAACGCTGATAGCGCCTACCGGGTCGTCAACCTTGAGCTTAGTATCAATAAACGGAATCGCGAGGCACATCAGCAGACCGCCGACAACGCCTATAATCACGGACGCGAGCGGACTTACCACGTCGCACGGCGCGGTTATCGCGACAAGACCGCCGAGAATACCGTTAAGCGTCATCGATACATCGGGCTTACCGTAACGGAACCATGTAAAGAACATCGATGTAATAGCCGCCGCGCATGCAGCAAGGTTAGTTGTAATAAATACCTTTGCCGCTACCTCGACGCCGCCGTCGGAAAGTCCGCCTGTGGACGCGGGGTTAAATCCGAACCAGCCTACCCACAGTATCAGAACGCCCAAAGCTCCGATAAGAATATTGTGACCCGGGATAGCGTTTGCCTTGCCGCTCTTTGTATACTTGCCGATTCTCGGGCCGAGAATAGCCGCGCCCACAAACGAGAGCGTACCGCCGAGCATATGTACGATGGCGCTTCCGGCAAAGTCATGGAAGCCCATTTCGCTAAGCCAGCCGCCGCCCCATACCCAGTGACCCGCTATCGGGTAAATAAAGAGCGAAATAGCCGCAGAATAGATGCAGTAAGCCTTGAAGTTAGTTCTCTCAGCCATAGCTCCCGATACGATTGTCGCCGACGTCGCGCAGAACACCGTCTGGAAGAACAGCGCCGTATAATCAACGTTTGCCGAGCCGGACGCCCCGTTCATAAACAAATCGCCGAACGGAATACCGATAAAGCCGTTGCCTTCGCCGTACATAAGTCCGTAGCCTATAATCCAGTAAATAATCGAGCCGAACATGAAGTCGACTATGTTCTTCATAATAATGTTGCCTGTGTTTTTGCTTCTTGTAAAGCCCGCTTCAACCATTGTAAAACCTGTCTGCATAAAGAAAACCAACACTCCGCCGAAAAACAGCCAGAAGCAGTCTACCGCAGTTGTTAATAATTCTGTACTCATAATCCATCAATCCTTCCTGTTTATGCGTTTTTTACAGTAACGCTTCCCTGTCTTCTTCGCCGGTTCTGACCTTTATAACTCTCGAAACCGGAGAAATAAAAATTTTTCCGTCGCCGATCTCTCCGGTTCTGAGAACCGATATCGCCGTATTTACAACATCGTCCACCGGAACCGTGCATACAACCATCTCGACCTTAACCTTCGGCAAAAGGTCGACGTCGTATTCCACGCCTCTGTACTGGCGCTTTTGCCCTTTCTGTACGCCGTAGCCCAGAACATTCGTTACGGTCATACCGTTGATGCCGATTTCATTCAGAGCGTCCTTTAGCTCCTCAAGCTTGCTTTGTCTGGTGATAATTTCGATTTTTGTCATTTCCGCCATGACAATCTCCCCTTCCTTAAAGATATTAAACAAAAAAAGCGCGTTTCCCCGACGCCCGCTCGGAGAAAACACGCCTTTGTGCTTAATAAAAATGTTTTAAGCTTCGTACCGAAAATCAAAAAGCGCGTCTGTGCGAATATCCTTCGTACAAACACGCCGTTGTGTTCGGTAATCTTTAACTATGCCCCTATTATACTCTCATGCGTTTCGCTTGTCAATACTTTTTTTCCATTTTAGCGACACTCACAAAAAAAGCGGTTTCGTATAACTTTTTGTTTGGGATAATTAAACAAATCCGGTTTAGGCGTAGCGCGTCGTCCGGAATTTTCGGCTTCAGCCGATCTCGGAACAGAGAGATAAAAAAGCTCTCCGCGAAACTTTTTTTATTTTGAGCGGGCGCTGCGGTATTTTCCTGTTATATATTGAAAACCCGCGATTTTTGTGGTATAATAACGCAAGCCGCGCGGGACTTGTTCAGACGTCTAAATCGGCGTTCGCTTTCCGCGGCGGCGAACGCCGACCGTCGAACCGTAATATTATACCGTTATGAAAATTAAAACTCAATTCACGCTCTACAACGTAATAATGCTGATAACGCCTATTTTACTGATAGGCGTCGTTTCCGCGTTTTTTCTTATAACCTTTGCGATCAAATTTCCGGTTGAGGAGCTTAGCATTACGCGCGCGTCGCTGCTTGATCCGTTCGTGTTCTCGCAGGCTTTGGGCGAGTTTTTCAAGGGAAATCCGGGAGCGATATGGTACGTTGCTTTGTGGATGCTTATATGTATCCTGCTGATTGTGATTTCCACGACTGTTACAACGAGACTTATGACAAAAAGCGTTGAAAAGCCTATTAAAGAGCTTGCCGGCGCCGCGGAATTTATCCGTGCGGGCAATCTTGAATTTGAGGTAATGGGCAGCGAGTACGATGAAATTGATACGCTGTGCGGCAATTTCGACGAAATGCGCAAGGAGCTTATCCGCGCCGGCGAACGTGAAAAACATATGAAACAGGAGCGCAGTATGCTTTTGGCGAACATTTCCCACGATTTAAAAACGCCGATAACCTCTATCAAAGGCTATATCGAGGGAATACGCGACGGCGTTGCCGACACGCCCGAAAAAGTAAACAGATATCTTGACACCATATACGCAAAGGCGCGGAATATCGACGATATGGTTAACAATCTGTCGATGTTCTCAAAGCTCGAGACGTCAAGGCTGACCTTTAATTTTCAGGATGGAGATATAAACGCGTTCCTGCGCGGCTTTATCGGTAATTGCAGACTGGATTTCGAGAAAAAGGGCGTCACGGCGGCGGAAAATATTTCCGAGGAAAAGGCTATGGTAAAAATAGATTACGAGAAGATGAGCAGAGTTTTTTCAAATATTATTGACAACGCCGTTAAGTACGCCGGGGAAGACGATCCGACAATAGAAATCAGCACGCTTACGCGCGACGGCGGAGTGTATGTGTATGTAAGCGATAACGGTATAGGAATTGATGAAAAGGAGCTTAAAAATGTGTTTGAAGGCTTTTACCGCGCGGACGCGTCAAGAAGCGTAAAGGGCAGCGGTCTCGGACTTGGCATAGTAAAGCAAATCGTCGAGAAGCACGGCGGCAAGGTATGGCTTAAAAGCGACGGTATAGGCAAAGGCGCGACGGCGGTCGTTTACCTGCCGACGATAAAGTAAAGAAGGAATTGAAGATTATGAAGCAAATTTTGATTATAGAAGACGATAGCGCGATAGCCGAGCTGGAGCGCGATTATCTTGAAATAAACGGCTTTGATTGCGAGATTGCTCCGAGAGGAACGTCGGGACTTGAAAAAGCGCTCGAAAAGGATTATAATCTAATTATAATAGATATTATGCTTCCGGGAATGGACGGCTTTGAGGTTATCGCCGAGCTTCGCAGAAAAAAACAGACTCCCGTTATATTTCTGTCGGCGAAGAACAGCGATATCGATAAAATACGCGGTCTCGGACTGGGAGCGGACGATTATATGACGAAGCCGTTTTCGCCCGGCGAGCTTGTAGCGCGGGTGAAGGCGCATATAGCGCGGCACGAGGCGCTTACGCGCGGAAGCGGCGATATAATAAACGCGGGCGACCTTATTATAGACAAGGACGCGCGCAGGGTAAGCGCCTCCGGAACGGAAATACCGCTTACGGCGAAGGAATACGATCTGCTTTTATTCCTTGCCGAAAATCCCAACCGCGTGTTTTCAAAGGAGACGCTGTTTGACAGAATATGGGGCATGGACGCCATAGGCGACGTATCAACCGTAACAGTGCATATTCAGCGTGTCCGTGAAAAGATAAATACCGGCGGTGAAAAGCATATTGAAACAGTGTGGGGAGTAGGATACAGATTTGTGTAGAGAATACTCTGCTTTCGGAAAGGAGCCGCGGACTGTAAAGTGGAACGGAAAAGCGTATTGATAGGCATGTCGGGCGGAGTCGACAGCTCTGTCGCGGCGGCGATTTTAAAAGAGAATGGTTATCGCGTTATAGGCGCGACAATGAGGCTATGGACATATTCCGACAGCCGCGAGACGAAGCGCGAGGGCTGTTGCGCTTTGAGCGCGGTTGAGGACGCGCGGCGCGTATGCGATAAGCTCGGCATAGATTTTTATGTTATGAATTTCAAGGACATGTTTCGCGAAAAGGTAGTCGATTATTTTACCTATGAGTATACGCGCGGCAGAACGCCGAATCCGTGCATAGCCTGCAATAAATATTTGAAATTCGACGCGATGCTCAAAAAGGCGCGCGCTATGGATATCGATTATGTCGCGACGGGACATTACGCGAAGATAGAGAAGGACAAAAACGGCAAATATATTCTAAGAGCAAGCGAGGCGGCGAAAAAAGACCAGAGCTATGTTCTTTATAATTTCACGCAGGAACAGCTTGCCCATACTCTTATGCCGCTCGGTAATTATAACAAGGATTGGGTCAGGGCAAAGGCGGAGGAGCTTGGACTCGCGGTGGCGCATAAAAAGGACAGTCAGGAAATTTGTTTTGTTGAGGACGACGATTACGCGAAATTTATTGTAGATTACTCGGGATATAAGCCAAAGGAGGGCGATATTCTGGATGTAAACGGTAATGTGATAGGACGGCACAGGGGACTTATTTATTATACTGTGGGACAGCGCAAGGGAATAGGCGCGTACGGCAGACCGATGTTTGTAATGAAAATCGACGCGGACAACAATACCATAACTCTCGGAGAAAAGGGAATGGAGTTTTCGCGTGAGCTTACAGCGGACGACGTCAATTTTATTTCGGGAGAATTTCCGAAAGAGGAGACGAGGGTAACGGCGAAGGTGCGTTATCAGGCGGCGCCGGCTTCCGCTATGCTCTCGCCGCTTCGGGACGGACGCGTGAAGCTCGCGTTCGACGAACCGCAGCGAGCCGTAACGCCCGGACAGGCGGTCGTATTCTACGACGGCGATATAGTCCTCGGCGGCGGTACGGTTGAGTAAAATATAATCGGAATATAAAAAGAAAGGCTGTTATTATGAAAAAGATATTACCTATAATAATTTCGGCGGCGCTGCTCTCTTCGTGCGGCAATATCGCTAAGCGGGACGATAAACTGCGGATTTACTCATCGTTTTACGCTATGGACAGCTTTGCGAGCGCTATAGGCGATACGGATATTGTTCACTACAGCGTGGCGCCGACGGGTTCCGAGCCGCACGGCTTTGAGCCGACAGCCAAGGATATGGCGAAGCTGTCGGAAGCCGATTTGTTTATCTACAGCGGAACAGGCATAGACGAATGGGTAAACGACGTCGCGTCGGCGCTGCCCGATACCGTGAGCGTTGCGAACGCTTCGGAGCGTGTCGCGGCGGACGGAAACGATCCGCACGTATGGCTAAGTCCCGACAACGCGAAATTACAACTCGGAACAATATGCGACGTAATGTCGGCGGCAGACGAGGAAAATTATTCAAAATACCGTCGGCGTTACAGCGATTGCTGCGATCGGATAGACGCGCTTACCGAGGAGTACAGAAACGCGGGACTCGAGGGGGAAAAGCTGTTCGTTACTCACGGAGCGTACGGTTATCTGTGCGCCGATTTCGGCATGGAGCAGGTCGCGCTGGAGGGAATATCGGGCGACAGCGATCCGTCGCCGTCGCAGATGGCGCGGATGGCGAATCAAATCAAAGCCGAGGGCGCGAAGTGCGTTTTCTATGATCCGCTGGAGGGCGATAAGCTGGCGCGGGCGATCGCGCAGGAAGCGGATGTTGAGGCTTTGCCACTGTACACCTTTGAGGGAGACAGCGAACGCCGCGATTATGTCGAAACCATGAAGCTCAACCTTGAGCAGCTGAAAAAAGGACTTGATTTGTAAAATGAACGAGGAAATATTAAAGATAGAAAATCTGTATTTTAATTACAGCGACGCCGAGGTGCTGCGCGACGTTAATTTTACGCTTAAAAAGGGCGATTTTTTAGGCATAATCGGCGCGAACGGCGCGGGAAAAAGCACTCTGATAAAAATAATATTGAAGCTTCTGCCGTACGATAAGGGCAAAATCACACTGTTCGGCTCCGATTTGTCAAGGTTCAGCGATAACTATAAAATAGGCTATGTTTCGCAGAAGGCGAATTCATTTAACAGCGATTTCCCGGCGACTGTAAAGGAGGTCATTATGGCTAATCTTTACAGTAAAAAAGGACTTTGCAGACGATATAAAAAAGAGGATATTGACAAGATGCGCGCGGTCCTCGCAAAAGTAGGTATGGAGGAATATGAGAATAAGCTGATAGGCAGACTGTCCGGAGGACAGCAGCAGCGCGTGTTTATAGCGCGCGCGCTTATATCGGATCCCGAACTGCTTCTGATGGACGAGCCGACTGTCGGCGTCGACGCGAACTCCGTTAAGCAGATTATGGATATAATTTTAGAGCTCAACTCGCAGGGAATGACGATTATCATGACCAACCACGACACTCCCGAACTTGTGCGCGTTTCGTCCAAGCTCCTGATTTTCTGCTCTCACGGCAACGGCGAGTTCGTCAGCCGCAACGATCTTACCATGCGGCAGGTCAACGATATATTCGCGGGAAAGAGGGAACACCGTCATGGATAATATTTTTCAGTATGAATTTATGCGCCGCGCGTTTATAACGGCGGTTATAATAGCCGCGGTAGCGCCGTGTATCGGCGTTCCGATAGTGTTGAAAAGACTTTCGGCGATAGGCGACGCGACGTCGCATTCGGCGCTTGCCGGTATCGCGGCGGGACTTGTTCTCGGCGTAAATCCCATACTCGGAGCGGCGCTGTTTTCAATACTCGCGGCGCTTGGAATAGAGCTTCTGAGAAAATCCTTCGGAAAATATTCCGAGATTGCGACGGTTGTTGCGACGTCGGCGGGAATAGGTCTTACGGCGGTGCTGTCAGGCTTTATAACTAATGGCTCGGCAAATCTGAACAGCTTTTTATTCGGCTCGATAGTCGCGATTTCGGATTTTGAGATGTATTTTACGATCGGCTTGGGAGCGGCGGTTATAATAGCGTCGGCGCTTTTCTATAAGGAGCTGTTTTTCGTAACCTTTGACGAGGAGGCGGCGAAGCTTGCCGGAGCGCCCGTAGGAAGAATTAATCTTATGATAATGCTTCTGACCGCGGTTACGGTTTCCGTGGCGTCAAGAATCGTAGGAGCGCTGATGATTTCGTCGCTGCTGGTAATACCGGTCGCCGCGGCAATGATGATAGCGAAAAGCTATAAGCATACGGTATGGCTGTCGATAGCCTTTGCGGAAACGTTCACTATCGCCGGATTGTTTTTGTCGTATTATCTTGATTTGCGTCCCGGCGGAGCGATTGTGCTGCTCGGCGTGATTTGTCTCGCCGCAGTTATGGCGTTTACAAGAAAAAAGAGAATGTAAAACATGATAATAAAAAAACGAACCGCCGCGTTTTTACGCGGCGGCTCGTTTTTTGATATGCGTTTTATCGCATAAGTTTTTGCAGTCTTTCGTTTACCGCGAGAAGAAATTCTTCGGTATCGACCTTTTTCTTGTTTTCGAGCGTTGACAGCGCGTAAAGGTCTCCGGTCATAACGCCGTCCTCTATTGTGTTGATTGCGGCTTTTTCGAGATTGTCCGCGAAGGAAACAAGCTCTCCGAGACCGTCAAGCTCTCCTCTTTTTCTGAGCGCTCCCGTCCACGCGAACAGCGTAGCGACGGAGTTTGTTGAGGTTTTTTCACCCTTTAGGTGTTTGTAATAATGTCTCTGTACCGTGCCGTGCGCCGCCTCGTACTCGTAAACTCCGTCCGGCGATACAAGAACGGACGTCATCATAGCGAGCGAACCGTAAGCAGTCGCGACCATGTCGGACATAACGTCGCCGTCATAGTTTTTGCATGCCCATATATATCCGCCGTCGGAACGGATAACGCGCGCGACTGCGTCGTCTATGAGCGTGTAGAAATACTCGATACCCGCCGCGTCGAACTTTTCTTTGTACTCGCTGTCGAAAATCTCCCGAAAAATATCCTTGAAGCGGTGGTCATACTTTTTGGAAATAGTGTCCTTGGTTGCGAACCAGATATCCTTTTTCGTATCGAGAGCATAGTTGAAGCACGCTCTCGCGAAGCTTGCGATTGATTTGTCTTTGTTATGAACGCCCTGAATAATTCCGTCCTCGTTTTTGAAATCATATATAAGCTCGCGCGTCTCATTGCCGTCCTTATCCGTAGTGACGAGCTCCGCCTTGCTTCCGGCTTTTACCTGCATTTCGACGTTCTTGTAAATATCTCCGTAAGCGTGACGCGCTATTATTATAGGCTTTGTCCATGTAGGGATATACGGAGAGACGCCCTTAACGAGGATAGGCGTTCTGAAAACGGCGCCGTCGAGCATAGCGCGTATTGTGCCGTTGGGGGACTTCCACATTTCCTTTAAGCCGTATTCCGTCATTCTTGCCGCGTTGGGAGTAATCGTGGCGCATTTTACGGCTACGCCGTATTTTTTTGTCGCGTTTGCGCTGTCAATTGTAACCTTATCGTCTGTTTTGTTTCTGTATTCAAGACCGAGGTCGTAGTACTCTGTTTTCAGGTCTATGTAGGGCGTTAGAAGAATATCCTTAATCATCTTCCATATAATTCTTGTCATTTCGTCGCCGTCCATCTCGACAAGCGGCGTCTTCATCCGGATTTTAGCCATTGTAAATCGTTCCTTTCATAAATAATATATAATGGGGCTGTTTTCAGCCCCATTACCATACAATATTTTAGCATATATAACCTTCGGCGTCAATAATCAATTTGACGAATCGAGGAGCGATTCAAAATCACCGCAGGGAAGAGGTCCGGAGTAAAAGAACCCCTGAACCATGTTACAGCCCGCTTTTTTCAGAAAATCGCGCTGAGCTCTTGTCTCGACGCCTTCGCATATTGTCTTAACCTGAATTTTTGCGGCCATCGCAATAATTTCTTCTACAATAACCTGACCGCGCGGGGAATTCTCTGTGTTGTCGATAAACACCTTGTCTATTTTCAGAGTATCGATCGGAACCTGACGCAAAAGATTCAGCGAAGAGTAGCCGCTTCCGAAGTCGTCCATTGAAACGGTGAAGCCGCGGCTTTTCAGCTCGTATATAAGCGAAAGGGCGCTGTCGTCGTCTTTGCTGAAAATACTTTCGGTAATTTCCATTTCTATGTATTTTTTCGGAACGCCGTATTTCTCTACGAGCGTTTCAAGCTTTTCCGCGAAGGCGGCGTCGCCGAGGTGACGGCGCGACACGTTCATGGAGATGGGAACAATCGGCAGCTTGTTTTCCAAACGCGATTTAATCATTTTGAGTACGGATTCATACACATGAAAGTCGAGGTTTACTATGAAGCCGTTCTTTTCAAAAAGCGGGATAAAGACGCCGGGCGAGATAATTCCGCGTTCGGCGTGATTCCAGCGTACGAGCGCTTCCGCGCCGATTATCCGGTCGGACGAAAGCTCGTATTTGGGCTGATAATACACTATAAAATCACCGCGTTTGAGCGCTTTGACCATTTCAATCTCGATAGTATTTTTCGCGTTAAATTCCTCTTCCATTTCATCGCTGAAATAGCAGAGAAAATTGGTATTTTTTCCCGCCGCGCCTTCCTTCGCGATATTGGCTCTGTCAATATATCCGGAGAGATCCGTATCCGGATTGTATTTCAATATGGGACATACTCCTATTTTCAGAAGAACGCGGTATTTGGACGAGTCGTGTATGTATATATCTATATCCGCAAGCTCGTCTATGAGTTTTCTGTTTTCCCGCGTATTTTCGGCAAGAGCGAGGAAGCTGTCTCCCTGAGCCCGCGCGTACAGGCACTTGCCCTTGAAGATATCCCGTATTTTAGTCGCTATATTAATAAGAGTCTGGTCGCCTATAATATGACCGAATCTGTCGTTTATAACTTTAAAATTCCTCGGATCGACCGAAACAAGCAAATACTGTTTATCGGAGTTTTTCGCGAGTATTTTTTCCGCGGCGGAATAAAAATACTCTTTGTTATGAATTTTTGTCAGAGAATCTATTTCCGACAGCTTTCGGAAATAAAGCTCGCGCATTTTTATAATGAAGACTATCAGCGCGAAAATCAGGAAAATTACGATAAGCCATATTTTATTCGCGTATATCATGTCGTGGAAATTCGGTACGTAAATATGATTGAGAGTGTAAACTCTGCTTTCAAATTCCGACTCCGAAACGGAAACGCTTTTAATTATCTTGTTCAGCAGGTTAACCATGTCGGATTTGCAGCTTAGCTCCGAAACGCCGAGGCTGACGGGAATTCTGATGCTGAAATCATCTGTCAGCGACAGATTGGGATGCGCGATAAGGCTTGTTTTTGTCTGCATATCGGTAGACGAGAGAAGAGCGATTGTGATTTTATCGCGCTCAACCGCGCGCAGAAGGGAGTTTATTGAATTATATTTTCGTATGGTCCATCTCGGATGCGACGGCGCGAGAGAGTCCTCGATCCAGTCGTCGTCCGCAAGTATTCCCACTTTCATCTTGCTTTCTTCAAATACGCTCGTATTCTTTTTCGCCACGGGAAGATACGCGATAGACGTGTACGGCTCCGTCGCGGTAATCAAACCCTCTTTAGAACCCGAAACCGTAAGAACAGCGTCGGCTTTTCCGGTAACGATAGCGTTCGCCGTCATGCGATTGCCGCCGGCGGAAACAAATTCTATATTTACGCCCGAGCCTTCGGCGACTTTATCTATGATATCCACATATACTCCCTCATACCTGTTCTTTTCCTCGTCAAAATAGACCATGGGATAATCGTTGTCGGGTACGAGAACTCTCAGCTTTTCATGCTCCGAGAGAGCGTTATATTCGTTCCTTGTCAAAGCCGCCATTTTAAAATAAGGATTTCTGAAGTATTCGGAAAAGGTTTCCGACAAATAGAACGGCAAATCCGTTTTAAGCATGGAAAAAGAGGCGTTCAGCACATCAAGCATATCGGCGTTCCCCTTTTTAACGGCGCAGTAGTAATTAAATTCGCCGCATTTCGCTATAAGGCGCATATCCTTCGGCTTTTCGGTGGACGGAACGAGAATTGCGTCCGCGTCGGAGGTATGCACCGCGTCTGTAAGCTCTTTGATCGTGCCGAAGTATACGGGAATATATGTAAAATTATGTTTTTTACTGTATTCATCGAGAAGATTTTCAAAAGATGAATTCTTTATCATTCCTATTTTTATATTGTCGTAGAATTCAAAGTCCTCGAAAAATATATTGTCGTCCGTGTCTGTGAGCAGCGTCAGAAAGCCTGTCGCGACAGGCTCGGAGGAGTAGTCTATGTACTGCGAAAGGACATCGCTCCACGGAACCATGCATATAAAATCAATCTTATCATTGTTTAACGCGTTTATACTGTCGCTGAGGCTCAGCTCGGTGAAATTCGTCTCGGCGTCTTCCGCGTAATCCATTACAGCGTTAACGCTGCCGCGCGCGTAATCGGAAATATTATTGCCCGAAAATTTATAATCGCTGAGTATTCCCGCCGTATATTCCTTTGCCTGCGCGTTCAAAGCGACGGTCAGTACGGATACCGCGGCAAGCGGAAGCAGTAACATCGGCTTTTTAAAATGCTTCATAAATTAAATCCTCTGTATTATGTAATATACGTCTAATATTATTATATACCATAAACAGAAAAAGTCAAAGAAAAATTATCATATTTTTTAAATACATATTAGAAATTCCGGCGCATATACATATAACATATATTTTGGACAAAAGGAGGAAACGTAAAAGTGGAGGAGTATAATATTTACAGCGATATAGCGCAGAGGAGTCAGGGTAACGTGTATATAGGCGTTGTGGGACCGGTGAGGACGGGCAAATCAACGTTTATAAAGAAGTTTATGGATTTGCTTGTAATACCGAATATAGAGAATGTGTATCAGGCGGAAAGGGCGAAAGACGAGCTGCCGCAGTCGGCGGGAGGAAGAACAATTATGACGACCGAGCCTAAATTCATTCCGAACGAAGCGGCGGAGATATCTCTCGGAGATAACGCGCATCTGAAGGTAAGGATGATAGACTGCGTCGGATATATTGTGGACAGCTCGCTCGGTTACGCCGAGGAAAACGAGCCGAGAATGGTGACAACGCCGTGGTTCGATCATCCCGTACCGTTTAACGAGGCGGCTGAGATAGGAACAAAGAAGGTAATAACGGAGCATTCGACTATAGGATTGGTTGTAACGACAGACGGAAGCATTACGGAAATCGAGCGCGGCGACTATGTAAACGCGGAAAACAGGGTAATAAATGAGCTGAAGGCGATAAACAAGCCGTTTATCGTGCTTTTAAACTGCGTAAATCCCGAGACGCGGGAAGCTCAGAATCTGAGAGAGGAGCTTGAGAAAAAACACGGAGTGCCTGTCGCGGCGGTAAACTGCGCCGAGCTTGACGCTTCGGATATTCATGAAATCATAGAAAACGTGCTTTTTGAATTCCCGCTGAAGGAAATCAATATACAGCTTCCCGCCTGGATTAACGAGCTGCCGGAAGAACACCGGCTCAGGAAGGATATTTACGGCGCGGTTATGGAGAATATCGAAAACGTCAGCCGCATACGCGACGTACGCCGCCTTGCCGACGGAATAGGCGAGCGCGGATTTGTGGAGCGTTCCGTTATCGAAGGCATGGATTTGGGCGACGGAACGGTAAAAATGCGTATAACTCTTCCGCAGATACTGTTCTATAGAATCCTCGGAGAGACGTCGGGCTTTGAGATTGACGGCGAGCGTCAGCTTATGACGCTGATGGAGGAGCTTGCGAAAATGAAAGCCGAGTACGATAAGGTTTCGTTCGCGCTTCACGAGGTTATGGAAAAAGGTTACGGAATCGTGTCGCCGTCAACCGACGAAATGTCGCTCGCCGAGCCGAAAATTGTTAAGCAGGGCGGTAAATTCGGCGTAAAGCTAAAGGCTTCAGCGCCGAGTATACATATGATACGCGCGGATATCGAAACGGAGGTAAGCCCGATCGTCGGCACGGAAAAACAGTCGGAGGAGCTTGTTCATTATCTGCTGTCGGAATTCGAGTCCGACCCATCGAAGATATGGCAGTCGAATATATTCGGAAAATCGCTTTACGAGCTTGTAAACGAGGGACTTCACAACAAGCTGTCGCGTATGCCCGAGTCGGCGAGAATGAAGCTGAAGGAGACGCTGCAGAGAATTATCAACGACGGCGGCAACGGACTTATCTGTATTATTCTGTAAGAGGCGGATATATGATAAGAAGGTTATATATTTTGGGGATTGCGGTAATATGCTTGTGCGGGTGCGGTATTAACCGCGTTAAAAGCGATATAAGCGTTAAGGAATACGAAACCGATTTTTCGGCGGTACGCGCCGAGGTAATACGGTTTTCGGGAATAAAAAACGCTGAATTTGAGAATAAACTGAATGAAGAAATCGAACAATCGGCGCAAAGCGACCTCGTCGCGTTCGACAGCGAGGCGTCCGCGTGCGAGGATAACGTGCGTATGGGCAATAAATGCGTTATGGAAATAAACTGGAATGAAAAATATAATAAGAACGATTTTATAAGCGCAGTCGAGGAAAAGTATATTTATACGGGCGGCGCGCACGGCAATACGGCGCGTATTCCGAAGAATATAGACTTGTCGGCTGAAAAGGAGATAAAGCTCGCGGATTTGTTCGCTCAAAACGGTTATGAAAATACGTTAAACAGGCTTATAAATGAAATAATATCGGAGAATCCGGAGGATTATAAGGATTTATGGGCGAAGCCGGAAATAAAGGAGTCGCATCAGACTGATTTTTATATAGAAGACGATAAGCTCGTGATATTTTTCCGGCCGTACGACTTGTCCTATTACGCGCGCGGATTTGTGGAGTTCCCGATCGACATGGAGGAGCTGTCGGGGTATATGAAAGAGGAATACAGAAGGCTTATTGAATAATAAGCGGATTATATCCAAAATAAAGGGGCTGCGTACCTGCGTCGGCTCCTTTTTTGCCGTATATGGATGGAATTTATTTTTTTATGTTGAATTTTATATTAAAATATTATATAATAGAACGAAGAGGTGATTTTGAAATAAAAACAAGAAGGCTTTTATCCGTTGCGGCCGCGATTAACAAGCCGGCGAATTTATTGAAATAATCGGTAATGCCCGGAACAGATGAAAAATTTGTTTAATTAAGGAGAATATACAGTGAATATAAAAAGTAGATATCTTGAGCGCGCGGCGTATATATAGATATACAGCGCAATATTTGTGTTTCTTATCGGCTTTTTGAAATGGTACATAGCGATTCCGTCAGCGGCCGCGACGGCGTTTGGGTTGTATTTTGTCTATAAAAACGGTAACAAAAATACGTCTTCATTTCATGTTGAAAGAAGTATGCTGACTGTCGGAGCAGCGGCGATTGTGTGCTGGATGTTTCTGTGCGGACAGGGAGGAGTAATACAGCAGCTCGCCGACTGGGCGGGCAGAAATGCTCAGTTAAATGATTTGGTCAGTTATTCATGGCCGCCGTATTACAGCGACGGTTCGGCATTTGTATATTATATGGGACATTTTCTGGTTCCGGCTGTGTTCGGAAAGATATTCGGACTCGGAGCGGCGAGAGCGGTTCTGTTTATATATACCGCCACGGCGGTATATATAACGTGGCTCTATCTTATAAAAATACTTAAAGCCGATACATGGTTAAAGCAGATAGGAATATTGGTTTTGCTGATGTTTTTCGGAAGCGCCGAGCCGCTCAGAATTATTGTAAATGATTTGATTGCCGGAATATTTCATACAAGCCGTTCTTATATAACATACGGATTCACATCCAATTCTATAGCTTACGGCGGCGTGTTCAATCAGATATGCTGCGCGTTTATCGTACTGTCGGTTCTATTTGACGATGATTCGAAAATCGAGAATTTTGCAGCGCTTGGCGTCCCGATGCTGCTGTATTCGCCGTTTATGCTTATAGGAGTATTCATTATAGCGGCAGTGATGATTGTAAAACAGTTTGTGAATCATAAAGACAATATTCTGTCTGTGATAAAGAGGCTTTTCAACGTACAGAATTTGTGCGCGCTGGTTGTTTTGTTCCCGATAATACTTTTGTATCTGTCAGGGAACGTATTTGCCGAAAAGCCTGACGAGCTCGGTCTTCACGCCGTGTCCTACGGCGGCAGAATAAGCGTGTATATT
Organism: uncultured Clostridium sp.; assembly: GCA_964426905.1. Classification (GTDB taxonomy): domain Bacteria; phylum Bacillota; class Clostridia; order UBA1381; family UBA1381; genus Hominilimicola. The sequence continues at coordinate 1,457 of CAYRSG010000006.1, read as the reverse complement.
ATATTCGTGCTGTGTGAATTTCTCATATATTCAATATGCGTATTTCCGAGATTCAAAAAGAACGCGTATTTTTATGCGGCAAACGCTATACTGCTCCTGCTTCCGTTTTTCACAATGGGAACGTACAATGATTTGGTAACGCGGTGCAGCTCGGTAGGACTGTATGTGCTCATGATTATGATGGCGGACTTTCTTATTTACGAGAAAAAATGCAGGTTTTTAAAAGCTCGTAAGGCAATAATATGTATTCTTATTGTTATAGCGGCTGTTCCTTCCGCAAACAGGTATATTGAAACGACAAAGACGGCCGCGTCAAATGCGGCGTCGGGAAATTACAGCGCTTCGTGGGACAACAGATTTTCCACATATGAAGGACTGTCGCAAAAATATGACGGCGCGGATTTGAAATACGGTTACTATGCTTTCGACGCGAAGGAACATTTCTTCTTTAAATATATGGCAAGAAAATAATTACGGAAAGAGATGATAGAATGAAAAAGAAAAATATAACCGCGGCGGCGCTTATTATTTCAGCGCTGTCCGCGCCGTTCGGAGCGAGCGCGGCGAATTTTACCGACACACGCGGACACTGGGCGGAGGAAATAATAGATACTCTTGCGGACGCGGGAGTTGTGCATGGAATATCAAACGCGGCGTTTAACCCCGACGGAATTGTTACGCGCGCCGAATTTTTAAAAATGGCGCTCGGAGCCGCGGGGATTGAGAATGTTCCGTACAGAAACGGAGAGTGCCTTGATGTAACGGCGCTTGACTGGTATGGCGGCTGCGTGCAGAGCGCTCTCGATAAGGGACTTATTCCCGAGGCGATGATAGAGAATTATTCCGCGGATGTTAGGGAAAATTCAGGCGGTTCAAAAGTTGTGTACGGCGGGAGCTTTAAAGGCAGTACGCCGATAACCCGTGAGGAGATGGCGTATATAACGGAAAGCGTGTATCAGTATAGCCTTGATAAGGAGGACGCGGGCGTTGTAACCGAGCTTGAGGATATGTATTTCTCCGATGTGGCAATGATATCGACGTGGGCGTTCGACGGCGTGCATCACGCTTACGCGGACGGTTTTATAGCGGGAATGGATGACGATACTTTCGCGCCGCGCGCGACTGCGACCCGCGCCCAGTCGGCTGTAATTATAGGTAAACTTCTTGAAAAATTTGAATAGGGGTGATTAAGAATGTTCAGCAAAAAAACTATAAGAATTATTTGTTTGGTAACTGCGATAGCTATGGTTGTGCCTATTTGCATAGGAATTGTGTCCATGTTCATGAAATAAAACGGCGGATTTTCGGTCAAAATATATAATAAATAAAAAAACGAAAAAAAATGAAAAAAAGGAGTTGACAAACGGGGAGGAATGTGGTAATATAATATAGCTGTCGCAAGAGAGCAAGCTTGACAGCATGTACATTGAAAGATAAACAGTGCAGCATTACGGAAG
>CAYRSG010000005.1:12053-57365 GCA_964426905.1 uncultured Clostridium sp. | reverse complement strand
CATTTACGATTGACGCGTCCGCGCCAAGCGTAACATAAGTAGGATTATTTTCATTCAGCGGATTTTTGGTATTAACCTTAACATCGCCCTCTGTTTCCCACGAATACATATGGTCGTCCGTTTCAAACGAGCGGTTTTCAACCAATTCAGCGTACAAGCCGCCGTCGGCGGCGGAGTTTATGTCCTCGAAAAACAGTCCCCACATAATATCGGAAACGTCCTTAGAGCGGTCCGCCGCGTCAATATTAATTGTATACGGATTTTCGTTTTTGCCCGTAACGTATACGGTATATTCCCGTACGGTTCCGTCCGCGTCAGCCGTAAGCGTTACCCGCTCCGTTTTATCGTTATGCTTAACCGCGCCCGTTTCAACGTCGATAAGTCCGAGATTATCCTTTTCGTACCACGTCAGCGCGCCGATTTTCGGTAAATCTATTTTATCGCCGGTGACAAGCTGTTCGTCCTCTATTGAGTAGGAGCTTAAAAGTATTTCGGGACTGATTTCACCCTCAGCCATTACATTACAGATTTCATTTCTGTCGAGCGCGGCGTCGTACACGCGGAAATCGTCCACAGCCGCCGCGAGATACGCGTCGCCGTCATAGTGCGACTTGCCTATGTAATTAAGCTCGTCCTTTATGCTTTCGGGGCTTTGCATGCCGGATTTGGAGGATACGAGCCGTCCGTTCCTGTAATACGAAACAGTACCGTCCGAAACGGTTACGGCATAATGCACCCAGTCGCGCTCCGTTTCCTGCGTTGTGTCCATTGTATCGGTACCCCGCGGCGATTTTATTTCAATTCTTGCCGCGCCGCCCGAATACGGCGCGAAAAAGAAGTTGTTATCCGCGTCCGCGCCGAAATCGAACACGCGTCCCCATGTGGTAAACCTGTTGATTTTCACCCACGCGGTAACCGTCATACTGTCGGACACAATATCCGCCGGAAGCTCGGCGAAGCCGTCGACTCCGTCCAAAAGCAGCGCCTTGCCTGTGTTACCCTCGTCCGTAACGGACGCGCCGCCCGACAGCTTTAATTCATTTTTACCGTTCGCGTCAGTAAGCTCCTTTGCGCCGTCAAATGTGTACCGCAAGACAGGCTTCGGCGAATTATCAGCCGCAAGGCTTATCATCGGCATTGACGTGACTGCCAGCGACATAGCGGCTAACGCCGCAATCAGTTGTTTTTTCATTGTTCTCTCTCCTTTATTTTAATTTTATTTGTTACTATATAAAATTATAGTGCGTTCGCGTATGGGCGGCAATTGGCGGAGCGGTGTTTTTATTTTCCGCTCATATATATACACTCCATCACATACTGCTCCAGCGCGTTCCAGTCCTCAGCTCTGCCCTCTTTAACGGCAAGATCGATCTCCGCCGTGCGTTTTACCATCCGCACGAGCGTATCCTCGGAAAATCCCTTCGCGCCGTCCATATATTTTCTTGCGATAAACGGCGCTACTCCGAGCGTTGAGGCGATCTCGCCCTGCGACGCTCCCCTCATCAGCTTCGCGCGCAGCATTTTTTCAAATGACGAAAACAGCAGGTACAGCAGCGTGAACGCGTTCTCCCTTACGGTTTTCAGATTTTCGAGCGTCGTCATAGCCTTTTCCGTATTACCCGCCATTATCGCGTCCGTCAGCTCAAATACAATAACCTGCATCGACTTCGATACAACGCGGTCAATATCGCTCCTGTAAATCTCAGCGTCACAGAAATCGAGCAGCTTGTTCAGCTCGTTGTTTATGTTGTTAAGTCCCGGATCGCACAGCGTTATCAGATAATAAGCGTTTTCTTTTGAAATTTTCTTCTTCGCGTCAAGGCACTGCTTTATGACCCACGTCACAAGGTCGGCGTCGCTCATGTACGTAAATTCGACGACAGCGCCCGCCTTTGACGCCGCCTTATACAGCGCGCTTCGCTTATCAACGCTTGTCTCGTCAAAAACAACGACCGTATCGTCTGAAATACGCTTGAATTTCTCCGACCAAAATTCCTTCTTTTCCTCTGTCGACGGTCCGCCGGCGCTTTTTTTTGATGAAAAAATTCCGCTGTCCTTGATATGAATAAGTTTTTTATCGGTCATCATAGGAAAGCTCTCCCACGCGTCGTCATACTCGGAAAAAGGCACGTCCGCTCCCGCGAGACGTATATGGTTAAATTCCGGAAATCCGCCGTCCGGCACGCATTTTTCCACTCTCTTAACATACATGTCCTTCAAAAATTCCTCCTCGCCGTAAAAAACATACAGCGGCGAGAGTTTGCCTTCTTTGAGCTGTTTTTTCAGCTTTAATAAATCATCATTTTTCTTTACAGCCATAATCCTATCTCCCGTTTAACGTCTCAATTTCACATTTCCCGTTCTTCTTGACCGTAAAACGGATATCCCCGTCACGGTCGGTTCGAAACAGCTCCGACTCGCCGAGCGTTTCAAGCGTTTCATCGTCGGGAAGCGCGAAGGTGTTGTCCTCGCCAACGCTTATAACGGAATAATCCGGCTTGACCGCCTCCGCCCATTCCTTGCTTGTGGAGGTTTTTGAGCCGTGATGCGCGACTTTTAATAAATCCGCTTCCTTCGCATTTCCCTCTTCAATCAAATTCCTCTCGCCGAACGACGTCATATCGCCGGTAAACAGCGCCGAAAAGCCGCCGTATTCCATACGGTACAAAAACGTTGTGTCGTTTTCCTCATCGCTTATAAACGTCTTTTCCGCCGGAGGGATAATGCGGATCGTCATGCCGTTATTATATGTAAGAAGCGTTTCCTCGGATATATAATGAACCCTTGTTTCGCCCTCCGCCGCCGCTTCCTCCAGCGCGGCGCGCCATTCGCTTCCCTCCATAACGTCGGGCAGAAACAAATTCCTTACTTCTATATTCTTCAGAGCGGCGATAATTCCTTGCACGTGGTCCTGATGATAGTGACTTACAAACGCGCTGTCAACCTTCGTTATTCCCTCGGTCACAAGATATTCAAGATACACCTTCTCGCCGGGGTCGTAATCGGAATATGCGTTTCCGCCTCCGCCGTCTATCAGTACGTTAAAGCGGTGCGGAGCTCTTATAACCGCGCCGTCGCCCTGACCTACGTTTACAAAATCGATTTCTATACTTCCCATCTTCAATATTTCACCGCTCACAGCCGATACAGTCAGCGCCGCGGCTACAAACAGCGCAAGTTTCATATGACTCTTTTTCTTTTTAACATATTTGACCGCCGCGATAATCAGGAACAGATATATAAGAAGAAATAAAACCGACGGCTTCGGTAATACGGTATAGCTTAAACTCAGCTTGTCCGCAAGATACGGCGCGGCGCGCAGCACGAACGTCATAAAGCTCACAACCTGACCGATAACCGGCGCGGTATGAAACAGCGCAAGCATTACAAGCAATACGGGCGACAGCGCCAGTATCGCCGCGACACACGGCAGCATTATTACCGAAAGCGATATCGACGTCAGAGATACGCAGCCGAAGAAATACGCGCTTATCGGTATCAGTCCGACAGTGCATATAAAGCCTATAGCGCACATACGGCGGATATATTTGAACCTCAGCCGTTTGGTGTGCGGATAGACGCCGTCATAAAAGTAATGTATCAGAATACTCGAAAGCATTGACATTACAAATCCCGCGCGGAAATATACCAAAGGATTTATCACTCCCATAATCAGAGCGGTCAGTCCTATAACGTCAAAATAATACACATGTCCGAAACGGCTCTTTAAAAAAGTAAAGAGCGCAAGCGTCAACGACAGCTTGACAAACACCTCTCCCGAAGAATTAAAGAGCGCGTATATAATAAGAAGAAACACGGTTATCATATCGCGTTTTTTCTTATCGAACATTCCCAGAACAAGCGTTATAAGCGACATAAAAAGCATTACGTGCAAAAACGCCGGATAGAAAAAACGTTTCGCGCCGGTACGGTTAAGAATTTCGTCAAATTCTTCCGAAAATTCTTTCTTGTTTCCGGCAAGCGCCGCCTTCAGTACCGCCGCTTTATCGCCCGTATAATTATCGTCTATAATACCGCATATGTAATTCTTCACGCCGGTGCTTAAAGCGCAAGGCGAGTAATCGCGTATCTTGTCCTCGGATACTTGTATATCGGAGGAATATATTTTAAAGAAAATTTTCTTGCTTTTATAATATTGTGCAAAATCGAAGCCGTTTTCATTCATTTTAGCGGGTATCTGCTTTATAAAGCCGCTGAATACGACGGTATCGCCGTATTTGTAACCGCCCGCCGCCGTAAGCAGAACCCTGTCTTTAACGTCCTTTTCCGACCCCGCATGCGAAACCTTTCTGACGTCAACCGTATACCGCACATTATCCTCGGACTGTTCAGGTATCTCGCACACGCGTCCGGTAAGTGTGACATACCGCCCCTCATACCGCGATAAATCCCGTATATCGGCGCGGGAAGCGTAACGGCATATAAGCGCGCCGGCGATGAACACAGCGGACACGGCAAGTATTTTTATATTAAATTCGCGTTTAAAAAACGCTTTAATTGTCAATACCAATATAAGGGACAGCATGAAAATTAAAGCAAAGCCCGCGCAAATTCTCTCAGAGAGATATATTCCGGCGGCAAATATTACTGCAAATTTGATATATTCCATATTCCCATAACTCCTTACAGGATAATTATATCAAATAGATGTTTCTATTTCAACGAAATGTAACATTTGTAATCTTTGTAATCGTTTTGTAATATTAAATATTTTACGCGGAGGTTTTAAGCCGGTTTTTGTGTAATTTCACTGTAATATAAGCGGACGTTTATAATTTTATAAAAAACTTATTTTTTGTGAAATATTACATTATTACAGATAAACCGAACCGTTTATATAGGCGCTTTTATACAAATAATGCGCATATTTTTATTACAAAATGCACATTTATATTACTTTTTTGTTACAAAATCAATACAAACAGATTAAAAAAGTGTTGACAAATGTTTTATAGTGGTGTATAATTTGCTTTGTAATGTTTTGGAAACATTTTAGTAATCACATTGCAAAATAAGTAAAGTTATTGAAATAAACTTTATTTAAATTTTAGGAGGTTTTACTTTATGAAGAACTTTAGGCACTCAATTATCGCCGTTACAGCGGTTGCGATGATAGGCTCACTCGCGGCGGCTCAGGCGTCGGACCTGAAGGATTTACAGATTAAAAGAGAACAGAGAATAAACGCCGCCGCCGCGGCGCAGAATATCACCATTGCCGAAAAGGATATTACGGAGGCTGTCAAGGGTACGGCTGAAATATCCGCGGAGCCTACCGAGGCTCCCGTCGACGAGGCGACCGAAAGCGAAATAGCCGCGAAGAGCTTCTACCCTCTCGGATATGTTATGATATCAAGCGGTTCGCTGAACGTAAGAGAGACTCCCTCGGACGAGGCGGCTGTAACGGACCAAATCGAAGTAGCGACAGAGGTTGAGGTTGTCGAAAGCTCGGAGGGCTGGTACAAAATCGCTTACGACGGAAAAACGGGATATGTCGCAAGCGACGCAATCACGCAGGATAAGGACGAAGCGGAAACGGCAAAGAAATGCTTTACCAACTACAGAGCCGCCAAGGTAAATCTTGAAGGCGATTCCGTAAGAGTCAGAAAAGAAGCTAACACCGACTCGGAAGTGCTCGACGAGCTTGAGGACGGCGCAGACGTATACGTACTCTGGGGCGACGACGATTTTATAAGAGTTTGCTACGGAGACGAATACGAGGAAGGCTATGTTATAAACACATCGCTTGAATTTACCGGCGAATGGATTGAAAAGGACGCCGTTTCACAGAAGCAGAAGGAAATCGCCGACAAGAAGGCGGCTGAAAAGAGAGCTGAGGAAATAGCTCGTCAAAACGCCGCGGCGGCGGGCAATTCCGCGAAAGAGAATACAAGCGCGTCCGACGATTCATCGGAGTCCTCCGCTCCGACCGCTTCTTCAAAGGGACAGGCTATAGTTAATACAGCCATGCAGTATCTCGGCGTTCCGTATGTATGGGGCGGCTCTTCCCCGTCCGGTTTCGACTGCTCGGGACTTGTGCAGTACTGCTGCTCCAAAAACGGCGTAAGCGTAAGCAGAGTCGCCGCCGACCAGAGAAACAACGGCACATATGTAAGCCGCGAAAATCTTCAGCCCGGCGATTTGGTTTTCTTTGCAAAGAACGGCTATGTTCATCACGTCGGCATCTACATCGGCAACGGCAATATGATTCACGCTCCGCAGACGGGCGACGTCGTAAAGATTTCTTCAATCAATACGGAATATCGTATCGCGCAGTATGCGGGCGCCGTAAGAGTATATTAATATAAGTATAAAACCGGGGTTGTTATGAATACAGCCCCGTTTTTTATATCAAAAAATAAATTTTGCTCGCATTTTGAACAAAAAACACTGTAAATTATACATTCAATTTATGAAAAACACTTTAAAAATTTTTGAAAATGTGTTATTATATAGATAATAATCACTGCGTCTTACAATAAAAAGATGCGCGAACGTGATACGTTAAATTCAGAGGGAGGATAACGAAATGTTTAAAAATTCAAAGAAAAATCTGAAAAAGATAGGCGTTTTTTCTTTGGTTCTTGCTCAGGTTGCGGCTGTCGGAATAGTAGCTCCGGTCACAAATGCGAGCGCATTTGCGGGAAGCGCAATCACAAGAAACATGGAAAACCTTGACAGAGGCGTTGTCGCTACAAAAACAGACGACGGCGTTCTTGTTTCATGGAGAAGACTTGCCACCGAGCCGGCTGAAACAACGTTTACTCTGTACAGAAACAAGGAAAAAATCAACGAAGGCGCCGTAACGAACTTCGTTGATAAGGCGGGTACTGTAAATGACAAGTATACTGTAGTCGCCGACGGAAAAATGTCAAAGTCGGCGAGCGTATGGGAGAACGGATATCTTGATGTTCCGCTCGCGAAGGCTCCTGAAAGCGACGTTGTGCAGATGGACAGAAACGGCGTTTACATCGGTTCATATGTACCGGGCGACTCGTCGTACGGCGACCTTGACGGCGACGGCGAGTATGAAATCGTAATGCTTTGGAATCCGTCGGACGCTAAGGACGCGGCTACAACAGGCAGAACCGGCAAGGTATTTATGGATGCTTATAAGCTCGACGGCACGCAGCTGTGGAGAATCGACATGGGCTTCAATATCCGCGCCGGCGCGCATGACACGATGCTTAACGTCGCCGATTTCAATAACGACGGTAAAGCGGAGGTTATGGTAAGAACAGCCGACGGTACGATTGACGGTCAGGGTAATGTAATAGGCGACTCTTCAAAAGGCGATACATACGAAGACAGCTGGGCGGCTCTTAACGCCGGCAAGAACCTGCAGGGACCTCTTTATGTAACAGTATTCGAGGGAGCGACAGGTAAGGCTCTTGACACAATTGACTATTTCCCGAACAACCAGTCGGGTTCGCAGTCGGTTTCGCTGTCATTCGGCGACGACTTCGGTAACCGTTCCGAGAGATATAACTCTACGATTGCGTATATTGACGGACAGACGCCGTCTGTTGTATTTGCCCGCGGATATTACTACGGCAAGAATATCTCTAATCCTAACGGACGCACGGGCGCGGCGGCTTACAGCTTCAAGAACAATAAGCTGACTATGGACTGGTCTTTTGATACGGCCGAGTCAAAGTATAACAATTATATAGGTCAGGGCAACCACCAGATCGAAGCCGGCGACGCTGACGGCGACGGCAAGGATGAAATTTTCTACGGCGCTCTTGCATGGGATAACGACGGTTCGATACTTTGGTGTACATTCCAGGAGCACGGCGACGCTATGCACCTCGGTGATTTCGATCCGACAAAAGAGGGTCTTGAGTTTATGAAGGTTTACGAGGATTATACGGCGGGCGGCGACCAGTTCCAGCTTAGCGGTAAAACGCTTTCTTCCTTCATTACCGATAATACTGTTTTCTCTAATTCGACCGCCGCGAAGGAAACCGGAGCGAGCGAAACCGAGCATATGTGGGGAAGTTCTCTCCAAAACGCAAAGACGGGCGAGTTCTATCAGATTCATAACGGCGTTAAGGATACGGGTCGCGGTATGATAGCGAATATAGGTTACGGCGATTCCTACTATGTAATGTGGGGCGCGGGTTCTTCAGGTTATTGGGACAACAACGGCAACGAGATTTCCGACCTCGGCGCTTCTATGAACGGCAGAATTTACTGGACGGGCGACCTTCAGGACGAGCTTCAGGATCATAAGGGCGCGGGACAGGAAATTACCATTACGAAGTGGAACGACGAGACAAAGACGTTTGATGAAATCTTTGCCGGCGAAGGTTCTCACTCAATCAACTCCACAAAGGGCAACCCGAACTTGCAGGCTGACCTTCTCGGCGACTGGAGAGAGGAAATTGTTTCTTACGCAATTACAGGTCAGGACACGCAGAAAGAAAAAATGACAATCAAAGGCGATTGGGACAAGGACGTAGAAGTTGAGATGGATAAGACGACTTACGATTATTCGCTCAGAATTTACGAGACTCCTTACGCTACAGATTATAACTTCTATACGCTCGCACACGATGATATTTACAGGAACTCATCGGCGGCGGATACAAACTGCTACAATCAGCCGCCGCACATCAGCTGGTATATGAACGACGCTATCGACGGCTCAACATATACGACTCAGCCGGCCGCTAACGTAAAGCTTGTTTCAAACAGTTATCAGCCGAAGGACTTCAACGAGGCTGACCTTCCCGAAGGCGGCTCTTCTGCGGCTCCTTCTACAAGCAGCGGCGCGAATACGATTATTCTGAAGATTGGAAGCAACATCCTTACGGCTGACGGCGTTGATACGACTCTTGACGTTCCCGCTCAGATTATCGGCGAAAGAACAATGGTTCCGCTCCGCGCGATATTCGAAGCGCTCGGCGCAAGCGTTGACTGGGACGGCGCTACTCAGACCGTTACATCAGTAAAGGGCGATATAACGGTAACTCTCAAGATTGGCGAAAACGCTATTTACAAAAACGGCGTAGCTACGGAGCTTGACGTTCCCGGTCAAATTGTTGACGACAGAACCCTTGTTCCTGCGCGCGCAATAGCTGAAAGCTTTGATTCTGAGGTTGGTTGGGACGGCGCTACTCAGACCGTTACAATCACAGCTAAATAATTAAAGTGATAAAATAGTATTTGAGGGGACGCTAAAGCGTCCCCTTTTTAATAATAACGGGAGGATAAATTATGCTTAATATAGGATGCCACTTGTCCGCGTCAAAGGGATACATGCACATGGGCGAAGAAGCGAAAAGCATCGGCGCGAACACATTCCAGTTTTTCACGCGGAACCCGAGGGGCGGCAAGGCAAAAGACATTGATGAAAACGACGTGAAAAGCTTTCTCGAATTTATGAACGAAAACGGCTTTTCCAAAATACTCGCGCACGCGCCGTATACTTTAAACGCATGCTCGAAGGACGAGCGTACGCGCGAGTTTGCTCTTACAATTATGGCTGACGACTTGAAGCGAATGGAATATACGCCGCGTCAGCTTTATAACTTCCATCCCGGCTCACATGTCGGTCAGGGTATTGATATCGGTATAGATTTTATTGTAAAGCAGCTTAATATCGTTCTCACAAAGGATATGACGACGACGGTACTGCTTGAAACGATGGCGGGAAAAGGCAGCGAAATCGGACGCTCGTTTGAGGAACTCAAAGCAATTCTTGACGGCGTAGAGCTTGACAATAAAATGGGGGTATGTTTGGATACCTGCCACATCTATGACGCCGGTTACGATATTGTAAACGACCTCGACGGAGTACTCGATAAGTTTGACTCTGTTATCGGACTGGACAGACTTAAAGCGATTCATATGAACGACAGCAAAAATCCGTTTGAAAGTCATAAGGACAGACATGAAAAAATCGGCGAGGGATATATAGGCTTTGACACAATGGTTAAGGTTATAAATAATCCGCGCTTAAAGGGTATTCCCGTATTGCTTGAAACTCCGAACGAACTTGACGGATACGCTAAAGAAATAAAGATGCTCACAGACGCGTATGCCGAATAAAAAACAGCTCGAAAAAATTCTAAAAATATTGCTTAAAATCGAATAATGTTATATAATATATATACATGGATTTAGGAGTGATATATTTGAAGAAAAAAAGCGTATCTAAGAACTCAGTCATTTTAATGGAGTTTGACTGGTCTTTATTTATTATAACAATCGGACTTGCCGTTTTCGGCATAATTATGATATATTCCGCCACCCGCTCAACACAGTCGAACACAAACGTAATTGTACAGTCCGGCTGTTTTGTAATAGGCTGCGCGGCAATGCTTGCCGTATGCTTTTTTGATTACGAGCAGCTGAAAAATCTTATAAAGCCAATATATATATTTGCAATAGCTATACTGATTCTCGTTCTGATAATAGGAGTCGGCGACGAAAGCTGGGGCGCGAAAAGCTGGATAAGATTCGGCGCAATAGGTATTCAGCCGTCCGAAATAGCGAAATTATGCTTTATAGTAACGTTTTCATATCACCTGTCCAAGGTACATGATTATATCAATAAACCTCTTGTAATACTCGGACTGCTGCTCCATATCGGCGCGCTGCTGGCTCTGATTCTGCTCCAGCCGGATATGGGAAGCGCGATGGTGTTTATGTTCATGTTTATATATATGATGTTTATCGCAAAAATTTCATATAAATATATTATTCCGATAGGCGCGCTTGGAATAGTCTCTCTTCCGTTAATATATAAGTATGCGCTTTCGACGTACCAGCAGGAACGTATTCAGGTATTTTTTAACCCCAACCTTGAGCCTACCGGACGCGGATACAATGTTATTCAGTCAAAAATAGCCGTCGGCTCGGGGCAGCTGTGGGGAAAAGGATATTTGCAGGGTACTCAGAACCAGATGGGATATCTTCCCGGCAAAACCACCGACTTTATTTTCAGTATCATAAGCGAGGAGTTTGGCTTTATCGGCGCGATGATACTTGTCCTTGCGCTGTTTTTACTGATTTACAAATGCTTTAAAACAGCCCGTAAGGCGGATAACGCTTTCGGCAGATATATCTGCGTAGGCGTAGGCTCGATGATGCTGTTTCATGTTTTTGAAAACGTAGGCATGTGCATAGGTCTTATGCCGGTTACCGGTATTCCTCTGCCGTTTGTAAGCTACGGCGGTACATCGCTTGTGGTTAATATGATTGCTATCGGACTTGTGATGAGCGTATCATATCATAATAAGCCGCGAAGCGTATTCGACGTATATTAAAATAACGCGGTAACAATAAAGACCGGCGCGTCGTGCCAATCGACGCGTCGGTCTTTCTTACGGTTATTTTATTACAGTAAAGCTATCTCAGTATAGGCTCAATCGTATCGCCGTTCCAAAGGAATACCCTGTAATTCTCCGACGGCTGCGGAACCTTCAGCTCCGCGCTCCGACTTGATTCAACGCTTTTTGAGTCGATAACTACATTATCGAGAACGCCGTTTTCATCATATACCGCGGCATACAAATTCGCTTTCCTTGTTTCATCCGTTTTATTCGTTACCGTCGCCGTAATATATCCGTCTTTTATTTCCGGCTCGGTACATTCGAGCGCCCGCTCTCCGCCGGTTTTTTCCGCGTTTCTCGTATTATTGAACATCGCGACTGTCCGGATAGCTTTTCCGTCAAAATCGAACAGCGTCGTGTTCTCTACAACATTTCCGTCGGGCAAATCATCGCTTTCTTTTATCGCCCAGCCCGAAAGCGACTCATTCTCTTTTTGAGGATCCTCGACATGAATCATGCACGGATCCCAGTACAGAATACCCGCGCAGCGTCCGTCGTCGACACTTTTCATGCCGTTTATCAAATCCGCCATGAATCCCATGTGTCCCTCTTGTGTCGGCGGATAAATATCCTTATACGCGTCGATATCGACAAGCTGACCTCCGTAGCCGTTCTTTTTTGTACTGTTCCAATTGTAGCCGGTTTCCATTATCATAATATCTTTGTTGTATTTCTTCGAAATATTGTTACAGAAAGCCGTACATGTTTCTACTATATTATTCGTCCACGCCGGATAATACGACGCGCCTATTACGTCATATTTGCCTCCGGCTTTATTGTACGCGTCAAAATACCATGTAAACGTACTGTCCTTCGAGCCCTCCGCAAGATGTATAATAACCTGCGATTCGGGCGAAACAGCCTTAACCGCGTCGTAGCCGCGGTTGAGCATAGACGCGAGACCCTCCCAGTCCTTATAGCACTTTATATCGTTCGCCTCATCCTTGTCCTTGTCATAGACCAGCTCGAATCTGTCCTTATTCATATTCGCGTCAAAAGTATTTCCAAACGGGAAGAGTACTCCGCCGTTTATCTCGTTTCCGAGCGAGACGTATTCGGGCGCTGTTCCCTGCTCCACGAGCTTTGTCATTATATCAAAAGTATAATCGTAAATTATATCGCCAAGCTTCTGCTGTATTTCCTTTTTCTGCTCCGCTGTCATCTTATTTAAAAATGCCGAATCTTTTACATCATAGCCAAGCTCGTCCTTTATCTGCTTAACCCACTCCGACGGGATAATCTGTCTGTTTCCGTTTGACCAGTAATCGGAGTAATTAAACGTAAACTGTATACCCATACCGGCGTCATGCGCCCGCCGGCAAAGCTCAAGACAGTCGGTCTCATCCTGAAAGCCCGCGGGCAAATAATATGTACCGTCGCCCGTACCCTTGCCGGTTGTGTTTGAAAGACGTATTCTCGCCATATTAACTCCGTTGTCCGCAAGATACTCAAACGGGTCAACCTTGTTGCCCTCCGCGTCCTTGTACACGCCGCCGAGACTCTCAATATAGCTTACCTCGGTCATATCGCCGCCGACAATAAAACCGCTCCGCTTCGATTTCTTTAAATCGGCGTCCGAAAACTCAACCGTTCCCTTGCTGTTCGCCGTGACGCCGATTTCACATTTTCCTCCCGACACTCCTATTCCCCGCACTGTGACGGTAACTCCTTCGCCGGATTTGGGAAGCGCTGTGCTTGATTTTGTGTAACCGTCGGATACGCCGTACAGATACGCGTTTTCATCAACCGCTGTGTTTTTACAGTTGACCGTCAAATCATAATATCCGTCCGCAAGTCCCGTTACCTCAAGACTCTTTCCCGCTGTCACGTCGCCGTTCAAATCAACGCTCTGTGCGTATGCCGCTGTTGAGAACAGCGTCATAACAGCCGCTACGGCAAGTATTTTTTTCATAAAAGTTTTCTCCTCCCTGAATTTATTCTTTTAATAATTTTTTGCTTCGCAAAAAAACATCGCCGCCGGTATAGCCGGCTTAAATATAAACCCTCCGATCGGATCTGTTTCAAATCTGTTTTCTGGCATAACTTACGTTTCAATATAATAATATCATATTTTGAACAAATATACAACAGCTTTATAACTATAAAAATTTTTAGAATACAAAAGGAGCCGCGGCGTAAAAACGCTCGGCTCCCTTTATTTCAAATAGCAGGGGCGACCATTTGTCGCCCGCGGGCGGCTGATAGCCGCCCCTACGGAATATATATGCGGGGACGGCGTCCCCGGCGTCCCGTAAAGGCGAATCATTTCTTAATTTTAATTATGTACTCTGTTCCCCAGTCGAAGGAATTTTCCTGAATATCCGCCTCAATCCCGCTTTTCTTCATCATGCTTACGGCGCGGTTCACGGTATTTCTGAAAACCTTAACGTCGTTTGCGGTTGTCACGCGGATTTCGTTTATCGGCTTCGGTTTTTGCGTATTCATGCCGCGGACAAGCTCCTCCGTCTGCGCGACGTTAAGATTATCGCGGCAAACGATTTTTACCGCCTCAAGCTGTTTTTCCTCGTCGCCCAGGAGCAGCAGCGCGCGCGCGTGACGCTCCGACAAATCATAATCGCGTATCAGCTTCTTTACAATCGGCGGAAGCTTCAAAAGACGTATTTTATTCGCGACGGACGCCCTGCTTTTCCCTATCCTGAGCGCAAGCTCCGTCTGCGTCATCCCCTGAGAGCGTATAAGATTTTTATAACTCTCGGCTATTTCAAAAAACGACAAATCCTCTCTCTGAAGATTTTCCAGCAGCGCAAGTATCGCGGACTTGTCGTTATCCGCCTCGATAACAACCGCCGGAATTTCTTCCAGCCGCGCCATCTGCGCGGCGCGAAAGCGTCTCTCCCCCGCTACAAGCTCATATTCTCCGTATGCGCGGCGTACGGTAATCGGTTGTATCAGACCGTACTCGAGAACGGAATTTTTTAAATCCTCCATCGCCTCCGGGTCAAAGTATTTACGCGGTTGACTCGGATTCGGCGCAATCATGTATAACGGCAGAGACACTATCTTCGGTTTTTCATTTTCCTGTGCTTTCTTCAAAAATTTTATCATGTCGTTTCTCCTGCTATGGTAAATAAAAAGAGTAAACCGGCGATAATGCAAAGCGTTGATGAGTACACAAGATGTAGCGCATTATCGCCGTTTACCCTCGGTGGTGGAAGGTGTAAGACAATTTGGGGGTAGAACAGGGCCTTGGGGAAACCCTGTTTGAAATGTACCTTTTTGATACTGTTCTGTCTTACATTTACTATTATAACATATTTTTTCCGGTTGGCAAGCGTTTTCGTACGCCGCGTTACGACATGATTTTCCGTTATTTTTTTATTTCGCCGTATTATAACATCTTTCGATAGGATTTTTTGCCGCGATACCGGGTTTTCTGGGGAATCTCATCGGAGTTTGTCCTACTTTTTTTATAATAATTATTTTATGCTTCAAATCCGTGAAAGGAATCCGCGCCTCAAATATATCCTCGATTTTACCGCCGAGAATTTTTACGGCGCGTTTCGCGTCCCTTACCTCGTCCTCCGCGAGCGGTCCTTTGAGCGCGAGAAAATATCCTCCCTGTTTAAGAAACGGTATGCACCATTCGCTCAGCACGCTGAGATTCGCCACCGCGCGCGACACTACCGTATCGAACTGTCCGCGGTACGCGATGTTTTTTCCGCCGTCCTCAGCCCGCGCGTGAACATATTCAACGCCGTCGATACCGAGATTTTCCCCAACCTCTTTAAGAAAGTTTATACGCTTGTTCAGGCTGTCAAGAAGAGTCAGCTTAATTTCCGGTTTAGCGATTTTTAAAACCATACCCGGAAATCCCGCGCCTGTACCCACGTCGATTACCTTTCCCTTTACAAAACCCGTCTGCAGCGCCGTTAAACTATCAAGAAAATGCTTCGCCGCGATCCCCTCGTCGCCGGTTATCGCGGTTAGGTTTATTCTTTCGTTCCACTCTTTTAAAAGCCTCGCATATTCTATAAGTCCGTTTACCTGCGTATCGTCCAGCGGTATATTCATCTGCCGGCTTCCGTTTATAATTAAATCTCTCATCATATATCTTACAGCGATTTCAGCCATGTTGTAATCGGGTCGGCGTAAATAATCTTGTAGCCCAGCTCGTTCGGATGACAGCCGTCTCCCTCGGGCGACGAGTCCGTACCGAAATAAAGACTGCGCGTTTCGCTGTTCTTTACGTTTACTCCGTTATCCGTATTGTTCTGCTCGTAAAGGTCGATATACGGCACGTCCCACTTTGCGCATATATCTTTCATCATCTGATAATATGGCTCGAATTTATCCTCGGCGTTATACGTAAACGGGTCGTGAATTATTACAAAGCCGGCTTTGCTTGAACCGTGCTGATTTCTGATAATGCTGAAAATAGTCTCAAGACCGCCCGCCATAGACGATTCGTCATAGCCGCCGTCATAGCCGCCGCCGATATCCCCCGCCGGAACGCCGTTCCAAAAATCATTTACTCCGCCTTCTACAATTATATAATCATATTCGCCTTCAAGTCCGCTTACCATATCGATTATATTCGGTCTGTATCCGTCCGAGTCATCCGTCCATTTGACATTTCTAGCAAACGTCGCGCCGCCTTTTGAGGAATTGGTAACAATCATATTATTCTGCTCGCCGATTATTTTCGCATAGCCGCCCTCCCATTTAGAGCCGTAGCATATACTGTCGCCGACAAACGCTATACTCTTTCCGGCAAGATTATTTTGCGTTGATATATCTATTGTTCTCGTATTTTCGTCCCAATTTACAACGCAGTTAAAGCTCTCGCATGCAAACCGAACAGGAACCATAGTATGATCCGACACAATTACGGGAGCCTTCGTAATTTTACGCGGAACGCCGTTTTTTATAGCCGTATTGCCGCCGATAGAGAATACGATTTCCGTTTCGTCTTTACGCGACGTAACCGTTCCGTCCTCGCTGTTCCACTGTACTTCGGCGCCAAGCGCCTCGAAAACCGCGCGCATGGGAACAAACGTCGTGCCGTCGTCTATATACGGCTCCGTTTCAAAATCGAGTTTTTTTCCGTCAATATTAATTTTTATGTCGTCCTGAGCGATTACCGCGCACGAGCTTACCAACAATGACGCCGAGACTGCGGCGGATATAATTTTTTTCATGTCCGTTTCCCCTTATCCCAGTATTTTTTCAATAAGAGCCGCAAGCTCCTCCGCTTTTTCGGTAATATACTCGACGTCGTTTCCCTCTATCATAACGCGCACAAGCGGTTCCGTACCGGACGGGCGTATAAGCACTCTGCCCTCGCCCGCGAACTCGTCTTCGAGCGCTTTGCACGCGGCGGCAATCTCCTCGTTTTCCATATATGTATTCTTATTTTCGAGCTTTACCACGGCGTTCTTCAGTACCTGCGGCATTACCTTTACGATACCCGCCGCCTCGGAAGCCTTGAGACCCGTCTTTTTTAACACCGAAAGGAACTGCAGCGCGCTGACAAGTCCGTCGCCCGTGGTATTGTGGTCAAGAAATATTATATGACCGGACTGCTCGCCGCCGATATTGTAACCGTTTTTAAGCATTTCCTCAAGAACGTATCTGTCGCCGACTTTAGTCCGCGGAATATTTATTCCGAGCTTTTCGCCGGCGATAAACAATCCGAGATTGCTCATAACAGTCGCGACAAGCGTATTTTGTTTAAGCGTTCCTTTGTCGCGCATAAACTTCGCGCATACGGCCATAATCTGATCGCCGTCAATCAGGTTTCCCTTTTCGTCGACCGCCAGCATTCTGTCGGCGTCGCCGTCGAACGCGATACCGATATCCGCGCCGATTGACGTAACATACGCCTGAAGGCTTTCCATATGCGTAGAGCCGCACATAGCGTTTATATTAACGCCGTCGGGAGTGTTATGAATCGCCTCAACATTCGCGCCGAGCTTGTTTAGAGCCTTAAAAGCCGTTTCATAGCTCGCGCCGTTCGCGCAGTCAACGGCAATTTTCATGCCGTCGAGACGGCAGTCTATAGTTGAAACGGCGAACGCTACGTAATCCTCAACCGCGTTATGGTTCGCGCTCACGTAGCCGACCTTGCCGTGGGTGGGCAGGCTTTCAATTTCGCGCTCGCCGAGAATATAGCTTTCGATTTCGTCCTCGATAGCGTCGGAAAGCTTATAGCCGTCGGAGTTAAAAAACTTTATTCCGTTATATTCGCACGGGTTATGCGACGCGCTTATAACGACGCCGGCGTCCGCCTTGTAATATCTCGTCAGATACGCCACAGCCGGCGTAGGCACGACGCCCAGCGGTATAACCTTCGCTCCCATTGAGCACAGTCCGGCTGTCAGCGCCGCTTCAAGCATGTCGCCCGACTTTCTCGTATCTTTTCCGATAAGTATTCTCGGTCTTCTCGAGCTGTGCTTCGTCAGCACATACGCGCCGCTCTGTCCGGTCTTAAACGCCAGCTCGGCCGTTAAGTCCTTGTTCGCGACGCCTCTTATACCGTCTGTACCAAAAAGCTTTCCCATTAATTCTTCCTCCTAAAATAATCCTTAATTAAGTTTATTATATAATATTGCGTCTGAAATGTAAACTGTTTTCGGAAATTTCAGAAGCGCTATTTTTTCGCGGCGTTTTAAAATTAAAAAAATGCATATACTTATTACCGGAAGCTATTGTTTATATAACCCAACATCAAAGCGTAATCATCAAGGAAGGGAATTATGGAGATCGACGAACTGCTGTCGTTTGCGGCGGACGCCGGCAAGTGTCTGCTTGAAAGCGGCGGAGAAACAAGCCGCGCGGAAGACACGCTCTCGCGGATAATACATCGTTTTTACGGCGGCTACAGTGAAATACTTGTCGTTATGACAGGCTTTTTCATAAACATAGGCGCGTACACAATGACTGTGCGCGTCGGCAAAAGAACGGTCAATCTTGACAGAGTAGCAAAAATCAATATGATGTCGCGAGACGTCGTAGACGGTAAAATTGATTTTAACGAAGCCAGAGAGCGTCTTGAAATAATAAAAGCTCAAAAACCATATCCCGACGCGGTGAAAATATGCGCGGCGGCGTTATGCTCCGGTTTCTTTACATTTCTTCAGGGAGGAGGAGCGGCGGACGCGCTGAATTCTCTGATTACGGGCGCGGTTCTCAATGTTTTTTTAATCGCTCTTAAACATCGCCGCGCGCCTGATTTTATCGTTACCTTTCTGGGCGGAGCCTTTATCGCGCTGTTCACTCTGCTGCTTTACGCCGCGGGAATCGGAAAAAATATAAACGTTATGATAACCGGCTCGATTATGCCGCTTGTGCCCGGTCTTGCCGTCACAAACGCTCTTCGCGATATTCTCGCCGGCGATTATCTTTCCGGAGGAGCGAGACTTTTCGACGCGGCGACGGTCGCGACGGCTCTCGCGGCGGGCGCGGGAACGGTAATGTATATGTTCGGGTATATTTCGGGAGGACTGCTTGTATGATTTCGGGAATAATCTCCGCCGCGCTCGCCGTGCCGGCGTTCGCCGTGATTTTCGATGTGAACCGCGGCGAGCTTCTGTTTTGCTCGCTCGCGGGCTTCACGGCGGAGGGAACATATCAGGCGGCGCTTTTATCCGGCGGAAACAACGCGGCGGCGCTGCTGACCGCGGCGGCGGCGCTGTGCGCCGTTTCACGTATACTCGCCAACAGACGCAGGACGCCCGTGACCGTATATCTCGTTCCCGGAGTAATTCCGCTTGTGCCCGGAGCCGGAATGTATAACACTGTATTTAACATGATAGCTTCCGATTATTCCGCCGCCGTCATAGCGGGATTCGATACGGCGAAAGCGGCGGCGGCTGTGGCGATAGGGATTGTGTTTGTTTTCGCGCTGCCGAATAAAATTTTTTTCAAAAGAAAAAAATGACGCGCTCGCCGGTCTTATAAAATATTTATATTTCAGACTGCGGATAATCCAAGAGGCTGCGGCGAAACTCTTTGAGTTTCGCCGCAGCCTCTCTAAAAATATCTCCGCCGTTAACAGCCCGTAAATTACGGGGTATTATGTACAAAATTAATTTTTCGGATTAACGATATCGCGCCAGTCAAGGTCGCCGCGTTCAAGTCCGTGAATAAGAACCTCCGCGGTAGCGCAATTTGTCGCGATAGGTATATTGTGCATATCGCAGAGTCTCAGAAGCGAGAACACATCCGGCTCGTAGCTTTCAGCCTCAAGCGGATCGCGGAAGAACAGCACAAGGTCGATTTCATTGTACGCTATACGCGCGCCTATCTGCTGATCGCCTCCCTGCGGTCCCGATAAAAACCTGTATACGTTAAGACCGGTATTTTCGATTATCATCTTGCCCGTGGTACCGGTTGCATATAACGAGTGTTGTGACAGTATGCCGGAATAGGCAATACAGAACTGCACCATCAATTCTTTTTTCTTGTCGTGTGCTATTAAAGCGATGTTCACAAAAATACCTCCCTTACCCGCGTTTTATTTCCCGAAAAGTCTCTTAAGCCTTTTCAGAAAACCGTCTTTTTCTTCAAACTCCATTATCGGCGCTTCCTTGCCGGAAATTCTCGCGGCAATATTCAGAAACGCCTTGCCCGCTTTTGAATTTTCATTTGAGATTGCCAATTTTCCCCGGAGCGCCGATATCATAAGCTCCTCGTCCTCCGGAATAATTCCGAGTACGGGTACCTGCAGCATGTCAACGCAGTCATCCATGTTCATCATTATTCCGCGGTCAATCATGTCGGCTCTGACGCGGTTAATTATCACCTTTATATCGGCGATATTCATATCCTCCAACGCCGATATCGCTCTGTCCGCGTCGCGTAGAGCGGTCAGCTCGGGAGTCGTTACGATTACGGCGCTGTCCGCGCCCATAGCGGCGTAGATAAATCCGCCGTCAACTCCCGCCGGAGCGTCGACAATGCAATAATCAAATCTCGCCCTAACGCTTTCCCACAGCTTTTCGACGTCCTCGTCGGCGAATGAAGCGGTTCGCCGTGTCTGCGGAGCCGGAATAAAATAGAGATTTTCATATCTGCCGTCCCTGATAAGCGTCTCGTCAAGACTGCGTCCTTCTTCAATGATATCCGAAATATCATATACAATACTGCTTTCAAGACCAAGCGTAACGTCAAGGTTTCTAAGTCCCATATCCATATCGATAACTACAGTGAGATATCCTCTCATCGCCAGCGCCGCGCCGATATTGGCTGTGGCAGTGGTTTTGCCTGTACCGCCTTTTCCCGACGCTACTATGATGATTTTTCCCATCGCAGTAATCCTTTCGATATGTTTTTGCCTTATATCCCATGATATCCGGAATAAGCTCAGTACTAATTATACCACAAATTTTTTTCTTTGTCTATAATTTTAACAAAAAATCCTCTGTACAAATTTGATTATTTATTAAAAATGCCTTTTTAGGCGTTTTCCCGCCATTGTATACGTCGCTTGTTTCATCATCGAATTCGCTTTTGTCAAACCGTCTGTGATTTTTGCCTATTCTTACATCGGAAGGCTCAAAATTAAGCGCGATTATGTACGCGCCGTCGTTCCCCATACAACCCGCCTCGACGCTTCCTCTGACGCTTCCGACTATTATAACGTTTCCGACGGCGGCAACCTTGCCGCCCTCTTCCACGTCTCCGACAAGCACAAGATGTCCGTCGGATTCCACATTTTTTCCGCTGCGTACGGCGCCTTCGTAAAACCTCGCGCGGCTGCTTTTGAAGTTGGTTGTTACAACGTCTTTTATCTCATTGAAGGAGTCGTCCTCCTTTTGTGTTTCTTCTGTATCAGATTCGATATTTTTAATGTCCGGAAGCTTGAGCGTCTGTTCAAGAACTTTTTCGCCGCGCGGCTTTTTTCTGTCTCCGTAGTTTACGGCGCTTTCGGGAAGCATTGCCGTGACAACCGCCTCAAGACGCATTTTATCGCTCGGCGTGAGCTCCCTGCCTACAAAATAAATATTACAGTGACCGTCGCCGAAAAATTTGCGGAACTGACGAAGACGCTCGTAAAGAGAATTGATTATATCGGATATTGAGTTTTCGGCGTCAAGATAAATTTTTACACCGTCTATCGTCCCTTTGAGCTTTATAAGTTCCTTTTCCAATATAATCACCTCATTTTTTAATTTATCAGATTATTGTCGGTAATTGCCGGCTCGGCTTCAGGCGAAGACGTCGGATTTGAAGTATCCTGCGGCTGAGAATCAAGATGGAAATAAGCATCGAATATGTCTTTCGCCACCATTGCCGCGTTCGTTCCTCTTACGCCGTGCTCGAGCACTACCGATACGGCAATTTGCGGGTCGTCAAAAGGCGCGTAAGCTATAAATATGGCGTTATTCGAGCCGTCGCCGACCTGAGCCGTACCTGTTTTTCCGCCCACCTGAACTCCGTAGTTTGCGAATACCTCGGCGGCGCTTCCTTCGTCCGCAACCTTTTTCATTCCCTGCTTAACGGCGTTTAGTACATCCTCGTCCATATCGACTTTTTCGACAATCTCGGGAGAAAATTCCTTGACAACGCTGCCGTCCACCGACGAGCGCACACTCTTTATAAGATTGACTTTATATCTCGTTCCGCCGTTTGCGATGGTTGCCGCGTAGTTCGCGAGCTGCAGCGGAGTAAACAGACTGTAGGACTGACCTATAGCCGCCTGAAGAGTATCTCCGTCGTACCAGTCCTGACTCGTTATATTTGAAACAACCTGCTTTTTGTACTCGGGACTTGCCATGTGACCCGCCGTTTCCTCGGTCAACTCGACGCCTGTTTTTTCGCCGAGACCGAATTTTTTTGCGTACTCGCCGAGCGTGTCAATTCCCAAGCGTCTGCCTACCTCATAGAAGAAATAGTTGCAGGAATTTTCAAGAGCCTGCGTGACGTTCTGCTTTCCGTGGGTCATATGATATTCGTTCCAAATCCAGCACGTAGGCTGATAGTCTTTAAACTCCTTATACACGCCCTTGTCTTCAATAATTTCATTTACGGTAAGATTGCCCGTTTCAAGAGCCGCGATTGCCGCGAGAGGCTTAAACGTCGAACCGGGACTGTATTGTCCCATGACAAGCCTGTTCCACATAGGTCTGCTTTCATTGGTGTTGAGCGAGGCAAAATCCTCGTCGAAACGCGACATATCATATGTCGGATACGAAGCGCCTGCAAGCAGGTCGCCTGTTTTAATATCAATAACCGCCGCCGAACCGGCGTCGCAGTCGGCGCCGTCTTTGGGCTTTACTCCGCTTGCGTCGCGTATGCTTTGAATTCTTTTCGCAAGAGATTCCTCCGTTACCCTTTGCAGATCGGAGTCTATCGTAGTTACGAGATAATTGCCGGGAACGGGAGACGTGTCGTTTAAAACGGTTATTTCCTTGCCGTTAACCTCCTTTGTCGTACCGGTTGTGCCGTCGGCGCCGCGAAGGTACTTTTCACCCCATTTTTCAAGTCCTTCCTTACCGATTACGTCATTGTAGCCATAGCCCAAGTCCTTGTTTTCCTCGTATTCCGAGGCGTTGATTTTACCTATTCTTCCGAGAATATGAGTCGCAAGACCGGGAAAGTTATATTGACGCACATAGTCGTTTATAACCGATATGCCCTTAAATTCGTCCTGGCGTTCCTTTATCTGCGTTACAGCGTCAACGGAAATATCCTCCGCAATGGTAAACATCGTTGTCTGCGACATGCCGCTCGCATCAGCCGCGCAGCGTATTCCGACTATGCGCCGCTGCTCGTCCTCGCTGTATATGCCGCTGACCTTGTACAGCTGTTTGTAGAAGAGCATTATCTCATCCGCAGACGAGTTTTTATCAATGCCTTTGTTTTTATATTTGTTATTTTCAAACCACGCTTCGCGCTCGTCCTCCGCGCTGCCGTCGCCGTTTTCGTCCTCAAATTCAAAACTGTACGGCGCAAAGGATATAGGCAAATCGTCATAATATTCGCACTGAGTCGAATACAGCACGTCCACAAGTTTTTTTATAATATCGTTAAGCTCCTCGTCTGTCAGATTTGTTTTCTGCATGACAACGGAGTATCCAACCTTGTTGGATACGAGACGCGTGCCGTAGCGGTCGAGAATCTCGCCGCGCGGAGCCTTCTCGACAATATTTGTGGTAAGTCTGTCGTTGGCGACCTCGTAATACTGCTCGCCCTTGATAATCTGTAAATCAAAGAGCTTCCACACGATTGCCGCCAGCATAACGGCAAGCACAAGCCTTAATATAAAAAATCTTGCTTTACTGTTTGGCATTATAAATTCCCGAAGCCTTTCTGTCCGCGGCAATAAAATAATTTAACGCTTTAGCGCGGACCGGTAAAGCGTAAGCGTTAGTTTATGTGATAAGCAGTTTTCTCTTCTTTTCACGGTACATCGACGCGTTAAGAATAGGATATACAACCGCCGTGAGAGCGGTGTTTATCACAGCCGTGGGCAGCGCGTTCGTTATCAGCATATCATAAGTAAGAGTAAACGCGTCGGCCGAAAAGAACATTATTTCAGACAGCGCCGAAGCGACGAACGTCCAGAAAAGAGCTTTAACGGCGTTGTTCATATACGCGGGCTTTTTACGCGCGGCAAAGATTATTATAGAGCTGTATGTGTAAAACAGCGTTGTCAGAATGAAGCTTCTTCCTCCCAAAGCTCCCATTGCCGCGGCGCATATTATGCTTATGACAGCCGCGCTGTTAAATTCGTTTTCCAGTACCGCGATACATACCGCGTATGACAAAACAATCGACGGCGCCGCGCCGAATACATGAATACGCGCCAGTATAACCGTTTGGATAAGAAAAATAATGAATATCCAGAGGAATATTTTAAAGTTTCTCATTTTTATTCTCCGTTTTAATAAGTACCGTTTATTACCAGCAGCTCATATAGTTTATTAAAGTCAACCATAGGTTCGACCGTGGCGTAATTCAGATTTCCCATAGCGTCTGAATTTATTTCTCTGACCGCGCCGACGGAAAGCCCCGGAGGATACAGTCCTCCCGAACCGGAGGTTTCAAGTAAATCCCCCGTTATCAGATTAGAGCCTTTGTCGATAAAGGTCATTTTACAGTAATTTTTATCGTAAATTTCCTCGTCGCCCTCGACGACGGCTACGTCGCCCGTTCTCGAGACCTTTACGCCCATAGCGTTATCCGGGTTGAGAATTGTCGAAACAATCGACCACGTCGGACCCGTTTCGGTTACCTTGCCCACGACGCCGTCGGGCGTAATAACGGCGTTGCCGACCGCGACCCCCGCGAGAGAGCCTTTGCTTATCTGAATTGTGTCATAGCGGTTATTTGAAGAATACGCTATGACGGACGCCGCAACGGTTGAATATCCGTCGAGACTGTTCTGCAAATCGAGTATTTCGGTAAGCCTTTCGTTTTCCTCGCGGTAGTTGGTAACGTCTCTGTTCTGCTTTTTCAGCTCGTTTATCTCTTTTATGAGACGCTCGTTTTCGTCCTTGTAGCTATTCATTTCGATGATAAAATCAACCGTGCCTTTAACCTTATTTGTAATATACGCCGTTCCGCTTTGAAACGGTGAGAATACGGTTCTGAGAACCTTGGATACCGGATTTGCTCCGCCAAAATGCGCGAAGAGCGCGCATAAAAGTACCGCCGCGGTTACAATCGCCGCTATGCGCACTCCTTTTTTCCTGAAAAATGATGACATTTTCTAAAACCTTCCGTTCAATTATTTCGCGGATTCAAGCAGCCCTTTTATGTTGTCGAGAGCCTTGCCTGTTCCTATAACCACGCAGTCAAGCGGATATTCCGCAACGTGCGTCGGTATTTTCGTAATTTCGGTGATGAGCTTGTCCAGTCCTTTTATAAGCGCGCCGCCGCCCGTGAGCATTATGCCCCTTTCCATTATATCCGCCGCAAGCTCGGGAGGCGTATTTTCAAAAGTCAGCTTAATCGCTTCAACCATCTCGTCGATGTTTTCGCTTATAGCCGCTCTTATTTCGCTTTCCTTAATCTGCGCCGTTTTCGGAAGTCCCGTCGACACATCGCGTCCGCGTACCTCATATACAGCCTCTTCGTCATCCTCGTATGCCGAGGCGATGGCGATTTTTATTTCCTCAGCCATCTTATCGCCGATGTTAATCTGATGTTCCTTCTTGAGATAATTTACTATGGCGCTGTCAAGCGCGTTTCCGGCTATTCTTATTGACTTCGAAGCCACGATTCCGCCGAGCGAAATAACCGCTACCTCCGTCGTTCCTCCCCCGATATCGACAACCATGCTGCCTGTCGCGTCGTTGACGGGAAGTCCGGCGCCCATAGCGGCGGCCATAGGCTCTTCTATAAGCGCGACCGCCTTCGCTCCCGCCTGAATGACCGCTTCCTCAACGGCGCGTCTTTCAACCTCGGTTATGCCGGACGGTATACACACAACCACTCTCGGCTTGAACACGTTGCTGACGCTGGCTTCTTTTATGAAAAAACGAATCATGGCCTGCGTAATATCAAAATCAGCGATAACGCCGTCCTTCATGGGACGCACCGCAACGATATTTTCGGGAGTCCTGCCTATCATGTCGTTCGCCGCGTCGCCTACCGCGAGAACCTTTCCCTCATATTTGTCTATAGCCACGACCGACGGTTCCCTCACGACAATTCCCTTGCCGCGCACGTATATAAGCGTATTCGCCGTGCCGAGGTCTATTCCTATATCCTTTGACAAAATCCCCATATTTACATTCTCCTTTTATATAATTTTTGTGTCGAATTCCGTTTCAAGCGTGTCCGAAAGCGCGCTCAAGGGAAGTCCGACAACGTTGAGATAATCTCCGTTTACTCCGCTTACGAGCATGGAGCCTATTCCCTGTATTCCGTATGCGCCGGCTTTATCCATAGGCTCGCCGGTTTTAATGTAAGCGTCTATCTTTTCGTCGGTCAGTTCCTTAAAAGCGACCTCGGTTTTAACGCTTTGGCATACGGTTTTGCCGTCGCTTACGCGCATAACGCAGTAACCCGTGTAAACCTCGTGGGTTCTGCCGCTCAGAGCGCGCAGCGTTTTTCGCGCGTCCTCCTCGTCCTTAGGCTTGCCGAGTATTTCGCCGTCAAGCGTAACTATCGTGTCGGCTGAGATAACGACGGCTTTTTTATTGTTTAAAAGAACCTTCGCCGCCGCCGCCGCTTTAAGCAGGGCAAGCTCCTGAACATACAGTCCCGCGGGTATATTTCTGTCAACCGAGCCTTCGTCCGCATCGGGCGCCAAAACAGAAAAATCAAGTCCCGTAAGCGTCATGATTTCTTTTCTTCTCGGCGAAGCGGAGGCAAGTATAAATTCACTCATGCTGTTCCTTTCCTTTACAAAACCCCGCGGTAAAAATGACCGCGCGTATATGAGTTATCCGCCAAATAATTGTCAATTTTTTTACCGCTGAGGGCTTTTTTGTATACATCTATTATTTTACCACATTGTGAGAAATTTTCAACAGTAAATATCAATCTTATGCTGTTAATTTTAAGTTTTTTCAAATCACAGATTTTGTCCGCCGTGAATACCGGCTTCGAGTTCAGAAGCTTCGCGATGCAGTTCTCGCCGCACATTACAGGAAATTCCTCATGTTTTCTGTCGCGGAGCGTATAAACCCGCCCGTCTCTGCGGCATTTGCCCAGCGCCTTTATAGGGCAGTTTTTCATAATCATAAGCGGAATGCGTCCGTAGCCTATGACCTCCAGCTTGGGAAGAGCGTTTTCGGCGGCGGCGCGTATTTCGTGAAGGTTAAGCTCCGGAGAAAGCGTAACGGTTTCAAAATCCGAGAAATGATTAGCCGTCATTGAATTAAACACGTTAAGACGAAAATCGCCGTACAGCTTTTTATTCTTGTATTTGTACGCGGCGGCGGTTGAGGAGACGAGAACTCCGTCCGTTTTTATATTCTCATGCGAAAATATTTCCGACGCCTTTGCGATAAGGTTTATTCCGTCGACGCCGCTAACCGTTTCGATAACTTTCAGAGGGGCGTAAATCGTTTTTATTCCGCCGTCAAGCGCCGCTTTAAGCTGGTTTACGTCGGATACCTCGGCGGTCAAAACGATTTCGGCGCCGTCCTTTTCCGATAGCGCCGGAACGGTAAAGTCCGTAACGACGCGCGTATCGCGGCGCTGTCTTTCAATTATCATTTTTTCCGCAGCGGCGCGTCTTACGGCGTTTATTTCCTTGACGGGAAGCGTAACGCCGCTGTCGGCGTACACTTCTGTTTTTTCACATATAAAAGGCGTTTGACCGAGCTTTAAAAGCTGTTCTTCGAGACGCTTTTTGTCAAGCGGTCTGTTTACCGCCTCTTCAGCCGCGGTCTGACCCGCGGCGGCGACGCGGTTTCCGTCGCCGTCGTAAAACGTAAGCTCGAGCGGCTCGCCTTTTTTTAGCGTCGCCTCTATATTTACAGGAATTTTTCTGAAGTTCGCGCTTTCGGACGCGCGTTCCTTTGCCGCGGCGGTAAATTTATTCTCCGCGCTGTTGCCCGCAGACGCGTAACTCATCATGCGCTTGCCAAGCTTATTTTTAAAATATCCGTCTGTAAAACCGCTTCTTGAAAACGCGTCGGTAAGAGAGCGCATATCGTCTTTTGACGCTTCCCCGCCGTTATCGAGATATTTCCTGTACACTCCGACGACAGCGCTGACATATTCCGGACGCTTTAAGCGTCCCTCGATTTTAAGCGATGAAACGCCGATTTTTTTAAGCGTTTCAAGCTCGTTTACAAGAGCCATGTCCTTAGGACTTAAAAGATAGCCGCTTTCCGCTTTTTTCCCGTTTTCGATAAGCTCGTAAGGGAGACGGCACGGCTGGGCGCAGCGTCCTCTGTTTCCGCTTCTGCCGCCGAGAATACTCGACATAAGACATTGACCCGAATAGCACATACATATCGCGCCGTGTACGAAAACTTCGATTTCGGCGTTTGTGTTTTTACATATGTATTCAATTTCCTTTTCCGAAAGCTCCCGCGCGAGGACAACCCGTGAAAATCCCATTTCCTCAAGATATTTCACGCCCTCCGCGCTTGTAACCGTCATCTGCGTGCTGGCGTGTAGAGTCATATCCGGAACAGTGTTTTTGATAATTTCCGCCGCTCCGATAT
Source organism: uncultured Clostridium sp. (assembly GCA_964426905.1). Taxonomy (GTDB): domain Bacteria; phylum Bacillota; class Clostridia; order UBA1381; family UBA1381; genus Hominilimicola. The sequence goes on along the minus strand of CAYRSG010000005.1, from coordinate 28,912 downwards.
CCTGAACGATCAAAGCGTCCGCTCCCGCGAAATTAAGCTCCTTTACATATTTTTGCAGCGCTTGAAGCTCTTTTTCCTTTATTAGAGTATTCACCGTCACATGTACGTCGACGCCGTAAAGATGACAGTAGTCAATCCATTTTTTCATTTCCTCGGAAGAAAAATTCTCGGCGCTGTGTCTCGCGCCGAATTCGCTTCCGCCGATGTAGACCGCGTCCGCGCCCGACTGAACGGCGGCTCTCAGAGCCGCGCCGTTTCCGGCGGGAGCCAAAAGTTCCATATTCATCAGCCTTTCTCAATCATTTCAAGAATTTCCTTCTCGCGGTCGTCGTATTTATTCTCAAGCTCCTTAATCTTATTCTCAAGCGTTTTTATATGACCCTCGAGAAATTTAATCTCGTTATTTGCGTCGTCAAGCTCGTTTTTCGCCGACGCCGCCTCTGCTTTAAGAGCTGTTTCGTCTATTGAAATCTGGTTGCTGAGCGCGTCGTTAAGCTCCTTTTTCATATCCCTGAGCGCGCGCTGAAGCTTCAGGTTTTTGTCGGCGTTTTTCTGAATTTGCTCCTCAAGCTGACGTTTTTCTTCAATGGATTTAAAAAACTCGTCGCATATATTCAAAGCCGCGAGCACTACAGGTCTTTCGCCCAGTATATTCTGACCGCCGCTTATTACCGCTTCCACCTTTTCATTAATATGATTGCATAATTTTTCGATATATTCTCTGCTTTCCTCGGCGACAACCGTGTATTGACGCGAGTTTATCGTCAGAGCGACTTTATTTACAGCCATGTCTTCATCTCCGTTTCCCGCGCAGATATTCCTGCTTTTTCGTATAAATTTCCATTATAATTTTATTATACAATAAAAAAAGATAAAAAAACAGCTTTTTTTGAAATATTTCAAAAAATTTTATCCGACGGAAAATTACCCGCGGCAATATTTTTAAATAAATGTTGTAACCGCAAAAAAAATATGTTACAATATGTTTTGTATAAAAATAAAAGGAGAAAAACGTTATGGGATTGTTTGGAGGCGGCTATGACAAGCCGGGCAGGGGCATTGACAAAAACGAGCCGAAAAAGAAAGGCTTTTTCTTATTTTTTGACGTTATAATACGCAAATTTACAAAATTCCTCGGCGCAAACTGTCTGTATTCGCTCGCAAGTATAATATGGATAGCGCTGCTGTACTTTTTCGCGGGCGTTATTTTGAGCGGCACGAATATAGTGAACAGTATTACCGACGCGATAGCGGCTTCCGCCGCGGACGTAAGCGTGGAAGATATACGCGGAAGCGTGCTTGTGCTTTTGCAGGTATCGTTTTCTGTCGGAATTTTCTCGCTGTGGGGTTCGGGACCGGCTTCGGCGGCTTACGCGTACATAAACCGTTGCTTTACCCGCGGCGAGCACGCGTGGGTGTGGAGCGACGGCGTCGATAAATTCAAGGAGAATTTCAAGCAGGGAATGTTTGTCGTTATACTGGACGCCGTTGTGCTGCTCCTCGGACTGAACGCGGCGTACTTTTACTACGCTCTTTATACGGACACGGGCAGTCTTATATGGATGGCTTTAACATATATAACAGTCCTGGCGCTTGTAATATACACTATGATGCACCCGTATCTTTATCAGATTATGGTCACGTTTGACTGTAAAATCGGCGCTCTGTATAAAAACGCGCTTTTGATAACTATCGCGAAGCTGCCGGGCAATGTTTTTACAACGCTTGTGTCGCTGGCGGTCATGCTTCTTTTGTTTAACTTTATAAATCCGCTGGTTTCCGCGCTTTTCGTGTTCGTTTTCGGACTGTGTCTGACGTGCTATCCGGGACATTTTTACGCGGCGAGAGTTATAGAACGTTCGATTTTAAAGGATATAAAGGAAAAACAGCCGAAGGTTGAGTATATTGAGGAGGATGAAACGTGATTTTAGGCGAATACGACGTCGCCGTTATAGGCGGAGGTCACGCGGGCTGTGAAGCGGCGCTCGCCGCCGCGAGACTCGGAATGAAAACGGTTATGTTTTCAATAAGTCTCGACGCGATAGGCAACCTGCCGTGCAATCCCAGTATCGGCGGAACGGCTAAGGGACATCTTGTGCGCGAAATCGACGCGCTCGGCGGCGAAATGGGCAAGGCCGCCGACGCGTCGTTTATACAGTCTAAGATGCTTAACCGCGGCAAGGGTCCGGCGGTTCATTCGCTGCGCGCGCAGATTGACAGAAAGAAATATCACGCTGAAATGAAAAAACGCCTTGAAAATCAGGAAAATTTACAGGTAAAGCAGTCGGAAATAGTAAATATTCTGACAGATGATAACAATTCCGTAACGGGAGTGGCGACGCATACCGGAGTCGAATATAAGGTCAAAGCGGCGATAATCGCAAGCGGAACGTATCTTAGGGGAAAAATTCTTATAGGAAGCTATTCGCGCGAGAGCGGTCCCGACGGAATGTTTCCCGCAAACGAGCTGTCGGAAAATCTGAAGCGTTTGGGAATAGAGCTTAAACGCTTCAAGACGGGAACTCCCGCCAGAATACACGCCCTGACGCTTGATTACAGCAAAATGGAGATTGAGGAAGGCGACGAAAAAATCGTGCCGTTTTCGTTTGAAACGGAGGAGACGGGAAAAAATCTTGTTCCTTGCTACCTCGTGTATACCAACGAGAAAACGCATCGGATTATACGGGATAATCTTAGCAGAAGCGCGATGTACGGCGGATTGGTCGATGGCGTCGGACCGAGATATTGTCCGTCGATAGAGGATAAGGTCGTACGATTCCCGGAGAAAAAGCGTCATCAGCTTTTTATAGAGCCGATGGGTCTCGACACAAAGGAAATGTACGCGCAGGGATTTTCGACAAGTCTGCCCGAGGACGTGCAGCTTGAAATGTACAGAAGCGTCGAGGGGCTTGAAAACGTTGAAATAATGCGAAGCGCGTACGCGATAGAGTATGACTGCTGCGACCCGACGCAGCTTAGCGCGTCGCTTGAATTTAAGAAAATAAGCGGACTTTACGGCGCCGGACAGTTTAACGGAACGTCGGGTTACGAGGAAGCGGCGGCGCAGGGGCTTATCGCCGGAATTAACGCGGCTCTGAAACTGAAGAACGAGAAGCCGCTCACGCTTAAACGCTCCGACGGATATATCGGCGCTCTTATAGACGACTTGATAACAAAGGGAACAAACGAGCCTTACCGTATGATGACGTCGAGAAGCGAGTACCGTCTGCTTCTGCGTCAGGACAACGCGGACGAAAGACTGACTCCCATGGGCTACCGCGTCGGACTTATAGGCGAGGAACGATATAATAAGTTTCTCAAAAAAATGGATATGATAAATGATGAGATAAAAAGGATTTCTTCTGTTTTCGTACCTCCGGCAAAGGCGAATTCTCTGTTGGAAAAGCACGGCTCCGCGCCGGTAAAAACGGGCGTACGCCTTTCCGATATGCTGAAGCGTCCGGAGCTGAATTACGGTATGCTTTCCGAGGTTGACCCGTCGCGCACCGAGCTTCCGGACGCGGTATGCGAGGAGGTCGAGATAAAACTGAAGTACGACGGGTATATAAAACGGCAGATAGCGCAGGCGGAGCAGTTCAAAAAAATGGAGGAAAAGCTCCTTCCCGAAAATCAGGATTATTCCGATATACACGGTCTGCGCCTTGAGGCAAGACAGAAGCTCAATAAAATACAGCCTCGCTCGCTCGGACAGGCTTCCCGTATTTCCGGCGTTTCACCGGCGGATGTGTCTGTTCTTATCGTCTGGCTGGAGAGCAAAAAAAAGGCGGATAAAGGCTGTAATAGGCGTCTGTAAAACAGGTTTTTTAACGAACCTTTTTACAGACCCTTATTTCTTTGTTGCTTTATTCATGTCCGCCGTAAAACGAATCGTTTATTTTAAAAATACTTTTTCAAATTTTCTATATTTTTCAATATATCGTACATTGCGGGATATTCGCGCAGTATGCGGTCTCTGCAGCGGCGGCAGAAATCATTCCTGAGCGCCGGATTGTCACGCATCTGCTGTTTCATTCCCCATGTGTGGGTAAAGCGGTTTGAGCCGTCCCTGAACAAGCTTCCGAGGTCGGAAAACGCCGAAACGGATTTATGCAGCTTCTTCGCGCACATCGGAAGCAGACGCTGCTCGGCAAACACCATATATGTAAGGCGGTCGTCCGTATCCGCGGCATGGCGCATAAATTTTATCGATTCTTCCGTATAGTACCTCAAAAGCTCCTCGTCCTTTATAACGCAGAACGCGGTATTGCACGCCCTGAGCGTCCAGTCGAATCTGCTGTCAAATTCATAATCCTTCATATGAAAATGCTCCGGCGGAGGATAAACATCCGGATACAAATCCTCATAATGAATCACCGTCGCATCTGAAAGCTCGTCGGGATTTATTGTTTCCCACACTATAAAATCGGCGTCAATCATCGCCGCGGGCGCGCTCTGTTCTCTGAGCGCGAAAATTTTTCCCGCCGCCCAAAATACGTCGGGATTTACGTCGACATTATCAAGAACATTTTCCACGCCGTCCCATATCGGAGAAAGTCCCGTTTCCTCATAATACCGCTCGCCCGCAGAATCGGTAATCATCCTGATCGAGCCGTTTTTCTCTCTCCATTTGAGCGCGGAGAGAACGGTCGTAAAAATATCGAAATCCTCCGTTTCATACGGTCCCCCGGTTCTGCTTGTAAAAGGCTTTGTCCAGTTTATATGCACTGCGTTCATAATATCACCTATATAAGATTTATACCGTAGCCGTTTACCAATACGCATACTTCGCATTTTTCGCCCAAAAAACCCGCCATATACGATGTTGTTACGGACGATGAAAGGCTTGAGCGGAATGAAGAAACATACGAGGCGGAGTAAGACGATGAATAAGATGTTACTTTATACTCATACTCATATTCATACTCATATATGTACGACGTCATAAAATAGCTTGACATAAAATATGACGACGCAAAGCTCGAAAACGAGCCTCCGCTCCCGCGCATCGGCAAATTGCTTACAGCGTTTACAACGGGAGAGCCGGCTTTTTTTCTGACCTTCGGAGTAAAGCCGACGCATATGATTGAGCGCCTGTTAAGCTCCTCCGCCGTCATATCCGTCTTAACGCTCGCCTTTCCTATCGCGGTATACCGCACGCCGTCCGCTCTCGGCAGAGTAAACTCGCTGTCGCATAATCCTATTGAAATATTTCCCGCGCCGAGCGCTTCCATAAGCTCCTCCTGCGCAAAGACAATCACATCAAACGCCATTCTTAGTCCTCCTCCGCCGTGTCATAAATACAGTATACCACAAAAAAGCAATAATGGATAGCGCTATTTTTTAAAAAATCCGTTTTTTATCATTTTATTTATCTGCGCGCCGTAAAGAAATATATTCATACATATATAAAGCCACAGCATCAGCAGCACAACAGCGGCGAGCGAGCCGTAAACATACGAGTAATTTGAAAAATTTTCTATATATATTGAATATATATACGAAAATCCCATCCAGCCGGCGGCGGCAAACGCCGCTCCGGGAAGCTGTTCCTTAAAGCGTCTGTTTTCAAATTTCGGAATATATGTGTAAAACAGTGCGAATATCATAGTCAGACATATCATAAATATAAGAAATTTTCCCCGCAGGAGAAAATTAATTATAACGGACAGAAACGCAAACCGCCCCGTAAGAAAATGTTCAAGTCTGTTGCCGAAGCCGAAAAACAAAATTGTCAATATAAGCATCGCGATAAAAGCGAGCGTATAGATAATCGAGGTCAGACGGCTGTAGAAATAATTACGCATAGGAGTATGATATACCCTGCTCAACCCGGTATACAGAGCCATTATTCCCTTTGAAGCCGCCCACAGCGTAGAAACCGCGGTCACGGAAATTATCGATACAGACGAGGTTTTGCTGAAAAGCTCGTTTATAACGGTAGTAAACAGTCCGCTCACCTGAGAAGGCGCGAAAGCGTTGATTGTATGAAGAATAGTCTGCTTGTCAATATTGATAAACATCTTTATAAGCGTAAATATAAGCGTAAGCAGCGGAATTACCGAAATGATGAGAAAAAAAGACGCCTGCGCGGCATAAACGCTGACGTTATCGGCGGTCAGGGCGCGTACGAACATGAATATTCTGTTTACGGCAGGAATCTTACATAATTTTTCTCTTAATTTCCTCATTTCAATGCTCCCGTTCGGATTTATATATTATAATATACCACAAATCGCGATTTTAGTCTATAGTTTTATTCGCGATTACCGCTTATTTTTTTCTTAGTTCTCTGAAAAACGAGGATAAAAGCTCCGCGCATTCATCCTCCATAATTCCGCCCATTGCGCGTACGTTATGGTTAAACATACCTTCGGCAAACAAATCGGCGACCGAGCCGGCGCAGCCCGATTTTTTGTCGTACGCGCCGAAGTATACGTTGTCTATACGGGCGTTTATAATCGCTCCGGCGCACATAGGGCACGGCTCCAGCGTAACATATATGTCGCACCGCGGAAGCCGCCAGCCGCCGAGCTTCTTACATGCTTTATTGACGGCGATTATCTCCGCGTGCAGAAGCGCGTTTTTTTTCGTCTCGCGTTTGTTGTATCCTCGCGCTATAACGGCGCCGTCGCGCACTATGACCGCGCCTATCGGCGTCTCGCCTATCGCGGCGGCTTTCTTTGCCTGCGCTATCGCCTCTCGCATAAATTTTTCTTCCATTTTTTCCTCCCAAACAGGATGTATTGCATCAATTAATTAAATTATATCAGATATTGGTTTATGTGTCAAAATATATTGCGCGTCGCCGGCGGATTGTGATATACTGTCATAAGGAGGAAAATGTATGGAAATATACGATTTAAGAACAGAAGATTTGGTATGTCCCATGGGAATAGACGAAGACAAGCCGCGCTTTTCATGGAAGCTCGCGTCGGCGAAACACGGCGCGGCGCAGAGCGCGTACAGAATAAAAGTACGCAACGCGGAAGGTAAAACGGTATGGGACAGTTCAAAAATAATATCCGATAAATCCTTATACATTGAATACGGCGGAGAAAAGCTTAAAAGCTCGGCGCGGTACTTTTGGAGCGTCAGCGTGTGGGACGAAAGCGGCGAGCGGCACGGCGGCGAAACGTGGTTTGAAACAGGTCTTATGAACGACGGCAAACATCTGTGGAGCAAGGCGCAGTGGATAGGCTCGCCCAAAGAAACAACGAATCCCTCGGTCGCGGATACATTCAAAATTTCAGGCGTATTCCGCTCAAAACGTCTCGGGCTCGCCGTATGCGCGCGCAATAAGGACGACTATATCCTATTCGAAATATCAGATTCCGCGGTTAACGTTTACGATTTGTCGTCCGACGGCAAGCCGTATAAAAAACCGCTCGGCTCATACAGCGTAAGCAGGGCGGAAAAGAGTACGTTCGCCCTGTCGGTACGAAAAAGGTTTGTCTCTCTTGAAATCGACGGAAAAACGATTATCGGCAACGAAGATATCCTTCCCCAAAATCCCGTAAACCGGCCGCGCAAAGCGTATATGGCGTCAATCGGCTTTAATCAGCAACGCAATAAAGCCGTAATAGAACATTTAAAAATAGAAACCGAAAACAGCGTTTTGCAGGAGGACGGCTTTGAAAACGGTCTTCTGTCGGCGCTTGGCAGATACGAAAACGGCTCGCTTGTAATAGAAAACGCTTTTGAGCTGATATACCCGGTCGGCGCGGTCAATGTAAGAAAATTCTTTGAAATAAAGGAAAAAGTCAAGTCCGCGAGATTGTATGCGTCCGCGAGAGGCTTCTATGAAGCGTACATAAACGGCGCGAAAGTCGGAGAGGATTTTTACAATCCCGGCTTTACCGATTACCGCCGCAGAATACAGTACCAAACCTTCGACGTTACGGATATGCTCCGCGTCGGCGCGAACGCGATAGGAGCGACTGTGGGAAAAGGACACTATTCCGGCTTCTGCGGATACAGCGGAGCTATGATATACGGAACGGAAAATTCTTTTATCGCCGCGCTTATAATCACATACGAAAGCGGTGAAACGGAAACGATTCCGACGGACGGCTCGTGGCGGTTTACCGGCAAAGGTCCCGTCGCCGACAGCGATTATTTCGACGGTCAGACGTATGACGCGAGACTTGAGTTCGACCAATGCGGCAAAAACGACGGACGCTGGATTAAATGCGGCGTGAAGCCGCGTCCCGAAAACAGCGCGGCGGGAATTTTTGAGCTTAGCGCGCAAAAAGGCGGTACGGCAAAAATAACAGATACGCCGGAGGGACGCTTTATCGGCGAATCGCCTAAGGGACATTTTGTATACGATATCGGTCAGAACATAGCGGGAACGGCTCGGATTAAGCTTCACGGGAAGCGCGGACTGTCCGTTAAAATACGTTACGGCGAAATGACGTACAAGGACGGAAGCGTGTATACAGAAAATCTCAGAAGCGCGGCAAATACGGATGTTTACACTATGAAGGGCGGAAACGAAACGTTCGTTCCGTCGTTTACCTCGCATGGCTTCAGATACATTGACATAAGCGGCAACGGCCGCGCGATAAGCCGTGATATAATCGAATCCGCCGAGGGACTTGCGGTTTCAAACATAAGCGCCGTTACGGGAGGCTTTGAATGTTCCAATCCGCTTATAAACAAGCTGCAAAGCAATATCATGCGGGGGCAGAGGAGCAATTCGCTCCTCGTCCTTACCGACTGTCCGCAGCGCAACGAGCGCATGGGCTGGACGGGAGACGCGCAGATATTCGCGCGGACAGGCGCGTATAACATGGATATGAAATCTTTTACGGACAAGTGGCTCGCGGATTTGCGCGACGCTCAGGAAATGTACAATAAAAACGGAGCCGTACCCGATACCGCTCCCTTGGGAGGCGATAACAGAGAGGACGGCTGCGGCGGCTGGGGAGACGCCGCCGTAATTGTGCCATGGGAAATGTATATGGCGTACGGCGACATAAAAGAGCTTGAGGAAAACTACGCGATGATGAAAGCGTGGGTGGATTATCAGAACCGCCCCGAAAGACGCGGTTACGGTATGAGAACAGTCGACGGAAAGGACGCGCCCGGGCAATCGGATTTATCTTCAATACCGTATATTCAAATACAGCAGCGCAGAGGCGACCATCTTGCCTTCGACCTCTCGACTCCGTATATTCTTTCCGCTACAGCCTACGCCGCGCGGTGCGCCGATATTCTCTCGGAAACCGCCCGCATACTCGGCAAGACCGGCGACGCGGAAAAATACGGTGAATTGTTTAAAAACATAAAGCGCGCCTTTAACGAAGCGTGGGTAAAGGAGGACGGCTCAATCGCGTATTGGGGCGAAATGAGCGGCAATATTCCGCATATCGGCTCCGCCCGCGCGCCCGACGGAAGCGTCGCGCGGTACACATACTATTCCGACGCGGAAAGCTCCGCGCATCATCCGAGCCAGACCGCGTACGCGCTCGCGATAGATTTCGAACTGATTGACGGGGACAAGCTGCCGCGCGCGGCGCAATGCCTGAAGGACGCTATAGACAGAAACGGCGGCAAGCTTACCGTCGGTTTTTTGGGAATATCGCATCTCGCGCCGGCTCTTACAAAGGCGGGACTTGACGAAACGGCGTTTGCGCTGCTCGCTCAGGAGGAAAATCCCTCGTGGCTCTACAGCGTCAAAAACGGCGCGACAACCGTCTGGGAACGTTGGGATTCATATATTGCCGAAACGGGAACCTTCGGCGACGCGTCGATGAACTCGTTCAATCATTATTCCTACGGCGCGATCGGCGAGTGGATGTTCGGACGCCTGCTCGGAATTAAACCGATTGAAGCGGGATACAAGCGTTTCTCGCTCTCTCCTCTTTTCACCGGCGGTCTTACATATGCGAAGGGTTTTCACATATCTCCTTACGGTACGATAAAATCCGAATGGAAAAAGGAAAACGGCAAAATTATTTACAGATGCGCGGTTCCGGCGAACAGCGAAGCCGTTTTGTCGCTGCCGCGCAATGAGGAACGCGTTCTTAAAAGCGGAGAATACCGCTTTGAAATACGGCTTTAAGCGGATAGTGTCAGATTATTGAATTTTCCCATATTATATATCAAACGCTTTTTGAAAGGATTTGATATTTATGGAATATAACAGAGAAGCGGCTGTCGCGTACGCGAAAAAATGGGCGTACGGCAGAAATCCCGCTTACTACGACTTTTCCGACGTCGGCGGAGACTGCACGAATTTTGCTTCGCAGTGCATTTACGCCGGAAGCGGAGTTATGAACTACACTCCGACGTTCGGCTGGTACTACATATCCGTTAACGACCGCGCTCCGGCGTGGACCGGCGTCGACGAGCTGTACCGCTTTCTGACGACCAACCGCGGTCCGGGACCGCGCGCCGTTGTAACGGATTTATCGCAAATACGCGGCGGCGATATAATTCAGCTCCGGTTTTCACTTAAGGAACGTTTTGACCATTCGCCCGTCGTCGTGGACGCGGGCGGGGGAACTCCGCAAAGTATTCTTTTAGCGGCTCACTCGTACGACGCGGACTGCCGTCCGCTGTCCTCGTACAGATACGAAAATATACGTCCGCTGCATATAACCAACGTAGGCGAATAAATCGATTGAATATTTTTCGTTTTTGTGGTAAAATAAAAACGATATCTTTTACAAAAGAGGTGCTATAATCCTATATGAAAGAATTATTTCCGTTTTTGAAGCCGTACTGTCTCCAGCTTACGATAGGACCGTTCTTCAAGCTGTCCGAGGCGGTACTGGAGCTTCTTATACCGACGCTCATGGCGCTTTTAATCGATAACGGCGTCAACGCCGGCGACAGAGGCTATATAATCAAAATGGGCGTAATTATGCTCGTCATAGCAACGTTCGGAGTTATTTTCGCGTATATTTGCCAGTACAGCGCGTCGATAGCGTCTCAGGGCTTCGGCACCGACGTCCGAAACGCTATGTTCAAAAAAATCAGCACGTTTTCTTGTTCCGAGCTGGACAAGTTCGGTACCCCGTCGCTGATAAACCGCATCACCGGCGACGTAACACAGCTTCAGTCGGCAGTCGCGATGCTTATCCGGCTCGTAATCCGCGCGCCGTTTCTGTGCGTCGGCGGACTTGTTATGGCGATGGCGATCGATTTAAAACTGTCGGTAATCTTTATGCTTGTCATACCGCTGTTTATACTGGCGCTGTTCCTTGTAATGTTCAAGGCCGTGCCGCTGTACAAATCAGTGCAGAAAAAGCTCGATTCGCTTACTCTCGTGCTTCGCGAGAATCTTTCGGGCGTGCGCGTAATACGCGCGTTCGCCGGAGTAAAGCGTGAAAAGGAGCGTTTTAACGACAGAAACAGCGATTATGCCGACGTCGCCATACGCGTCGGAAAAATTGCCGCGCTGACTAATCCGCTGACTGCCATTATAATGAATTTAGCGGCAATCGCGGTCATATATTTCGGCGGTATACGCGTCAATGTCGGAAGTCTTTCACAGGGCGAGGTCATAGCGTTTATAAATTACATCACGCAGATTTTAAACGCGATGATAGTCGTAGCCAATCTTGTTATACTCTATACAAAGGCGTACGCCTCCGCTCTGCGCGTCGGAGAGGCGCTTTCCGCCGAAAGCGATATTAATTACGGCGAGAAATTAATAGAAAACAAATCGGACAACGCGGTTGAATTTAAAAACGTCTCTCTTGTTTATCCCGGAAGCAAAATCGCCGCCGTCGAGCATATAAATCTGACGATTGGGAAAGGCGAAACAATTGGTATTATCGGCGGCACAGGCTCAGGCAAATCAACGCTTGTAAACCTTATACCGCGTTTTTACGACGCCACGGAGGGACAGGTTCTCATAGACGGCGCGGATATTAAGGAATACAGCGCCGAATCGCTGCGTTCCTCAATCGCGATAGTGCAGCAGAGAGCGGCGCTGTTCTCGGGAACAATAGCCGACAATCTGCGCATGGCAAAGGCCGACGCGACGCCCGACGAAATGCGCGCCGCCGTCGAAACAGCTCAGGCGGCAGAGTTTACAGACCGTCTTGAAAACGGTCTTGAGACACATGTTTCGCAGGGCGGAAACAACCTTTCGGGAGGTCAGAAGCAGCGTCTTACGATTGCCCGCGCGCTTATTAAAAATTCACCGATACTTATTCTCGACGACAGCACCAGCGCTCTCGATTACGCTACCGACGCTAATCTTCGAAGAGCGATAAAGGAAAACGCTTCCTCCCGGACTGTTATAATTGTGTCTCAGCGAGTAAACTCGGTAAAAGACGCGGACAGAATTGTCGTAATGGACGACGGTGAAATAGTCGGAGAGGGCGCTCATAATTCGCTCGTAAAGGAATGTGAGATATACAGGGAAATCTGCATTTCTCAGGAGCAGCTTGAGGAGGACGGACATGAATAATAAAAGGACTCTTTCAAAGCTCTGCGCGTATGTCGCGGAGCATAAAAAATTTCTTGCGCTTCTGATAATCTTCGCGCTTCTCGCCAATGTCTTTATGCTTGCCGCTCCATATATTTCGGGACGCGCTATAGACTTTATCAAAGGCGAAAACAACGTCGATTTTCCTATGGTAATAAAATTTATAGGAATACTTTTCGCCGTGTATGTTCTTAACGCCGTATTCACATGGGGTATGACTGTATTTACAAACTCGCTCTCAAACCGCACGATAGAAAAAATGCGTACCGACGCGTTTGAAAAGATATCAAAGCTCCCGCTGAGCTTTTTTGACAGCCGCTCTCACGGCGATATTATAAGCCGTCTGACAAACGATATCGACGCCGTGTCAGACGGACTGCTGCAGGGAATAACGCAGTTGTTTTCGGGACTGGTAACGGTTGTCGGCTCGCTTGCGCTGATGTTTACGCTGAACTGGAAAATTACGCTGTGCGTTATCATAATAACGATACTGTGTATTTTTGTTTCAAAGGCTATCGCGACAAATTCGGGAAAAATGTTCCGTCTTCAGGCGCAGACTACCGGAGAGCTTAACGGATATGTTTCCGAAATCGTCGGCAACCTGAAGGTTGTAAAAGCGTTCGGGTATGAGGAGCGAAGCGCGGACGTATTCGGCGAAATAAACGCGCGTCTGTACGACTGCGGTCAGAAGGCGCAGTTTTACTCGTCGCTTGTAAACCCGACGACGCGCTATATAAACAATCTCGCGTATATTTCAGTCGGCGTTCTGGGAGGACTCGCCGCGCTCGCGGGACGTCTGAGCGTCGGAATTATATCGAGCTTTCTGATTTACGCGACGCAGTTCGCGCGTCCGATAAACGATATGACGAGTATTCTTACTCAGCTTCAGTCGGCTTCCGCGGCGGCGGCAAGAATATTCGCGCTCGGAGATATTGAACCCGAAAAGGATGATTCCAAGCTCCCTCCGCTTGATATCAAAGGCGGAGAAGTCGTATTTAAGGACGTTGATTTTTCGTATGATAAGAACGGAGAGCTTATAAAAAATCTTAATATTACCGCGAAACCCGGTCAGCGCGTCGCTATAGTCGGACCTACCGGCGCGGGAAAAACAACTATAGTAAATCTTCTGATGAACTTTTACGGAGTTGACAGGGGCGCGATTTTTGTTGACGGTCAGAATATAGATAATGTCAAACGCGACAGTCTCAGAAGAAATTTCGGTATGGTTTTGCAGGACACGTGGCTGTTCTCGGGAACCGTCAGGGAGAATATCGCCTACGGCAAGGAAGGCGCGACAGAAGACGAAATTATCGCCGCGGCGAAAGCGGCGTCGGCGCACAGCTTCATAAGACGTCTGCCGAACGGTTACGACACTATGATTACGGAGGACGGCGGAAATATGTCGGGAGGTCAGAAACAGCTTCTCACAATCGCCAGAGCTATGCTTTCCGACCCGAAGATACTGATTCTCGACGAAGCGACTTCAAACGTCGACACAATGACCGAACAGAGAATACAAAAAGCGTTCCTCAAAATGATGGAGGGCAGAACGAGTTTTATTATCGCTCACCGTCTTTCAACAATACGCGAAGCGGACTTGATTCTTGTTATGAATCAGGGACGTATTATCGAACAAGGCGCGCATAAAGAACTTTTAGCCGAAAACGGATTCTATACAAAGCTGTATAACAGCTAAAACTCAACCCGTAAAAACAAGCGTATTTTACCGCAAAAAAGGATAAACCGCGAAAAACCGCGGTTTATCCTTTTTAGTATCGCAACATCGCGGAGCTTATACCTACCGCCGGTCAGCAATCCTTCTTCTGATATTCCTTAACCAGAAGGGCGCGGGCATAGCCGCGCGACTTATCGACAGAGTCTATGTAAAATCCGCGTCCGTAATAGAACCGTATCAAAGACGTTATTTTAGAGCCTGTATGCAGCCTTATTTCCGTAACGCCTTTTTTTATCATTATCCTGTCCACAAGATTCATAATCGACTTGCCGATACCGTTGTTCTGACTTGTCACCTTAACCGCAAAGCGAGACAGATACGCCGTTTTATCCGGAAAAACCTCCACTCTTACGCTTCCGACAGGCTCGCCGTCCGACAGCGCGAGAAGCACGACCTTTGTGTCGATATCCTTTTTCACGTCATTGTACGATTCGCCGAGAGCCGCAAGATTTTCCACTCCCGACATCTGCTGATACTTTACAAACGCTTCGCGCGTGATGTTCATTATAGCGGGTATATCGTCGTAATTAGCCAGACGTACCTGAAATAATGACATATAATCGTTTTTCATGTTTTTTCTTCCCTTTTATTTCATCAATGTCACCATAACCGCCTTCTGCGCGTGAAGCCTGTTTTCCGCCTCGTCAAAGATAACGGACTGAGGACCGTCGATTACCTCCTCCGTAACCTCAAAGCCTCTGTAAGCGGGCAAACAATGCATAAATATCGCGTCGCTTCCGGCGCGCTTAAACAATTCGCCGTTCACCTGATACGGCGTAAACGCCTTCTGTCTTTCGGCTTTTTCAGCCTCCTGTCCCATTGAGACCCACGTATCCGTGTACACGACGTCGGCGTTCTTTATCGCTTCAACAGGATTGTCCGTAAGAATAAGCTCCGCGCCCGATTTCTTAAAATCATCCTTCGCGTTCGCAATAACCTCCGCGTCGCACTGATAATTATCCGGCGTCGCAATCGCGCAGTCAAGTCCGGCTTTCGCGCATCCGTACATCAGAGAATGCGCCATGTTGTTGCCATCGCCGATATACGCGAGTTTTAAACCCTCCAGTCTTCCCTTGTGCTCGTACGCCGTCATAAGGTCGGCAAGCGCCTGACACGGGTGAAGCAAATCCGTCAGAGCGTTTATAACCGGGATATCAGCGTACTTGGCAAGGTCGAGAACGTCCTGATGCGCGTATGTTCTTATCATAATGCCGTCGAGAAAACGCTCCAGAACCTTCGCCGTATCATATATGGTCTCTCCTCTGCCGAGCTGAATATCGTTTGACGACAAGAACAGCGGATAACCGCCAAGCTGCGTCATGCCGACCTCAAACGAAACTCTCGTGCGCGTAGAGGATTTAGTAAATATCATTCCGAGCGTCTTGCCCTTTAAAATATGATACTCCTTACCCGCCTTCTGCTCCGCCTTGAGTTTAATTCCAAGCTCCAAAAGGTCCTTTACCTCCTGAGATGTTAAGTCGTGCAAACTGATTAAATCCTTCATTTTATATTCCCTCCAATACCTTGCCGAGTTCGTCGACAAACAAATCCGCGTCGCCTTCGCTTATAATCAGCGGCGGAGCGATTCTTATTGTATTGCCGCCGCAAAGGCTCGTCAAAAATCCGTCCTCAAATAATTTATTAAATACCGTCTTCGCGATAGAATCCTCAAGCTGTATGCCGATAAGCAATCCCGCGTTTCTCACCTCGGCGATTTTTCCGTTTGACTTTTCCGCAAGAGCGTCCAGTCTCTTTCTGAAATACGCTCCGATTTTATCAGCGTTCTCAACAAGCTTTTCCTTCTCGAATATATCGAACACCGCCAGTCCCGCCGCCGTCGCGAACGGATTTCCGCCGAACGTCGTGCCGTGGTCGCCCGGTTCAAACGCGTCCGCGAACTTTTCCTTCGCGCATACCGCGCCTATCGGTATTCCTCCCCCGAGCGCCTTCGCGCAGGTGAAAATATCCGGTTCCGCGCCGTAAAGCTGATGCGCGAACAATCTGCCCGTTCTTCCCATTCCCGTCTGAACCTCGTCAAAAATAAGAACTATATCCTTTTCATCGCAGAGCTTACGGAGCTTTTGAACATATTCCTTATCCATCGGATGGACTCCGCTCTCTCCCTGAATAAGCTCTATCATTATCGCCGCCGTTTTATCCGTGACCGCGTCCTTAACGGCGTTAAAGTCGTTCGGCTTAACCTGAATAAATCCCGGAGTAAGAGGATAATACGGCTTCTGATACTTTTTCTGACCCGTCGCCGCGACTGCCGCAAGCGTTCTTCCGTGGAACGATTTGTCGAGCGTTATTATCTCGTATCTGTCAAGACCCTTTTTATAATTGTAAATCTTTGCTATCTTAAACGCTCCCTCGTTCGCCTCCGCTCCGCTGTTCGCAAAAAACACTTTGTCGGCGCAGGAGCTTTCGGCTAATTTCTGCGCGAGCTTCGCCTGATTTTCTATGTAATAAAGGCTTGAGGTATGAATCACCTTATCAAGCTGATTCTTTAATGCTTCAATAAAAGCCTTGTGACCGTGACCGAGCGCGTTTACGGCGATACCTCCGAGAAAATCATAATACGTTTTTCCCTTATCGTCAAACAGTCTCAGCCCCTCGCCTTTCTCAAAGCATACCGGAAGCCTGTCTCCGAAGGTATTCATATAATATTTTTTGTCGAGC
>CAYRSG010000005.1:0-11953 GCA_964426905.1 uncultured Clostridium sp. | reverse complement strand
ATTATACTCCTGTTTGAATAAAAATGCAAGTGTTTTTTTAAAAAGTTATTTAAAAGCGGAAAAATGCGTATAAATATTCACCGTCTATGAATATTTATACGCATTTCTGAATATTTATTCAAATAAGCTTATCTATGGCGTCTTCATAATCGTCAATAGAATGCGCTCCGACCATCTTCTTCACCGGTTTTCCGTCAACGAATAATATTACCGTAGGTATCGACACAATAGCGTTCTGCGCCGCTATCGCGCCTTCGCTGTCGACATTTACCTTGCACACCTTTACCTTGCCGTCGTATTCATCGGCGAGCTGAGATATTGTCGGAGCGACCATTTTGCACGGACCGCACCACGACGCCCAGAAATCCACCAATACCGGCATATCCGATTTCAATACCTCGCCCTCGTAAGTCGCGCTTGTTAAATTGATTTCCATAGTTATTACCTCCATTAATTTAAAATCAATTTTTATCGATAGGACGGAACAGTGGAATAGAGCCTGTTCACAGTCCCCGAATCATATATAACCTTTTCCGAAAATCCCTCTTCGGTAGGCGTATATTGCTTTATAGTTGTTCCCGAACCCGTGAAAGTATATACGTTTATAACGCTTACGCCGTTCTCCTTCTGAACGACGTCGTAATAAACGCTTCCGTTACTCACATACTGATCATAGAGCGTAAAATATCCTCCGTTCCCATCGGTAATCTCAACAATCCATTTTTGACCGTCGTCCCATATAATCTCGCCGTCAGCCTTCTGCGCAGAAGTGTACAGCGTGAGCGTGCCGAGTCCCGCCGCGTTATACGCGTGGTCGACAACGGTCCATGACGAATCAGCCGATGAGACCTGCGATACTTTTATTTCCCGCGTGTCCTTTTCCGGAGGAACCTCCTTATTCTCCTCGGAAATTTCGGACGGCAAATCGGAATTTTCCTCCGCGTCGGCGGACGGCAAATCTGTCTTTTCTATCGTCTTTTTCGGCAGCGCCGATGTAATAGAGCTTAGCTGCACCCTCTGCCCCGCTATGTATCCGCCCGCCGCCGCGGCGCAAATGAGAACCGCCGCGCAGATTACCTTTAAAAATTTTTTCATCCTTCCTTCGCCTCCGCATCCACATATTTTTTATCAATCGTTTTAATTTCCGCTCCCGCGTTTGTCATATCCGTAATATCCGCGATTACCTTTTCCGTTCTGTCTATCGGGCAGGATATTATAAACGTAACGCCGTCCTCGTAAATCGTGTCCTCAAGCATATACCCTCTTGACGCTATTTCATGCTGTAATTTCCCCAAAAGCGTGTAACCGACTCTTACCGAAAGAATATCGCAAAGCTGTCTGTTTACTATTTTAGCTTGCTCAAGTCCCTGTTTCGCGCTTGCGCCGTATGTATGCACAAGACCGCCCGTGCCCAAAAGCGTTCCTCCGAAGTAGCGCGTCACCACGACTATAACGTCTACAATATCCCTCTTTCTTATCGCGTCGAGTACCGGCATGCCCGCTGTTCCCGAAGGCTCGCCGTCGTCGCTGTAGCGGAAAATATTGTTTTCATCAATTACATACGCGTACACATTATGCGTCGCGTCGGAATATCGCGAGCGTATTTCGTTAAGAAAAGCGACCGCGTCCTCCTCGTTGTCAACGGGCTTTACGTTCGCGATAAACTTTGATTTTTTTTCAATCAGCAGCGTTTGCGCCTGTTCCCTTACCGTTTTGTAAACATCCTTCTTGCTCAATTACATACTCCCTTATTCTATCATACATATCAGAGTCCACTTTAAGCTCCATCAGCGTTCCGTCCTGAGCGTATTCCTCCGATATCACCTTCTGCGTCTCGTGCAGGCTGTTTACAAGACCGCCTTCGCTGTATGGAATACGCGCCCTGACACGCTGTTTTCTGCCGGGCGCGGTTTCGGCGACCGCCTCTATGAGCTTATCTATGTTTGTTTTCATCTTTGCGCTTATATACACCGTTCTGTCGCTTTTGATAGCGGAAACAGGATATTCCGCAAGCTTATCGCATTTATTGAACGCGGCTACAGTCGGTTTCCCCGACGCGCCTATATCCGAGAGCGTCTGCTCCACAACCGCAATCTGATTATCGGTTTCCTCTCCCGACGCGTCAATGACATGAATCAGGACGTCCGCCACAGCCGCCTCCTCAAGCGTCGACTTAAACGCCTCGATGAGATGATGCGGCAGCTTTCTGATAAATCCAACCGTGTCTACAAGCAGTATCCGTCTGTTATCGTCAAGCGTGATCGCTCTCGACGTCGGGTCAAGCGTCGCGAATAATTTGTCCTCCGCGAACACGTTCGCGTCGGTAAGCGTATTCAAAAGCGTCGATTTTCCGGCGTTCGTGTAGCCAACAAGAGCCGCCGTTATAACGCCGTCCTTTTTTCGTCTGTCACGGATAAGCGTTCTGTGTTTTTTTAAATTCCGTATTTCCTCCTCAAGAGCGGAAATACGGCGGCGTATATGGCGTCTGTCGCTTTCCAGACGCGTCTCGCCGGGACCTCTCGTGCCTATACCCGCTCCCGTACGGCTCATTTCAACGCCGAAGCCTCTAAGACGCGGAAGTCTGTATTTCAGCTGCGCAAGCTCCACCTGAAGCTTACCCTCGCCGCTTTTGGCGCGCATTGCGAAAATATCAAGTATCAGCATTGAACGATCGAGCGTCTTCATGCCGAGGAAATCTGAAATATTACGAAGCTGCACCGGCGAAAGCTCGTCGTCAAACACAACCATATCGGCTTCAAGTTCCTCCGCGGCGTTTTTAAGCTCCTCCAGCTTGCCCTCGCCCATATATGTCGCGGGCTCGATATCGGCTTTATTCTGGATAATCTCTCCCGCGACCTCGCCGCCCGCCGTTTTTACCAGCTCGCCGAGCTCATGTATTGACTCCTCCGTTGTGTCCCATAAAGCGTCGCGCAGTCCTCTGTGAACTCCCGCGAGTATTGCTTTTTCGCGCTTTTGACCGTTATATTCCATATTTACCTCGCTTTAATAACGTTTAATATATTTATTATATCAGAAAAAATCCGTTTAGTATACCCTTTGAGAAAAAAATTCAAAAAATTTTAATAAAACTATTGTAAATTTGTATTTTTGTGGTATAATGTTTAGGAGTTTAATGATTTTTACCGGTAAAGGAGGGTTATTCGATGCAGACTGTATTTGTCGTATTGCACCTGATTATCGCGGTTGCGCTTATTCTTGTAGTTATGGCTCAGGAGGGTAAGGATCCCGGAATGAGAGGCATTCAGGGCGCGTCTTCCGATATGGGCGATTCATTCTTCAAGAAAAACGGAGGAACTACAAAGGAATCCATGTTCACTAAGCTGACGACCACTATCGCGATTCTTTTTCTTATAACGACAATGGTTCTCGTTGTTCTTTCAGCGTAACGATTAGCGCGGATCGGACTGCTTTTGCGGTTGGTATTAAGACGCTATAGCGAAGCCGGCATATCTCGGATATGCCGGCTTTTTTGTATAATGGAATTTACCGGCGGCCGCAAGGGTCTCCCCCCCGCGTTGCTTTAATATTTATTCTTTCATCAATATTTAATTGCAATCGCCGCTTCAATTTAGTATAATGGATATATAAAATACAGACTCCGGAGGAATTACCATGGCGATTATACATAATATGGACAAAAACTGGCGGTTTTTTCTCGGCGATTTACCGCCTAAAACCGCCGCGGACGGCTGGGGCGGAGCGAAAGCGAGAGCCTTCGGCTTCGGAGCGCCCGCCGCCGATTTTGACGACTCAAAATGGCGAAGCGTGAATATCCCTCACGACTTTGTCATGGAAGGCGATTATACAAGAAAAAACGCCGGCGCGGACATGCAGAAAATTCCCGAAATGGAAAGCATAGACAGCCGTCACTTTGCCGGAGGCTCGCTTGAAGGCGGTATCGCGTGGTACAGAAAACGTTTCGATATTCCCGAGGATTACCGCGAAAAACGCCTGTATCTGTGTTTCGACGGAATTTACAGAAACAGCGCCGTTTATCTTAACGAATACTACGTCGGCTCGCACGAAAGCGGTTACACGAGCTTCTATTACGACATAACCGACTTCGTGAATATCGGCGGTGAAAATCTGCTTGCCGTACGCGTTGACGCGTCGGACCGCGAAGGCTGGTGGTACGAGGGCGGCGGAATTTACCGTCATGTATGGCTGGAGGTTATGAACAGCGTATATGTCGAAAAATGGGGTGCGTTCGCCGCTTCCGACGTGAATTTGAAAAACGGCTCGGCTGCGCTCACAATAGAAACCGAAGTAGTCAATAAAGAGCTTGAAGCGCGGAACATTACGGTAATATCCGAAATTCTTGACAAAAACGGGAACTGTGCCGGCAAAATTCAAGGCGGTATAGCCGTACCCGCGTGGGACAGCGCGAAATGTTATCAGACTCTTGTTATTGAAAACGCAAATCTGTGGAGTCTTGAAGATACGTATATGTATACGCTTAAAACCTCCCTATACGACGGCGGTAAAGAAACCGACGCCCGCCTTACGCCGTTCGGCATAAGAGATATACGCTTTGAAGCGGACAGCGGCTTTTACCTTAACGGCAAACATATAAGAATACAGGGACTTTGCTGTCATCACGACCACGCCGGAGCCGGAATCGCCGTGACGGAGGATTTGTGGGAATACAGACTCGCTCAGATGAAGAGCATGGGCGCGAACGGATACAGAAGCGCGCATCATCCTCCCTCCCCCGGGCTTCTCGATATATGCGACAGAGAGGGTATTCTTGTCATGGACGAAACACGCAGAATGTCGAGCTGCAATGACGATTTGGAGCGGCTCCGTTCCATGGTTAAGCGCGACAGAAATCATCCGTCCGTATTTATATGGGGTATCGGCAACGAGGAAATCTTCTCTCAGGACAGAGAGGAAACGGCGCGCACGACAATTACAATGAAAGCGGAAGTGAAAAAACTCGACCCGACGCGTCCCGTTACGTCGGCCGTCGTCTGCTGGAACGGAAAGGAGCGTTTTGACAACGCGCAAAATTATATCGGCGTAACAAAAAATCTTGACGTTATGGGATTTAACTACTGCCGCACGGCATGGGACGATTATCATGAGCGTATGCCGTCGCAGCCGATTATTATTACGGAAGCGTCCGCGAACAGCTCGACGAGAGGCTGTTACAGCACCGACGAGGACAGAGGTCTGTACTATATTTTCGACCCCGAAAACGAGACGAAATGCAAAAGCGGTAAAAAGGCGCTTCGCAAAGACCTTGCGGAAGCGGAGTGGAAATACTTTGCCGAAAGAGAGTATCTCGCCGGAATATTCCTGTGGACCGGCATAGATTACCGCGGCGAGCCTACTCCCCTCGCTTATCCCGCCGTATACTCGCAATTCGGCATACTTGATTACTGCGGCTTTCCGAAGGATAATTTTTACTACTATAAAAGCTGGTGGAGCAAAGAGGACGTACTGCATTTATTTCCCCGCCGTCAGCCTGAAAAAGGCGAAAAAGTAAGCTTTATCTGTTACAGCAATCTTGACGAGGCGGAGCTGTTTATCGGCGGCGTAAGCATGGGCAGAAAACGCGTGGAGAAAAATCTGTATGTTTCATGGGAGAACGTCGCATATGAAAACGGCGCGATTTGCGTAAAGGGATACAGAAACGGCGCGCAGGTCATGACAGATACGCCGACATTCTCCGGAGTTCCGTACGAAATAAAGCTGACCGCGTATAAAAGCGAAATTCGCGAAAACGGCACGGCTATTATAAATGTAAGCGTCTCTGATAAAAACGGGGCGGTATGTAACGCGGCGGATAATGAAATACGTTTTATTATTGAAGGCGCGGGCGGCTTTCTCGGCGCCGGCAACGGCCGCCCCGGCGACCACGCAAGCGATATAATTCCCGTAAGACGCGCGTTTAACGGACTTTGTCAGATACTCGCGCGCGCTGAGGAAAAAGGCGAAATAAAAATTTCCGCTCTGTCTGACGGACTTAAAAAAGGCGAATGTACGGTTTTGGTAAAATAAATCGGCGCCGCGGATAAAATCAGCGCCGACGGTTTTGTCCGCAATTCGGATTTAATCCGTCTGTGTTTTTTATAATAATTACTTGAAAAGAGCGCGAAAAAGTTATATAATAGAAAAGGTATAAACCCAAAATTAAGAGAAAAAAGGAGTTTTTGTGATGAGTACGTTTGTAGAGAAGCTCAAGGAAAGAGCAAAAAAAGACGTCAAAACAATAGTACTTGCCGAGGGTGAGGAAATCAGAA
The DNA here is from genome assembly GCA_964426905.1 of uncultured Clostridium sp. Lineage (GTDB taxonomy): Bacteria > Bacillota > Clostridia > UBA1381 > UBA1381 > Hominilimicola. The sequence goes on along the minus strand of CAYRSG010000005.1, from coordinate 5,687 downwards.
CGCTCAGAGCGGCGGCAACAGTAAAAAAAGAAGGTTACGCGAAGCTGATTCTTATAGGAAATCCCGATAAGATAAAAGCCGCCGCAGCCGCCGAAAATCTTGACATTGACGGTATTGAAACAGTCGACAGCGAAAACAGTCCGAAGAATGAGGAATACGCGAACGTATTCTACGAGCTGAGAAAAAAGAAGGGCGTTACTCCCGAACAGGCCGCGGAAACAATTAAAGACCCTTCATATTACGCGGTTATGATGGTTAAGCAGGGCGACGCCGACGGAATGGTATCGGGCGCGGTTCACTCGTCGGCGGACACAATCCGTCCTTCGCTTCAGATACTAAAAACAGCTCCCGGAACAAAGCTGGTATCGGCATTCTTCATTATGAACGTTCCCGACTGCGAATACGGCGACGACGGCGTCTTCCTTTTCGGCGACTGCGCGCTTAATCAGGATCCGACAGCGGACGAACTGAGCGAAATCGCCATTTCGTCGGCTCAGTCATACGAGCGGCTCGTAGGCGGAGACCCCAGGGTTGCAATGCTTTCATATTCTACATACGGCAGCGCTAAAAGCGACCTTGTAACAAAGGTTCAGGAAGCGACAAAGCTCGCTAAAGAAAAGGCTCCCGATTTGAAGCTCGACGGAGAATTACAGTTTGACGCCGCGATTATAGATTCCGTAGCTAAGCAGAAGGCTCCCGGCTCAGCTGTGGCGGGAAACGCGAACGTACTTATCTTTCCAGACCTGAACGCCGGAAACATCGGTTACAAGCTCGTTCAAAGACTTGCCAAGGCGGAAGCGTACGGACCGGTTCTCCAGGGTATCGCGAAGCCCGTAAACGATTTGTCGAGAGGCTGCAGCGCGGAGGATATAGAGGGAGTTATCGCGATAACGGCGATTCAGGCTCAGAAATAAGCGCCATACCATTCAATCCGACGCTTATTTATAATAATTACAGAAAGGAACAAATACAATGAAAATATTAGTTATCAACGCGGGCAGTTCGTCATTGAAGTACCAGCTGATCGATATGGACAGCGAGTCCGTTCTCGCAAAGGGTCTTTGCGAGAGAATAGGAATCGACGGCTCGAATCTTCAGCATACAAACGTCGCGAAAGATGAAAAAACAAAGATTGAAAAGCCTATGAAAGACCACGGCGACGCTATACAGATGGTTATAGACGCGCTTATCGACGAGAAAATCGGCGTTATAAAGTCAATGGACGAAATCGGCGCGGTAGGTCACAGAGTCGTCCACGGCGCGGAGGAATTCTCAGATTCGTGCATGATTACGGAAGCGGTTATGAAAGCGCTCGAAAAGTGTACTCCGCTCGCTCCTCTGCACAATCCGCCGAACATTATCGGTATCAGAGCGTGCCGGAAAATTATGCCGAACACTCCGATGGTAGGCGTATTCGACACCGCGTTCCACCAGACAATGCCGCCGAAAGCGTTTATGTACGCGCTTCCGTACGAGCTGTATGAGAAGGACGGGATAAGAAAATACGGTTTCCACGGCACAAGCCACAAATATGTTTCGCAGAAGGCCGCTGAATTCCTCGGAAAAGACCCTAAGGATTTAAAGATTGTAACATGTCATCTCGGAAACGGCTCGTCGATTACGGCTGTCGACGGCGGAAAATGTATCGACACGTCGATGGGCTTCACTCCTCTTGACGGCGTTCCGATGGGTACGAGAACAGGCTCAATGGACCCGGCGGTCGTTACATATCTTATAAACAAGGAAGGCATGAGCGCCGCTGAGGTCGACGCTCTTATGAACAAGCAGAGCGGCGTTCAGGGCGTTTCGGGCGTTTCGTCCGACTTCAGAGATTTGTCCGCCGCCGCCGCCGAGGGCAACGGCAGAGCAAGGCTCGCTCTCGATATGTTCGCGTATCAGGTTAAGAAGGATATCGGCGCTTACGCCGCGGCTATGGGCGGTATTGACGCGGTTGTATTCACCGCCGGCGTAGGCGAAAACGACGCGGCTACAAGAGCGGCTGTTGTCGACGGTCTTGAATTCCTCGGAATTAAGATTGACGCGGATAAAAACAACGCTCGCGGTACGGTTGATATTTCAGCCGACGACGCTACGGTTAAAACTCTTGTTATTCCTACAAACGAAGAGCTTATGATTGCTATCGACGCCAAGAGACTCGTAGAGGGAAAATAATTTAAACGCGGGAACTGTAAACATACCGTAACCCGCGCATTAAAAAAGCGTTTCGGAAAAATTTTTATCCGAAACGCTTTTATTTTCTTATCTGTTTTTAACCCTGCGTATTATAGCTGTAATTCGGGGCTTCCTTTGTGATATAAATATCATGAGGATGACTTTCCTTCAGACCCGCGCCGGTAATTCTTACAAACTTTCCTCTTTCTTTAAGCTCGGGAATAGTTTTTGTTCCGCAGTAACCCATACCGGAGCGTATACCGCCGAGAAGCTGGAAAACCGTATCGGAAACGGGGCCCTTATAGGGAACTCGTCCCTCGACGCCCTCCGGAACAAGCTTCTTTGAGCCTGTCTGGAAATATCTGTCCTTTGAGCCGCACTCCATAGCGGCGATCGAACCCATGCCTCTGTATACCTTAAATCTTCTGCCCTGGAATATCTCAAACTCACCGGGGCTTTCGTCGCAGCCCGCTAAAAGACTTCCGAGCATTATAACGTCGCCGCCGGCGGCAATCGCCTTAACTATGTCGCCGGAATATTTAATTCCGCCGTCGGCAATAACCGGTACGCCGTATTTCTTAGCCGCGCAGCTTACGTCGTAAACAGCCGTAATCTGCGGAACGCCGATACCCGCGACAACACGCGTGGTACAGATTGAGCCGGGACCGATTCCGACCTTCAGGCTGTCGGCTCCCGCCTTAATAAGAGCTTCCGCCGCTTCTCCCGTAGCGATATTGCCGGCGATTATCGGCAAATCCGGAAACGCGGCTTTTATTTCCTTAACCTTATTTATAATATTCCTGCTGTGTCCGTGAGCGGAATCGAGAGCGACAATATCAACCCCCGCGTCAACGACAGCCTGCACTCGCTCAAGCGCGTCGTCCGTTACGCCGATCGCCGCGCCCACAAGGAGTCTGTCCTGTTTATCGCGCGCGCTGTTGGGGTACTGAACCGCTTTTTCTATATCCTTTATTGTGATAAGTCCCTTCAGATGACCCTCGCCGTCGACTATGGGGAGCTTTTCAACCTTAGCCCTTGAAAGAATTTCCTGAGCCTCGGCAAGCGTTGTTCCGACGGGAGCCGTTACAAGATTCTCATATGTCATAACGTCGGATATCTTCCGAGTAAAATCCGTTTCGAATTTCAAATCGCGGTTTGTTATAATACCGATGAGCTTATTTTCATTATCAACAATGGGGACTCCCGAAATTCTGAAACGCGACATTAAGTCGTCGGCGTCCTGAAGCGTGCGTTCCTTTGTAAGACTGAACGGGTTTGTTATAACGCCGTTTTCGCTTCTTTTTACCTTATCCACTTCGGCAGCCTGCCGCGCTATCGTCATGTTCTTGTGAATAATTCCTATGCCGCCTTCACGCGCCATCGCAATTGCCATCGACGACTCGGTAACGGTATCCATAGCCGAGCTCATAAGCGGTATATTCAGCGTGACGTCTTTTGTCAGCTTAGTCGTCAGGTCGACTTCGTTCGGTGTAAAATCCGACGCCTGAGGTATTAGAAGCACGTCGTCAAATGTAAGACCTTCTTTAGCAAATTTGTTGTCCATTTCTTATAACTCCCCTCATCAGTATTTTAATAGAATTTATTTGATTAATTATAACAAATAATTACCTTTTTTTCAAGACATTTTTTACCTAAATTAAACTTTATTTTCGCCTAATTAAATCTTTACTTCAGACGACTTATATATTCCGCCAAAACGGCGCGCATTTCGCCGATATCGCTTATTTTAAAAACCTCGCTTTTGAGACGCGCCGCTCCCGGAAGTCCCTTTATATACCATGCGATATGCTTTCTCGATTCTTTTATTCCGCGATTCTCGCCTTTTTCCGATACAAGCATTTCCAAGTGTTCCGTCATTTGCAGAAGTTTTTCGCGCGCGGTCGGGAAAAAATCTGTTTTCCCCGTTTTCAGGTACTCGCTTATCTGCCTGAAAATAAACGGATTACCCTGCGCTCCGCGTCCTATCATAACGGCGTCGCAGCCCGTGGTATCTATCATGCGTTTCGCGTCCTCGGCTGAGTTTATATCGCCGTTGCCTATTACGGGTATCGAAACGGCTTCCTTTACGGCTTTAATTATATCCCAATCGGCGTTTCCTCTGTAGAATTCCGCTCTTGTCCTGCCGTGAACCGCAATCGCCGCGGCGCCGTTATACTCGGCTATTTTCGCAATTTCAACGGCGTTTACGCTGTTATCGTCCCATCCCTTGCGAATTTTAACCGTAACGGGAACAGGCGACGCGTCCGATACCCTACGCACAATCTCTCCGATTTTCCGCGGATTTTTCAAAAGCGCGCCGCCGTCGCCGTTGTTTACGATTTTCGGCGCGGGACAGCCCATGTTAATATCGATTATATCAGGTCTGTACTCCATGACCTTAGGAATAACTTCCGCCATAATATCGGCGTCCGAGCCAAAAATCTGTATGGCGCAGGGACGCTCGTCGTTTTCAATTTTCATAAGCTGAGCCGTCTTTTTATCGTTATAATAGAGTCCCTTAGCGCTCACCATTTCGGAATAAACCATTCCCGCGCCATAACGCCGGCATATTGCGCGAAACGGCGAATCCGTAACGCCCGCCATCGGCGCGAGAAACACATTATTTTCCGTTTCAAAGCCGCCTATTTTCATTACTCAAAAACTCCGTCACTCTTTTTGTTACATAGTCAAGTGAAAAATCGCAAAGTCCGTGCGACTCTCCCTCGATAAGCTCAAGCTTCGCGCAGGGCAGCCATTCCTTGTAGCGGCGCGAGCCGATTACGCCGACGGCGTCGTCGTTCGTGCCGTGAATTATGAGCGTTTCACCGTTAAACATAGCGGTGGTTTCATAAATCGGCAAAGTACGCGCGATGCGGAAATACAAACCGCCCGTCTGAAACTGCTCGCCGCGCAGGTTTTTAACGGGAATAGTATCGGGAACATTCTCAATATCGTACGGTATCCCAAACAGCGAGCCGCGCAGAGCGTCGTCCTTTAGCGTCGCGGCGGGCGCGAGGAGCGCCAGCTTTTTAACGCGCTCACGGTAATAGCCCGCCATCATTCCTCCGACCACTCCGCCCTGAGAATGTCCGACAATATAGATATCTGTGACAAAATCCAGCTTTCGCACATAGTCGATTATCTTTGAAGCGTCAAGGATTTCGCTCATAATGTTCATATCCGAAAAGTCGCCGTCGCTGTCTCCGTGACCGTCAAAGTCAAAACGGACAGCCGCCATTCCCGCTTTTACGCAGCTTTCGGCGATAGATGTGAACAGCTCGTCGTTCCTGCGTCCCATGAAGCCGTGAAATATTATCACTGCCGGACATTTTTCTCCGTCCGGTTTTTCCATATCGCCTCTAAGCGTTAATCCGTCGCGTTTTAATGTGATTTCCATTATCCTCTTTCCTTTCCTTTGTAATATAAATTTTAGTTTAGTAGAAAGCCGTCCTGCGAAGCACCGGAGGCAATTCGGAGGAAGGGGGACCGCCGCCATAGGCGGTGGTGGAAGGTCT
>CAYRSG010000004.1:0-66186 GCA_964426905.1 uncultured Clostridium sp. | reverse complement strand
CCATTATACCATAAGGAGTTCAAGGTCTCAACTTTCATTTAACTTAACAAAATGACAAGATTGAAAAGGAGACGGTCATAATGAATAAAACAGAATTAAAGAATTACCTGTTAAGCGAGGAAAAACACGCTTTTACCGGTTGGGATTTTTCATACATACAAAACAGAATGAAGCAGGAGCCGCTTTCGTGGAATTACCGCGATATTGTTGACAAATACCGCGAAAATTCTCAGAAGCTGCTGGATATGGGAACGGGCGGCGGTGAATTTCTGCTCACGCTCAAACATCCATATGAAAACACCGCCGTTACCGAAGCTTATCCGCCGAATGTCGCTGTTTGCAAAGAAAAACTACAGCCGTTGGGAATTGATGTTCGGCAGATTTTCAGTGATAATAAGCTGCCGTTTGAGAATAACAGCTTTGATATAATTCTCAACCGGCACGAAGCCTATGATGTTGGCGAGGTTGCAAGAATACTGAAGCCGCAGGGAATTTTTATTACGCAGCAGGTTGGCGGTCGGAATAATAACGCTTTATCAAGCAGACTGATAGACGGATTTGTTCCGCAATTTCCCAATCATAATTTAAGCAACAGTGTAAATACCCTTGAAAAAGCGGGATTTAATATTGTTTTTGCTAAAGAGGAATTTCCAAAGGCAGAGTTTTTCGACATCGGAGCGGTCGTGTATTACGCAAAAATCATCGAATGGGAATTTCCCGACTTTTCTGTGGAACGTTGTTTTAATAAATTGTGCGATATGTATAATGATTTTCTGACAGACGGTAAGATCATAACATATCAGCATCGTTTTATGATAGCGGCGAGAAAATTATAAGCGGAGCAACGCTCCATCAAGCTTGCTTGAAATGAAGCTTGCGAACCTTTCGGTTTTGCCGTCTTTTCTTTTTTATGCAAAATCGGCTTTGTTACCGTTATTACAGCGTGTAAATAATAACCTTGATTCGGAGATTTCTTCGGATGAAAAAGCCGGCGGAGAGTTCTTTAGAAAGATGAAAATAACGCTTGATATTCTATTACGGGTTTGTTATAATAAAAACAGGAAAGGGCGTGATATTTATGTCGAACAGAGAACTTGCCATGGAGCTTATAAATAAAATACCGGAATACAAATTGAATCAGGTGATATTTTTCTTGCAGGGAGCCGCTATTCCGGATAGGAAGCTGAACGACGACACTGTAGAAGCTATAGAAGAATTGGAAAGCGGCGGCGGAACTGCGTTTTCCGGCAGCACTGAGGATTTATTTAAGGAGTTGGCGGGATAAGATGATAGATGTAGTATACTCCTCTAAATTTAAAAGAGACTTCAGACGCTGCGTAAAAAGGAATTTTGAGATGACGCTGCTGCAAAACGCAATCGACATATTGAGAATACCTGAAAGATTGCCGGAAGGCTATAAAGACCATTCATTACAGGGTGAGTATGTCGGATATTCAGAGTGTCATATAAAACCGGATTGGCTTCTTGTGTACAAGTACAGGGACTTTGACGGACGATTACTTTTAGCAAGAACCGGAACACATTCGGATATATTTGATATGTAAAATACGATAATTCAGACCGTTTTTAATCGAAAACTCAGATTAAAAACGGTCTGTTTTTCTACGCCCGCCTTTACCGCCGCACCTGCTGCGCTTACGGTCATTCCCGACAGCGCTCCAAGCATTATCGAAAATATAACGCACCAAGATAATAGCTTTTTCATTCCACGCGCCTCCTTAATGAATAGTTATGTCCCAGCCCGCGAGGTGACGAAGCAGTATCGTTCCGTCCTGATTGTTCTCCTTACCGTCACCGTTCACGTCAAGAGCCGAGCTATCAACATTTACGCTCCAGCTGGCGAGATGACGCAAAAGGAATGTTCCGTCCTGATTATTCACTTTTCCGTCGCCGTTTACATCACCCGGAAGGTGGCTTGAAACTTTTACTGCACCGTTTATGTAATTCAGTTTCAGCGAGTTGAAATTTTCATCGTAGTTCACATCTGTTCCGTCTGTGTAATCGCCGTTACCGCCTTTGTAAGCGAATCATAGCCTGTTGTCTCCGTGTTACCCTCTGCGTTGAGTTTAGTTATCTGCGCGACATAGTTCGTGGAATCCGAGCCGACGCCCGCGTTATATATTTTGTTTCCGTCTGCGTCGGTAACCTCGTAAACCTTGTAGTCTGTCGCCAAATACTCCGACACATCTGTATTATACGTTCCGCCGGTGATTGAGATAGTTCCGTCGCCGCCGGCAGGGTCATTATCGTCCAAAATCTTCACAATGCCGGTATACGTACCCGCCGAAAGGTTCGCCACAGTATTGCCCGCGTAGTGGTTGTTCTTGACAACCGCCACCGCGTAGCCGTCCGATGTAGACGGGCCGCTGCTGTTCGCTTCGTACGTTTCTTCCGTCACGGTCGCCGCGATCGTCGGGTTTCCCGTAATCGTCAGCTCTCCGGATTTCATCTTGATAGCCGTCGGACCCTCGATAGTCGCGCTGCCAATCGTGAGCGTTCCAATCTGCGGATAATAAATCGCGGTATCCGCTTCCGATTTAACCACCGCTCCGTCCTCTATATTAATATCCGTCTGGGTATATTTATCGTCTCCGTTGCCGGAGATCGCGCTCGCCACATTGGTTGAAATAACCGTTCCCTTAACCGTGACGGATTCGGTGGTATTAGATCCGAACGCTGTCACCGCATATGTCGCGGGAGCCGTAACGGTCACGTTCTTATCTATAACAAGACTCGCCTTTGTAGGATTGGCGTTCTGCTCATAAGGTCTCCCCCGTCGCCGACTCTGATAACGGACGACGTCTCCGTAATCGGCGTCACGCCGTCTTCGTTAGACGCGACTGTCGTAACCGTACCCGTACCGGTCAGGGTAAGCGTTCCCGCCGTCACGTGAATCGCGCGGACGTTGCCGCCCGTAATTGTGCAACCCCCTAAGTCGATCGTTACGGTTTTGCTTATCGTTTGCGTCGCGTCAAGGTCGACGTCGCTCAACAGCGTAATCGTCGGATTTTCAGTTTCCGAACTTCCCGCCGCCGTAACCGCGTCAGCAAACGTCGGATAACCGGTCTCGCCTATCTGAGCGACGTTGTCTTCCGCCATGGCCGTCCGCGGCAGTACGACAAGCGACAGCGCCATTGCGATCGCCGTGATGAATTTCAGCTCCGAAACTCGTATGCCGGTTGAGCAGATAGTCTGCATTAGATAATAAAGCTTTCGGGTTTTCCCGCTTTGCGCCGCTTGTAACAAGCGTTCGTATTCCGCCTTAGTCAACTCCTTTTCGGTTCGCGCGAAAATTTGTTGTTGGATTTTCACGTTTTTGATTTTGCAGTCGCCGCGCCCGCAGAACGTTAAAAAGCTGCTCAAGGACGATAAGCGCGAGTTGACGCTCGCGGGAGAATATTTTGAGATAAGCTCCCGTTTGTACTCGAGAACCGCTTTTTTGCTTACCTCGCGCCCGCCGAGCCATTCCGCGAACGCGGCGGCGTCCCGAACGTATTTTTCAACAGCGTTTTCCGCCTTTTCCTCTTGAATTAAATACACCTTAAATTTTTCAATGAGTTTTTGCGTTATAATTTTCATTTTCAACAACTCCTCCGTAATATATTTTACCGTAATGAAAATACATATCCGCGAAGTTGTCAATAACCTACGCGCTCGCGGGATATAATTATTGCCTCGAATAACAAAGTCCTTTGAAACAGACGAGGGCAAGCGCAAATCGGAGAAACGATCGCGTAAAAACAATGAATAAAGCTAATGGCAGTATCGGTTTTTAAGCCGTTACTGCCATTTATGGAATTTACAAATATGTGATTTTCCGAAGGCGCCGCCGATAAAAACGAGTTCGTCTTTAACTGTTGGCGGCGTATCGTGTAAAGGTTAATATGCGGTAGGATTACAGCTTTTCGACATTAAGCCCTTATCTTTTTATATTATTATTTATCTTCATACAGCGCGCAGAACGATTCCGTAAAATTCTTTACCGAACGTTTCGCGAAAAGCGCGCGGTCAAATCCGTCGCCGCCTATATCGTCTTCTTTAAGAACGTAAACTCCGCTTTTTACTATAAGATTTGCTCCTGGGAAATCTTTGTTTTTCTTTTCGCAGAAATCCCTGTTTATCCGTTCCGTTTCTTCGGCAATCGCTTTCCCGCCGTCTTTTATCCTCAGAGCGGTCATAAATATATCCGTTCCGTCAAGATGCGATACGATTCTTTCCTCCGGCTTATCGTTCCCGGGAATATGATTGGCGTAAGCGACAATAATCTTATCTCCCTCAAGAATTCCGAACTTCATATTAAACGCGAGAAAATTACTTATATCCGTATGTATAACCGCGACTCTTTCATTTTTTTCCGCGGCAATTTTACGCAGTCTTCCCATTTGCTCGTAGAACTTCTGAGGATTATAAAGACCCGTTTTCTTTTCAAAATCAACCATATTTTTGTAGCGGCGCTCATTTTCCGTTTCCTTGTTCGCCTGAGATACGTACATCGTCATAAGCTTGGTAGCCGCGTTCAGCTCCAGAGTTTCCTTCTCCTCCCATACGTTTGTCTTGTCAAATCTCGTACAGACGAACATATAGAAGGAATCGTCGCTTGTCACATTAGCGTTATATAGCACGGCGTATCTCATGTTCTTTTCAAACTCGCGCTGAAATTTCATTGAAAAGCCCTCTATATTTTCGGGACATATAAGAAATACGGGATGATTTGAAAAATATTTTCTGAAACGCATAAGATCCGAATGGGCGTAATAGCCGCTTCTTCCCGCGTTATTGCGGAAATCGGGGTCTTTGCACCATTCATACTTTATCGTGATAAGATCCTCCTTGCAGTTCAGCTGCATTATCTGGAACCAGTCAACCTTAAATTTTTCGGCTACGTAACGGATTATCCCGTATATCGCCGCGTCGCTCGTTTTCGCGCCGGCGGCAAGCTCAAGAAACACCTTCATCAAATCTCTCGACTCGAGCAATTCCTCGCTGTCTACTTCATTATCCGCTTCATAGCTTATAGCATGACCCGCGGTCTCCTCCATGTTATCGTCATAAATTTCCCAGTGCGCCTTTCCGTTGCTTTTAACGCTGTAAAGCGCCTTATCGGCATGTACAAACATATCCTTATACGCGGGACGCTCTTTATACAAGGTTCCCGGCGCTATTCCCACGCTGCAGGTTATGCTTTTATCATCCGGCATGCGCACCTTTTTCATGTCCTCGTTAATCCTATTTCCGATTTGGGATATTTTTTCAGAGTCGGCGGTATGGAAGAACGCGAAAAATTCGTCGCCTCCGTATCTTCCGACAACGCCCTTATCTCCGGCAATCTCTTTAAGAATTTCAGCCACTTTCGCGATTACGGCGTCCCCGTACAGATGACCGTACGTGTCGTTGACGCTCTTAAAATCATCTATGTCCAGTACGAAAAGGGAATAATCCCTGTCATTCGGATTATTTGAGAGATACTCGTCTATCTTTTTAACAGCGGCGTTTCTGTTGTATATTTTCAAATCGGGGTCAATCTCGAACTGCTTTCTCAGCTCGGTTTCCTGTTTCTTTTCCTCTTCAATATCGCTTAACGTTCCGTATATGCGTACAATGTTCCCCGCCTTGTCATACTCGAAATGTCTGTTCACGCGGCGCCAGCTCCACGCGGAAGACCCCGGAAGCTTCATCCTCGCGGATAAAATCTGTTTCTTATCGTTATACATATCCGCGGCGAAAAGCTCCCTGTCCTTCGGATGTATCATTTCATTAAGCATACATTCTTCATGGTTTTCAATTTCCACCGTCTCTATTTCGCTTGAACCGGGCACAGGCGCGTATAAAACAGACGTATTTTCCGCAATGTTATGTTCGAACACAAGATTTTTAGAGGCGGATATTACCATTGCGTATCGATTTCTCTCATTGCGCAGCTTTGATATCATGGTATAACGCTTCGTGTCGTCGAGCAGAATGCCGAGAACCGTTCCGTCGGAATACCGGCTTACGGACATACATACGGCCTTTATATTATCGCCGGCGCATTTGTAATGCACTTCCGCTTTATCCGTACCGGCGAGTTCTTCACACGCTTTACGCACAAAACTTTTATCGGCGGCGCATACATTCAGGGTTTCCGTGTTTCCGTTTGAAAAATTACGGTAATAATATTCATTCGCGTATACGATCTCGAGTTTGCCGCCGTATCTGAATACCGCGGCGCCGCACGGCAAATTGCCGTACTCATCTTCCGGAAAATATTTTTTCAACGTTTATCGCCCCTTTCTCTCCGATTTTATTTCCGTATGTATATAAACATTATATCACAAAACATGCATTAATCAAATAAATATCAGGTTTACATTATGAATTTGTTAATTGTCACAAAATTGTTAGTTTTTTATTTGTCAATTCGCACAAAAAACAACCGTACCAAAATATTCGATACGGTTGCATGAGAGAGAATTTTATTACCGCTATTGTATCACTAAAGCATATCAAATGAAATTGCGAAAATTGAGCAAAATATTGCAAAAGTTGCTTTTTTGTGATACAATCAAACCGAGGTGATACACATGATATCTCACAAGCAGAAGGAATACCTGTACAGCTACGTTAAAGGGCGTCCGCCGCAGCTGCAAATGCACCTGCACAATTATTATGAATTCCTTTATTTTAAATCGGGCGACGCGTCGTATATCGTCGAGGATAAAATATACACCGTTGAAGAAGGCGATATTTTTGTAACGCGCCCGGACGAGCTTCACACCATCGCTTTTCATTCCGACAAAACATATGAGCGGAATTTTATTCAGATTTCGCGTGATTTTCTATCGGAGTTTGACCTGTTCGCGAAGCTTGACCGCTATCCGCTCGGCGCATGCAACAGAATATCCGCGGATTTGGCGGCGGAATACGGATTATACGATTTTTTTGATAAGGTTGAATATTATGTCGTTCACCGTCTGCCCGAAAGCGACGCCATGATTAAATCATACTTTATACAACTCATTGTGCAGATTAACTCAATACTTGACAACGGAGCGACCGCAGAGCGGCGCTTACGCGAGCGTGTCGACGACATAATAGATTATCTTACCGACAATATTTCCTCCGATATAAATCTCGATTATTTGTCGGATAAGTTCTTCATAAATAAATACTATATGTGTCACTCGTTTAAAAAGAAAACGGGACTTACGATAAAGGAATTTATGAATACCCAAAAAATAACTAAAGCCAAACGCCTTCTTTCCTCCGGCGCGGATATTATGACTCTTTGCTATGACTGCGGCTTTAACGATTATTCGACATTCTATAAAACCTTTAAAAAACTTACCGGAAAATCACCGAAAGCTTTCCTTAATCGAAATATGTAACCGGCAGCGGGGCGAAACATTTGAATTTCTTTTACAGAAGCGACTTTTTGTACAAATCAAGTATCTCGTCTCTCGACGGACATTTTACGCTGTTTTTTATGCCGCCCGCTTTTACGGCGATATCGGAATACATCTCAAGCTCCTGAAGCGTAAATTTTTCTTTTTCGCCGAGAATTCCGTCGAGTTTACGGCAAAACGCCTCCGTATCCGCAAGACCCATACATTCCGTAATCATTCTCACTCTTTCCGGAGCAAAGACTTCCGTGTAGCGCATAAACGCGCCGAGCAGCAGTCCGTTGGCTCTGCCGTGGTCGATACCCTTAAAATATGTAAGAGAATATCCCATAGAGTGAACGGCTGTGGTTTTCGTCTGCGAAATAACAACGCCGCCGAGCATTGAAGCGTAAAGCAGTTTTTCTCTGCTCCTATACGAAAGCTTTCCGCTCGCAAGAGCGTCAAACTCCTCCGATATCAGTCTTACGGCCTCGCGCGCGAGAATGTCGGACATGCGATTCGCCCTCGCCGACGTCATGCCTTCAACGGAATGCGACAGCGAATCCACCGCCGTGTTAACCGTCGTTTCCGCGCTTAACGATTCTGTATATTTCGCGTCGAGCAGCGCGTATGAAGGAAACAGACACGGCGCGGCAATGCTTGTCTTTGTCCGCTTTTCATGGTTGGTCAGTACCGAATACGGAGTCGTCTCCGAGCCTGTGCCGGCTGTTGTAGGAATGTGAATCATCGGAAGCGCCCTGTTGCCTATATTTCCGCCGAACAAATCCTTCCTGTCTATATCGCTGACCGCGAGCAGCGCGATAGCCTTCGCGGCGTCCATAGGAGAACCTCCGCCTATCGCGACAACAAAATCGGCTTCCTCCTCCATCGCCAGCTCCGCGCCCTCGTAAACGCACTCTACCGTCGGATTATTCATAACGCGGTCATATATTACATAATCTATATTATTTTCATGAAGCGCCCATATAACGTCGTCAAGCGCGCCGCAGAGCTTTGCGGATTGTCTGCCTGTCACGATAAGAGCTTTCTTCCCTATCGCGAATACTTCCGCGTTATTCCTCACGCAGTCTTCCTGACAGATAACCTTTGTCGGCATACAGAATCTTAGTTCCATAATAAATATCCTCCGTCCCTTATCTTCCTCAATACGGTCTGTTCGGCATAATCAGCGCCGCCAAAAAATACGCGAGCAGTCCCGAGCCGGCAAAAAGGGCGAGCAGCGCCCATGCCAGACGAACCGGAGTCGAGTCGATATCGAAAAATTCCGCTATTCCGCCGCATACGCCGAAGAGCTTTTTGTCCGTATCCGATTTATACAATTTTTTCTTCATGTTAAACACCTCCGCTTAAATATATTATACCTTATATCACGCCGTTCTTCAATACATATTTCGCGTTAACAGCAAAAAATCCTCCGAAAAAATATTCCGGAGAATTTTTTTAAAGAAAAGGAGCGCCTATTTTAATTCGCGGATTTCCTCTCCGCAAAAGCAGAAGCCGCTATAACCCTTCCGCTGTATTCTGTCGAGAAATTTTGACAGCTTTTTCGGCTTTTCATATATCACAACGTCATATTCCTCTCTGAGTTTTTCCGCTTCTTTAATAGCTTTTACTATATCGGTCTTTTCATGAAGAAGAGCGATTTTCTTTTTTGTATCGGGTATCCGGTATCCCGACTCCGCAAGCAGCGTGAAAATACGCTCGAAGCCTATTGAAAAGCCTACCGCCGGAATATTCTCGCCCGTGAACTTGCCGATAAGATTATCGTATCTTCCGCCTCCGGCGATTGAGCCGCGAAACTTGCCGCTCACTATCTCAAACACCGTTCCGGTATAATATCCCTGACCTCTGACAAGAGATATGTCAAACGAAATTTTATACTTTCCGTCCGACAGCTTATTTACCGAATCTATTATTGTCTCGATATTTTCAGCCGCATCGTCGCCGCATACAGCCTTTGCGCTTTCAATCGTGAGCGGCTTAGATATAATTTCTCCGAATTTCGCGACGGCGTTTCCGTCGAATCCCTTATCCTCAAGCTCCCCTATCACGCCGTCGGCTCCGATTTTATCGAGCTTATCGAAGGTTATGCATACGCTGTCAAGCTGATTATCGTCAAATCCCGCGTTTTTCAGAAGCGCTCTCAGTATACGCCTGTCATTGATTTTAACCGTAAAGTCCTTTATTCCAAGCGCAAGAAGCGCCTTCGCCGTAGTATGGATAAGCTCTGTCTCGGAGCTTATCGACGATGAGCCGATTATGTCAATATCACACTGCACAAACTCGCGCAATCTTCCCTTCTGCGGTCTCTCCGCGCGGTAAACCTTATCTATCTGTATACACTTTGCGGGAAGCGCGAACTTTTCGCGGTTGTTCGCGTAATATCTCGACAACGGAAGCGTAAGGTCGTATCTTAGTCCCATATCGCAGAGATTATCGGCGTCTTTGCTCTCAACCGCTTTTGCGAGCTTATCGCCGCGCTTCAAAATCTTGAATATAAGATTGAGATTGTCGCCGCCGTCGCTTTTGTCAAGGTTTTCTATATCCTCGAGCGCCGGCGTCATAATACGCTCAAATCCCGCGTCCGTATATGTTTTTAATATGCTGTTCTGCAAATAATCCCTTAGTCTCGCTTCCTCGGGAAGATAATCGTTTGCGCCTTTTACCGTGGTTATTTTCATTTTGTTTCTCCCTTTGCCATTTTTTTCATCAGTCCGTATATTTTTTCCAATGCGTCGACCTTCGCGAGCGGCTTCAGATTTTCAGACATTTCATGAAGCAGCTCGGCGTCGTTTATCATAGACATTACCTTGTCATACAATACTTCCGACGTCAAATCCTTCTCAAGAATAAGCGCCGAAGCGTTTCTGCTCTCGAATTCCCTCGCGTTCTGCTCCTGATGGTTTCTCACGACGTTCGGCGACGGAATAAGTATCGCCGGTTTTCCGAGCGCGGCTATTTCGCTTACGGTTATCGCGCCCGCGCGCGATACGACTATGTCCGCCGCAGCCATATACTCCGCCATGTTATCTATATACGGAACAATCTTTATACTGTCTGTAAGCTTTATTCCTATCTCCTCAACGCGCTTCATTATCTTTTCATAATTTCTGTCGCCGGTTCCGAACAAAAGCTCAATTTTATCATCGGAGGCTATTCTTTCGAGCATACCGGTTACCGTATCGTTTATTTTATCCGCACCGAGACTTCCGCCGAAAATAAGAACAAACGGTTTCTTTACGCCGAGCTTTTCACGCGCTTTCGCGTAATCCGCCCTGAGTATCTCTTCTCTTATCGGATTTCCCGTGACAACGCACTTTTCCTTATGCTTCATGTGATTCACGGTTTCCTCGAAGCTCAAAGCCAGATATGTAACGTAATTCGCGCTTCCCTTCACGGTCATGCCCGGATATACGTTCTGCTCATGTATCAGCGACGGAACCTTCATCGCTTTCGACGCCATCGCCACCGGTCCGCTGACATATCCGCCGGTACATACAACGCAGTCCGGCTTAAAATCCTTTATAATCCTTCCGCATTTCTTTCTCGCTGATACGAGCTTTCTCACAGTCTCGACATTTCTCATAATATGCTTTCTGTCGAAGCCCTGTATCTCTATATATTCAATATTATATCCCGCTTTGGGAACAAGCTTTGTTTCAAGTCCCTCTCTTGTTCCGACAAACAGAGCCTCAAAATCCTCGTCCTTAGAGGCGGCGTAATCCGCTATCGATATGGCGGGATTAATATGTCCGCCCGTTCCTCCTCCGGCAAACAGTACTCTCATAATTTACTCCTTTAATCTTTTATGGAATATCGCGATATATTTAATAAAACTCCCATTTCCAGCAGCAACGTAAGTATCGCCGTACCGCCGTAGCTGAAAAACGGCAGCGCGACGCCTGTATTCGGCACGCTTGAAGTCGCCACGGCTATATTCAGTATAGTCTGTATCGCGAGCTGCGCCGCTATTCCCACCGCGACAAGAGAGCTGTATGTATCGGGCGCGTTCATTGCTATTCTCACGGCTCTTATAATAAGCGCCGCGAAAAGCAGTATTACAACCGCCGCTCCTACAAGTCCGAGCTCCTCGCAGACAATGGCGAAAATAAAATCGTTATACGGCTCCGGCAGATATGAATATTTCTGCACGCTCTGTCCCAGACCAAGTCCGAAAACTCCTCCCGAGCCTATCGCGTAAAGTCCCTGAGCTACCTGATAGCTCTGATTTCGTATATCCTTGAAAGGGTCGAGAAAGCTCGTTACTCTCGCCCACCTGACGGGACTCATAATATACACGGCGATAATCAGCGCCGGAACAAGCACAAGCGCGCCCAAAAGCACGGGCTTTACGGGCGTTCCGCCCGCTATCATAACGCAGACGCCGATTCCGGCTATTACTATCGCTCCGCTCAGGTGCGTTTCCAGAAGCATAAGTCCCAACACGACAAAAAGAACGCCTATATAAGGAATATTTCCTCCGATTGTTTTCAGATTATATTTTCCCGTATCTATAAGATTGGCGAAATACATCGCTATTATCGGCTTCATAAATTCCGAGGGCTGAATCTCTATAACGGGAGTGTTCAGCCACCGTCTTGAGCCGTTATGCTCCGCGCCTATTCCCGGAATAAGCACGAGCACAAGCAGCACGATGCATATTATCATCAGCTTAGGCGCAAGAGCGCGGTACACGTTATAGTTTATTTTGGAAACAAACCACATACCGACAAGTCCCGCAGCCGCGCAGGCAATCTGCTTTAAGAAAAAGTAATATGAATTTCCGTATATACGGTTCGCCGCGGGCGCGGACGCGGAAAGCAGCATCACAAGTCCCGACGCCAAAAGCAGTATTACTATAAACAAAAACGTATAATCGAAATCTCCCGCTTTTACCGTTTTAACAGGTCTGTCTACAATCGCTCTTCTATTCTGTTTTACTGTTCTGTTATGATACGCGGTTCCTGCCATAGCTTCTCCTCCGGATTAAATCGCAATCCACGCGGCGGCGCAAAGAACCGCCGTCACAAGCGTAAACACAGCGACAATTTTCTTTTCCTTCCATCCGCACATCTCAAAATGATGATGCAGCGGACTCATTTTGAATATTCTTCTTCCCTCTCCGTACTTCTTTTTTGTATATTTGAAATACGCCGTCTGAAGTATTACGGACAATGTTTCCATAAAATACACAAAGCCGACGAGTATAAGATGTATCGGTATTTTCAAATCAATAGCCGTCAGAGCGACAGCCGCGCCGAGAAACAGCGAGCCGGTATCGCCCATAAACACCTTCGCCGGATATCTGTTATACCAAAGGAATCCCAGAAGTCCTCCCAAAAGCGCCATTGAAAACACCGTAACTCCGTACTCGCTGAAGGCTATGTACGACGCGAGCGCGAAAAACAGCGCGACAACCGCAGTTATGCTTGATGCGAGTCCGTCGAGTCCGTCGGTAAGGTTTACGGCGTTTACAACGCCGACGACTACAAACATTACAAACGGTATATAAAGCCATACGGGCATTGTCCACTCTATAGAGGTAAACGGAATTTTAACGACGGCGTCAAGCTCTCCCATAGCGTAAATTACCACAACGTAAACGGCTGCCAAAATCACCTGAAGAATAAATTTCTGAGCCGCCGTAAGTCCGAGATTGCGTTTTTTTACAACCTTTATGTAATCGTCAATAAATCCTATCGCCCCGAATCCCAGAGAAACAGCGAAGAGCAATATACATTTCGCGTACGTCGCGTCAAAATTTCCGTTAACGGCAAAAATAACAGTTGTCGCCGCTATCGCCGCCGCCATTCCGACTATGAACATAATTCCGCCCATTGTCGGCGTGCCCGATTTCTTTCGGTGCCACTTCGGTCCCTCCTCGCGGATTTCCTGACCGAATTTGAGCTTACGAAGCCACGGTATAAATATCGGTCCGAATACAAGCGTAACGGCGATCGCGACTATAAACGCAAGAGCCGACGACATTAACATTTCCTTTAATACTTCCATTTTACCTTTCCTTTTCCTCTCGTTACTTATTTGTTACGGCGTTGTAAACTTCCTCGAATTTCATTCCGCGCGACGCTTTAATAAGAACGGCGTCTCCTTTTTTTATATGCTCCTTAACATAATTGCACGCCTCAAGAGTTTTATCGAACGAAACAATATTTTTCATTCCGTTATCCGCCGCTCCTTTCGCGAGACGCTTCATGTTTTCACCCGCGGTAATAAGCAAATCGACGCCGTTATCGCATACGGCTTTTCCGAGCGCGTAATGCGCGTCCTTAGCGAAATCTCCCATTTCAAGCACGTCGCCGAGCACCGCTACGCGGCGCATATCCTTAACGCCCCCAAGCACGCCCAGCGCCGCCTTAATCGAGTCGGGCGAAGCGTTATAGCAGTCGTTTATTATCTTTATTCCTTCATAATCCTCGACTGCCATTCTCATCTTCGTGAGCTTAAAGCTCCTTATTCCCTCGATTATTTTATCCATAGGAACGCCGAACTCGCGTCCTACGCATATCGCCGCGAGCGCGTTATACACATTATGCTCTCCCGGTACGGTCGCCTCCGCCTTGTACTCCTCCCCGCCGCACACAGCGGTGAATTTTATTCCGTCAAGTCCGTTATTTTCTATATCCTTCGCGTATACGTCGTTTTCGGGATTTGTAATTCCGTAATATATAACTTTATATTTTCCAATACCCTTTGTTTTAGAGAGAAAATCATCGTCGCCGTTTACGATAAGCGTATTATTTTCCGAAAACCGCTTTGTTATTTCCATTTTCGCCTTAAAAATACCCTCGCGCGAGCCGAGATTTTCTATATGCGACTGACCTATATTTGTAATAACGGCCGCGTCCGGTTTGGCTATTGACGCGAGGTACTCTATCTCGCCGAAATGATTCATTCCCATTTCAATCACCGCCGCCTCATGCTCCTTTTCAAGATTAAAAATCGTGAGCGGCAAGCCTATATTGTTATTAAAATTACCCTGCGTTTTAAGCGTATTATATTTTTGCGACAATACCGAAGCGATCATATCCTTCGTCGTTGTTTTGCCGACGCTGCCGGTTACGGCGACAGAAGGCACATTGTGTTTTTCCTTATAGTAACGCGCGATATCTCCGAGCGCCTTAAGCGTATCGCCGACCCTGATGATTGTTTTGTCTATCATAGGTTCGGTATCCTTCTGCGTAAGCGAAGCGGCCGCGCCCAAATCAAACGCGGCGCGGATAAACTCATGCCCGTCAAACTTCTCGCCGATAAGCGGTATAAAAAGCATCCCTTCTCCCGTTTCGCGAGAATTGGTGGTAATTCCTGTTATTATTCCTTTACTTTCGCCGCACAGAAGCGTTCCCTGACACACCTCCAGTATTTCCTCAATCGTAATTGTCTGCATAATAATATTTCCTCTCAATTGTTTTTATCGCTGTCAGATAGTCAAAATGACGGTCATAAACCGTCATTCGGGCTGTTAATACATTCCCAATTATTTATTGAGATGCTTGTATACTACCGCGCGCTCGTCAAAGTCATGCTTTTCCTTACCGATTATCTGATAAGTTTCCTGTCCCTTGCCCGCGAGGATGATGACGTCGTCCTTTGCGGCGTTATCGAGAGCGTAGCCTATCGCCTTGCGGCGATCCGCTATGACCTTATACTTTCCGTCGGTTCTCTTCATGCCCGTCTCTATCTGGTTTATAATGGCAATCGGATCCTCGGTTCTCGGATTATCGGAGGTGATTATTGTAAAATCGGAAAGTCTGCCGGCGATCTCGCCCATAATCGGACGCTTCGTATTATCTCTGTCGCCGCCGCAGCCGAACAGCGTTATAACTCTGCCCTTGGCAAAGTCCTTTACCGTGCTTATAATATTCTCAAGACCGTCGGGCGTATGGGCGTAGTCTATAATAACCGTGTAATCGGTATCCGTAGGAACAACCTCCACGCGTCCCGTAACGCCCGGAGCGTTTTTCAGTCCCTTAATTATCGTATCCATGTCAATTCCGAGCTGCAACGCGGCGCCCATTGCGCAGACAGCGTTATAAACGCTGAATTTTCCGGGGATAGCTATGTCGGCATGATACGTTTTCCCCTTATAGCTAACGTCAAATTTTGTTCCGGAAGCCGATATCTCTATATTTTCGGCTCTGAGGTCGCATTCGTCCGATAATCCGACTTTAAGTATGTCGCATGAGGAATTCCTGATAATTGCTTTTCCGCCCTCATCGTCAAAATTCACAACGCCCTTATCGCTTATGGCGAACAGCTTCGCCTTCGCGTTAAGGTAATTTGCCATAGTCTTATGAAAATCAAGATGGTCGCGGGTAAGATTTGTGAATACTCCCACGTCGAAATGACATCCATGCACTCTCTCAAGCTCCAGAGCGTGACTCGAAACCTCCATAACCACGCATTCCGCGCCGTCTTGCGCCATCTCGCTGAAAAGCTGTTGAAGCTCCAGCGCGTTCGGCGTCGTCGGAGTAGCGCTTTGAGTTACGAGTATCTTGTCGCCTATTATATTCTGATTGGTGCCGATAACGCCTATTCTCATACCGGCAGTCTCTACGATGCTCTTTACAAGATATGTTATCGTAGTCTTTCCGTTTGTGCCGGTAACGCCTATAAGCTTGAATTTTTTCGACGGGTTATCATAATATCTGCACGCCATCCGCGCTACAGCCGCTCTCGAATCGTCGACATACCAAACCGGTACGTCGACGTCGATTTTATCCTGCGCAACTATCGCCGCCGCTCCATTTTTCACCGCCATAGCGGCATATTTATGACCGTCCGTCTCGAATCCCTTTATACACACAAACACATTTCCCGGAAGCACGTTTCTGGAATCGTACGCGACGCCCGTTATTTCAATATCATTATATTTATCAAGCCATTTTTCGCCGAGAAGCTCACTCGCTAACATTATCTCTCCCCCTATCTTTTTAATCCGAAGTTACCTGACGAAACTCTACTCCTATAACCGTCGCGGGCGCGACTTCCTCTCCCGCCGCGACGCTCTGACTCACAGCGTAAGCGTTCCCCGCCTCGCTGTGTCCCGCTCCGATAACCTCAAAATTCAATCCTCTAAGCTCCAGCATATAACGCGCGTCGCTTACGGACGATCCCTCAAGGTTCGGAACCGTCACGGTTCCCGTTTTTTCTGTTTTGTCCGTATACAATATAACCGTGGATTCCTTATTAAGCATTACTCCGGGCTTCGGAAGCTGATTAACTACCGTTTCTCCGTCTCCGGACGTTTCAACGTACAGTCCGCGATCCAAGATAGCCTTGCGCGCGCTTTCGACGTCGTCCCCTCTTGTGTCGGGAACTTCCGCGCGCGCCTCCGGTTCTTCATCATCGGTATACTGTTTCTCTACGCCGAGATAATTCATAATATCGCCTATTATCTCGCCCGCGATCGGAGCCGCTATCGTGCCGCCGTATTTATTGTCAATCTGCGGCTCGTCAAGCATTATAAGACACACAATCTCAGGGTCGTTCGCCGGAGCGAAGCCGATAAAGGAAGCAATACGTTTTTCATCGTTTCTGTCGCCTTTTTCGGACGTACCGGTCTTGCCGCCGATGCGGTAGCCTTTTACATATGCGTTTTTACCTGTAGCCGTCGGCAGCGCGACTACGGATTCAAGAATATCGCGCATCTGCCTTGACGTTTCCTCCGAAATAACTCTTGTGACAACCTCGGGTTCATACGTCTTCAGCACGCCGTCGGAGTTCCTTATTTCCTTAACTATCAGCGGCTTCATTCTCTCGCCGCCGTTTATAACCGCGCTTACAGCCGTTATAAGCTGTATCGGCGTAATCTGAAATCCCTGTCCGAAAGAGCTTGTGGCGACGTCCACCTCGTTCATCGTATTACGGTAGTAAATGCTTGACGCCTCTCCGACAAGCTCAATACCTGTTTTTTCCGTAAGTCCGAACGCCGTGAAGTATTCCATAAACTTTTCATTTCCCAGACGCGCTCCAAGCTCCATAAAAACGGGGTTGCAGGAATTTTGTACTCCCTCGACAAAGGTTTCGGCTCCGTGACCGCTGTTATTCGCGCAGTTGATTTTTCTGTCCGCGACTATCTTAAAACCCGGGCAGTAAAAGTTTGAATCGAGATCTACGACATGCTCCTCCAGAGCCGCCGCAGCCGTAATTATCTTAAATGTCGAACCCGGCTCGTACGTGTCGGATATCGCCTTATTCCTCCACATTTTGTTGCGCATCGCGGCGATATACTCGTCGCTCGGGTTTTCGGGGTCGTCCGTAGGCGAAGGAGTCGCGTCCGGGTCGTCTGACTCCTCCTTATATTCAAAATCTATAGCGTATTTCTGAAACCGATCGATATCGTACGGCGAATTAAGATCGAAGTCGGGCTTTGTGGACATCGCCAGAATCTCGCCTGTTTTCGGATTCATAACTATTCCCGCCGCGCCCTCTTTGAGCTTATCTTCAACCACCGCCTCTTCAAGACGATTTTCAAGAAAATGCTGTATCGTTTCATCTATCGTGAGAACTACGTCATCGCCCTCCGAAGCTCCGTTTACGTATTCCTCCTGGCGTTCTTTAAGCGTGGTTCCGTCGGCGTTCTGATTCGTCTCCACGCTTCCGTTGCGTCCCATGAGCTCGTCGTCGAACGTAAGCTCTATGCCTTGTATCCCGTTATTGTCGTATCCGGTAAAGCCAAGAATATGCGGCGCTATATTAAACGGATAGTATCTCTTCGAGTCATCCTCAAAATACACTCCGCTCATAGCCTTCGCGACAACGGAGTCGGTCTCGGGGTCGAGAAGTTTTTTTACGGCCTCCGATTCCTCGTTTGTAAGACGCTTTTTTATTACCTGATAACGTGAATTTTTCGTTATCAGATTTTTTATTTTGTCCTCTTCCATGTCTATAACCGGAGCAAGCTTTGCGGCTATAACGTCCGCGTCGCCGTCCTCCTTTATGTCCTCGGGATTGCATATAAGCGTATTTACCGACGCGCTCTGGGCAAGAACCTTTCCGTTCCTGTCAAAAATCCTGCCTCTTGACGCTGTTATTATGCTGCTGCCCTGCTGCTGCGCCTTAGCCTTTTCCGAAAGCTCGTCTCCGCGTACGATCTGCCAATACGCCACCCTCACAATAAGCGCCGCAAGCGCCGCCGTTACGATAAGCGTCATTACAAGCGTTCTTCTTTTTATTTCCTTTAATGATGGCTTCATTAATTTATCAATTCCTTCTGAATACCGTTTCGGCAATATTATGGTCTATTTTCATTTTATGCTGAAAAACTCCACAATATGACCGCCAATCTTTTTTAATAAAGACGTTAAATAATGACCGACGCCTTCTTCCTCTCGCGCAGTTTTCTCCGTTATATCCTCCTGCTTTACATTTACATATATTGTCTGATACTTCTCCGGTCTTTGCATTCCCAGCCTTGTCGTTGCTTCCTTTTCGATTTCCGCGAGGTCGACGCTCTGCTCCATGTCGAAAACCATCTGGCTTGTAGCCGATTCCAGCTCGTCAAGCTGCTTATTAAGCGACGCGACCTCCTGTTCCGCCTCGTTTACCGCGACAAAACGCGAAATCATGAAGCCGGCTGAAAACGCGATTAAAACGATTATACAAATTCTGCGGATATTCCTGCTCTTTATCAGCATTTGCTCACGATTCCTCTTAACTATTCTTACGTAATCCGATTGCGGTATGCTCTTTTCCGCGGGTTCTTCGTACTGCCGCGGCAGCTTGTACGCCAAATTACCGTATCCCACAATTATCTCTCCTTAAAGTTTTTCCGCAATTCTGAGCTTCGCGCTCTTGCTTCTTGAATTTTCCGTTATTTCTCTTTCGGAAGGCAATATAGGTTTCGCTGAAACTATCTTGATTTCCGGCTTGCGTCCGCAGACGCATACCGGAAACTCCTTCGGGCATATACAGCCCGCGGCAAGCTCCTGAAATGTTTTTTTTACAATTCTGTCCTCAAGCGAATGAAACGTTATAACCGCAAGCCTTCCGCCGCTCCCGAGACACGAAACAAAATCCTTCACGGCTCCGCCGAGTATTCCAAGCTCGTTGTTTACCTCTATCCTTATAGCCTGAAAAACTCTTTTCGCCGGATGACCTCCGTCCGCGCGGGCTTTTTTCGGTATTGCCGACTTTATAACATCGACAAGCTCAAACGTCGTATCTATACTTTTCTCTTTTCTTCTTTCGCATATAAACTCCGCGATCCGTCTTGACCATCTTTCCTCGCCGTATTCATAGAAAATACGCGTAAGCTCGTCGGACGAACAGCCGTTTACAACATCACGCGCCGTCTTCCCCGAGGAGGTATTCATCCTCATGTCGAGCGGAGCGTCGCGCATATAGCTGAAGCCTCTTTCCGCGTTGTCAAGCTGATAGGAGCTTACGCCGAGGTCAAGCGCCGCGCCGTCTATTTTATCGATTCCGAGCTGAGACAATATATCCTTTATCTCGCTGAAATTTCTGTTCACCGCGGTAAATCTGTCCGAGAATTCTCCAAGACGCTTACACGCCGCGTCTATCGCTTCGCCGTCCCTGTCTATACCTATAAGACGGCAGTCCGGACAACGCGATAAAATACCGGCGGCGTGTCCGCCGCCGCCGAGCGTTCCGTCGACATATACGCCGCCGCTTTTAAGCTTGAGCGCGCTTATGCTTTCCTCAAACAGTACCGGGATATGATTAAACTCCATCGATCGCAATTCCCTTTCATTATATATTCAGTCCGTATTTCAATATTCCGTCCATCATAATATCATCCGAAAGGTCGTCCTGATATCTCTCCCATTCAGCGCTGTCCCATATTTCAAGGCGCGTGTTCGCGCCGACGAGCATTACGTCCTTTTTAAGGTTCGCGTACTCAATGAGACGCTTCGCGATAGGCACTCGTCCCTGTTTATCGACAGCCGCGCATGTCGCTTTGCCGAAAAACAGACGCACAAAAGCGGCCGCGTTTCTGTCGGTGGCTGTCGGAAGCTGATTGATTTTCTCCGAAATCTTATCCCATTCCTTCTGGGTATACAGATGAAGGCATCTGTCCGACATCGAACGCGTGACATACACGGTTTCAGACATTTTTTCCCGAACCTTTGACGGCAGAATAATTCTTCCGCGCTCGTCAAGCTGACGGGGGTATTCGTCAACAAAATTTACCAATATATGTCGCCTGCCTTTTCATAAGATTTATGGGAATAGCGTCCCGGCTTAACCATTTTATAACCAAAACGCTCCAATTTGCTCCCATTAACTCCATTTTACCCTAAATCAAACAAAAACGCAATAGTTTTTTTTATTTTTTTTCCGCTTCCGTCTATTTTATCCTTATTTCTCTGTTTTACTTGTAAATCGGAGAAAAATAGGATATAATGATATCAGTCGCATTGAATATATATTGTTATTTGGTTACATGTATATGCACAATATGTTGTAACTGTTACTATTATATCACAAACATTTCGATTTGTGAATAGAATGTTTAAAATTTCTTTGCAGTTATATTACAAAATAATTTCAATAAAATTTATTGATTTTTTGGAGAATATACATAGTGGAAAAATATGGAGGCAAAAAATAATGAATATAATTTCCTTTCCCCGTCTGGGACTATCAATGAATATAAACCCCGTCGCTTTTTCCATCGGATCAAAACCGATATACTGGTACGCGCTTATAATACTTACGGGCTTTCTGCTCGGACTGCTTTTCGTATGCAAGACATGCGCAAAGCGCGGCGTTAATAAAGACTGCATATGGGACGCGGCTCTGATAGGACTTGTCGCCGGAATAATAGGCGCGCGTATATATTACGTGCTTTTCGCTCTCGACGAGTTTGATTCGTTCGCCGACGTATTCAAAATCTGGAACGGCGGTCTCGCAATTTACGGCGGTATCATAGGCGGGGTAATTTCCACACTGATTTACTGCCGCGTAAAAAAACTGAGCTTTGCCAAGGTGGCTGACGTCTGCGCGCCCGGGCTGTTCATCGGTCAGGCAATCGGCAGATTCGGCAACTTCGTCAACGCTGAAGTATACGGCGGCAAAACAGACTGTATTCTCGGAATGTCCATAAACGGCTCCGACGCCGTTCATCCCGTATTCCTTTACGAATCGGTATGGAATCTTATCGGACTTCTGATTATGCTTATATTCCGCGACAAAAAGAAAGCGGACGGTCAAGTATTCTGCTTCTATATATTCTGGTATTCTCTTGGCAGGCTCTTCCTCGAGGGCATGAGGGACCCGAAATACATACTGTACGTAATCCCCTCCGTACTCGGCATTTCACAGCTTGTCGCCGCGGCGCTCATCGTCGCGTCCGCGGCGGCGTTTATATATCTGCATTTCAAAAACGCAAAAGCGAAATAATAAATACAGCTCAATAAAAAAAGGAACCGAGACGTAACGCATCGGTTCCTGTTTTTTAATCATTATCGCTGTACAGATACACCCACAAAATCGTAAGCAGAGCAATCGCCACGCCGCCGCCGATACATACAGCCGGAAGCCTCGTTTTGCTGTTCAGAATCTTTTCAATCTGTATCGACGGAAGATTAAATATGTTATTCCCTTTTTTGCCGTCTGTTTCCGATTCCTTGTAAAGCTTTATACTGTTTTTCGTTTTTTTGTATAAAAGAGTGTTTCTTACGTAATCCGCTTTGAGCTTTTTCAGTTCGGTATCGGATAACGGAATACAGTCCGTTTTGACATTCAGAATTTGATATCCGTTTTCAGCCTCGTCGCTTCTGCGGAGAAGCGCGTAATTATAATATGATCGGTCTGTTGAAAAGCAAACGTAATATATCTCGTCGCCGAGATTATAAGCTTCCGAAACAAGGTAGAATTTGCCGCCGCTCTGTTCGCTATCCAAGGCTTTTTCGTACGCTTCGTCGGAAGAGTAATCGGCGATATCAAAATTCCCGATATTTACGGCTTTTTTCAATGTTTTCTCAAGCTGCGCCTCGTCCTCTTCGGCTATACGTCCCGAAATATCCTCATACGACACGCTGTTTGCCGCCGTGTTTTTCAGCTTATCAAAGAAATCATTCGCGGTTTTGTTTCCGTTTGAAATATCTACTCCCGAATGAAAATACGTATGGCTGAAATCCATAACGCCGCTTTCATTCTCAACCTCCGGCGTCTTCAGATATTTATACGCGACGCCGTTTACCGCCGTATAGCAGTTCTCAACCACAACCTCGTCGTTCTTATAAACCTTGTATGTTATAAAACGTTTGTTATCCGTTGAGCCGAGTGAAAATACTCCGACGTCGCCCTCGGGAAGTATGCTGTGATTAACGTCGAGAATAGCTATACGCTCCGCCTTCTCCGTTTCCTCGTCATATCTCCATATATGGCAGGAAGCCGTATTGTATTCCGAAGCCGCAAGGAAAATCACCAGATAAGGATTATCGTTTGCGTCGAAATTGACAATATCGCCGTATACGACGCCTCGAGGCGCGTAACCGCCGTCTCCTTCATCCCTGAGAGTATCGCCCGCTTCAGCCGTTTCCATTACCCCGTATGTGTACAAATAATCATTGAATACATACGCGTATACCGACGACATTCTCCCCTCGGGCTCATCGGCGCTTACAGCGCTGAAAGTGAGACATGAAAGAGTTACCGCAAGCGCGCAGAAGGCAGAAAGCAACCTGAATATTCCGTTTTTCAACGTCACACCCCCTCAGTTGACATAATTCCCGTTCTTCATTATACAAATAATACTGTAACATTTCAACGTGATTTTTGTTAAGAGCGTATTACAATAATGTGGCAAATTACTCTTTACAAATCAAAAAATATGTAATATAATTAACGGGATAAGATTGAAAAAAGGGCGAAAAAAGAATTTCAACGTGAAATTTCACGTTAAATAATTTAATTGCCCGCGCGATATTTTCGTTTCGCAAGCAAAAACGAAAACGCGCATGGGCGTAATCTTCATTTAACGCCTTATCTGCCCACGGTAAGACGCTGAATATTTTTCATTACTGTTCGTGGGCGGAAAGGCTATGGATGTTAATATGATAAAAGCGGCTGTTCTCGGAGCTACGGGATACGCGGGTATAGAGCTTGTAAGGCTTCTTACGAATCACAGCGAGGCAAGCGTTGAAATACTCGGCTCAAAGAGCTTCGCGGGGCAAAAAATAAGCGATGTATATCAGAATTTTAATCACATTCTCGAAAAGGAATGCGAGGAGCTTGATTTGGAGCGCACGTCTCGGTGCGACGTAGCGTTTACGGCTCTTCCGCACGGCGCGTCAAAAACCGTTATACCGTCGCTTCTCGAAAAAGGTTTGAAGGTAATAGATTTAAGCGGAGATTACCGCTATGACGACGCCGCGGTATACGAGGAGTGGTACGGCGAAAAGCACTCGTCTCCCGAGCTTTTGGCAGAGTCGGTTTACGGTCTGCCCGAGCTTCACCGCGAAAAAATCAAAAACGCGAGACTTATCGGCAACCCGGGCTGTTACACAACCTGCTCGATTCTCGGCGCCGCGCCGCTTCTGGCAAATAAAATCGGCGAGACAAAAAACATTATTATCGACGCCAAATCCGGCGTAACAGGCGCGGGACGGGGACTGAAGCTGCAAAACAGCTTCTGCGAGTGTACGGAAAATTCAAAGGCGTACAAGGTGACAAACCACCGTCACACCTCCGAAATAGAACAGGAGCTTTCAAATATTGCCGGTGAGAAAATAATTCTGTCGTTTACGCCGCACCTGATTCCGCAGAAGCGCGGAATACTTTCAACCATTTACGTTAACCTTAACAGACCGTCGTCTGCGGAGGAGCTTACGGAAATGTACAGAGAATTCTATAAGGATGAATATTTTATCCGCGTAAAAGACCCGGACAATCTTCCCGAGACAAAGCATGTCGCGGGATCCAACTTCGCCGATATCGGCGTATGCTATGACAAAAGACTTCAGAGAGCCGTTGTCGTATCGGCTCTTGACAATATTGTAAAGGGCGCCGCCGGACAGGCTGTGCAGAATATGAATCTGCTGTTTGGACTTGACGAAAAAACTGGATTGAACAATCCGGGTTTTTACTTATAAACCAAGCGCGCGCCGCGATCGTTCGCAAACTCCGATTAAATGAGGTGATATAAATGCAGGAACTTATAAAAAAGGCGGGTATACTTATCGAAGCTCTGCCGTATATACAGAAATTCTCAGGCAAAACAGTCGTGATAAAATACGGCGGAAACGCCATGATAAACGATGATTTGAAAAACAGTGTTATGGAGGATATAACGCTGTTGAAGTTTATCGGCTTAAACCCGATAGTCGTACACGGCGGAGGACCGGATATTTCCAAAGCTCTCGACGAGCGCGGAGTGAAAAGCACATTTGTAAACGGTCTGCGCGTAACGGACGATATCACGATGCGGACGGCGCAGCAGGTGCTTATCGGAAAGACAAACAAGGAAATTGTCGCGCTGTTAAACACAAAAGGCGGACGCGCCGTCGGCGTGAGCGGTATTGACGGAAGCTTTATTGAATGTAAAAAACAGTATGCAGAGGTTGACGGCAAAAAAGTTGATATCGGTTATGTCGGAGAAATAGTACATATAAAGCACTGCCTTATCGACCTTCTTGCCTCCGATCAGTACATACCCGTTATCGCGCCCATAGGCGCTGACGAGGACGGAAACAGCTATAATATCAACGCGGATACGGTTGCGGCGGCTGTCGCGGCGGCTGTTGAGGCGGAAAAACTGATTCTTCTGACAGACGTTGAGGGCGTAAAGGATAACAACGGTAATGTTATTTACGAGGTACATCAGGATGAAATACATCAGATGATAAAGGACGGCGTTATAAGCGGCGGTATGATACCGAAGGTTCTTGGCTGCCTCAAGGCGATCGACAACGGCGTTACCGGCGCGCATATTATCGACGGACGTATTCCGCACTGTCTGCTTTTGGAGATATTCACCAAGACAGGTATCGGAACTCTTATTAAGAGCGATAGGTATTGATTGTGAAAAGGATTTATTGATATTATGAAAGAGATTTTAAGCGCGTTTTTGGCATTTTCCATGATAACGCCGGCATTGGCGGCAAGCGCGGAGGAAGCCGGTGAAAGCAAGACGGCTCAATGGTTATGCGAGGAAGCGGCGGTTCTTGACGTCGGGAATAAGGCGTATTTCGATTTGACGCCGGAGGGGTATATACAAACCTATACCTCGTATTTCGGTATGGATGAGCGTTGGAGATGCGAACCGTCAACGGTCTATTGCTATGAGGGCGGGAAAATAACGGAAATCGTACCGACTGCCGCTGTTTCGCCAAGCCCGACAGTATCGCCCGTATCGGCGACTCCGACGCCGGCACTGACGCCCTCGCCGACGCCGGATATTGAGGTTTCGGATTATGTATGCGGTATTGCGAAGGCGTGGAAAAACATCGGCTATTCAAAAGAATACGGTGTGGTTGACGCGGACGGGAATATAATTCTGCCGTTTGAATATGAATTTGTAAGCGTTGCGGAGTGGACAGACGGCGAGCCGATTATAATCGCGCGGAAAGCGGGATTTTCCGCTACGGCTGTTGTTTACGACAAAGAGCTTAATGTTCTTTTGGACAGTAAATACACGTCCTTATACGCGTATTCGAAAAACAAGGTTTTCATGGCGGAAAAAGAGCTAAACAAGTATATTCTTCTCGACAGTGAATTTAACGAAATTGCTCCCGATAAGAATTACTTTCCGAAAATTACCTATAACACCGATTATTCCGACGTATTTATCGTCCGTGATTTGGATGGCAGTCTCGGAGCGGATATTCGCTATGTGCTGATGGACAGAACGGGCAATTATGTTTCGGACGGCTACGGAGATCTGAGTTATATGAAGAATAACCGCTTTGAGGCTTTTAACGGCTTGGAGAGAGGCGTTATCGACGCTTCCGGCAATATTGTAATACCGTTTGAATATTCAAACATATTTGAAACGGACTACGGCTATGAGGCAAAAAACAAAACGGAGAGAGTTCTTTACGACTTTGAGGGAAATGAGCTTAGGCGGTACGGATACACAATCGGAAATATAAACGATCCGTTTAAGCGTATTTCGCGCGACGTCAAGTACGCGAAAAGGGAGGACGGCAAAGAGGCGTTTGCCGATGAGAACGGCGAGCTGCTGACTGATTTTATATACGATGATATACGTTCTCTGTGCCTTCTGACGGACGGCGTAAATGATTACGAATGTTATTACGTGAGAATTGACGGAGTGTGGCAGTATATAGATACTGATTTCAATTTCTTCTGCCTTGCCGATACGGATAAATTACTTTATGAAAAGGGATCGGAAAAGGATTACGGCGGCACAATGCTCGTGTTTAGGGACGATTACGCGCTTGTGGGCAAGAAAACAATGAGTTATATTTTCCCGTATACGTTTCACACCGATCTGGATATACGCGACAGCTTCATCGCGCGCAGACATAACGGTGTGACCGACGTGTATAATTATGACGGCGAGCTGATGTTTACGGTAGCGGCAAGCGTGAGTCTGCAAAACGAACAGGATGGTTTTATAAAAGCACGCGGCGCCGACGGTTATTCATATATTGATAAGAACGGCAATATATTGCTGCCATACTGCAATAATATGGAGTACCTCGGCGGCAACGCATTTGCAGGATATAAAAAGGAAGAACAAAAACTTATAATATACAAATTACAGAAAGGATTACAACAATCATGAGAATGTCAAAACTATTTATGCCGACGCTTCGCGAGGCGCCTGCGGACGCTGAAATTACAAGCCACAAGCTGATGCTGCGCGCGGGACTTATACGCAAGCTGGCGGCGGGAATTTACTCGTATCTGCCGCTCGGCTTGAGAACTCTGCAAAAAGTTGAGCAGATAGTGAGAGAGGAAATGGACAGAGCCGGAGCCCAGGAGCTTTTAATGTCGGCGCTGCTTCCGGCGGAAGCGTATCAGGCTTCCGGAAGATGGGAGGTATTCGGCGACAGCATGTTCAAGCTAAAGGACAGAAACGACCGTGATTTCTGCCTCGGTCCTACGCATGAGGAACTGTTTACGCAGGCTGTTATAGACGGCGTGCGCTCATATAAGGAATATCCGATTACTCTTTACCAGATACAGCATAAGTACCGCGACGAGGGACGTCCGCGTTTCGGCGTAATCCGCAGCCGCGAGTTTGTTATGAAGGACGCGTACAGCTTTGATCTCGATGAAAAGGGACTTGACGAGTCGTATAAAAAGATGTACGACGCTTACTGCCGTATTTTTACGCGTCTCGGTCTTGACTTCACTATTGTCGACGCGGACAGCGGCGCTATGGGCGGAAGCGGCAGTCAGGAATTTATGGTAAAATCACCCGTCGGAGAGGACGGCATAGCGTACTGCGACGCGTGCGGCTACGCGGCGAACTACGAAAAGGCGGAATGTATTCCTCAGGAAAAGCCGTCGGTCGAGGGCGATTTGGATATGGAAAAAATTCATACTCCGAATGTTCACACAATCGAGGAGCTTGTTTCGTTTATGAATGCCGAGGCGTACAATTTTGCCAAGACGATAATATATAAGGCCGACGATAAATATATCGCCGCAATGGTTCGCGGCGACAGAGAGGTCAACGAGGTAAAACTAAAAAATCTCGCCGGCTGCACAGACGACCTTGAGCTTGCGGAGCCGTTTATGGTAAGACAGCTTACGAACGCCGAGGTTGGATTCGCGGGGCCCGTCGGGCTTGACGTCCCGGTTTACGCCGATAAAGAAGTCGCAATAATGAAGAACTTTATCATTGGCGCGAACGAAACCGACATGCACTATAAAAACGTTAATATAAACAAGGACTTCACTCCCGCCGTTGTCGCGGATATACGCGTAATTGAGGAAGGCGACGTCTGCCCGAAATGCGGCAAGCCTATAAAAACGGCTCAGGGTATTGAGGTAGGGCACATCTTCAAGCTCGGAACGAAGTATTCCGACGCTCTCGGGCTGACGTATCAGAACGAGGAAGGCAAAAGCGTTACCGTTCCGATGGGCTGCTACGGCATAGGCGTTACGCGCTGTCTGGCTGCCGCGGTTGAACAGAACAACGATGAAAACGGCATTATCTGGCCGGTTCCGATTGCTCCGTATCAGGCAATGGTTATTCCGGTAAACAGTAAATCAGACGAACAGAATGAAATTGCGGAAAAGATTTACAATGAGCTGCTCTCTCAGGGTATCGAGGTTCTTCTCGACGACAGAAACGAACGTCCCGGCGTTAAGTTTAAGGACGCGGACTTAATCGGTATTCCGGTAAGAATAGTCGTAGGCAAGAAATGCGGCGAGGGAATTGTGGAATACAAAGAACGCAGAGCAGACAGCGCGGTTGAGAAAACAACAGATACCGCTGTCAGGGATGTTGTTGAATTCGTAAAAAGCAATATATGATTTTGATTTAAGGTAAAAAACGAAAAACTTGCATACGCAAAAGACCGCCCAATGGCTTAAAATGTATAATCCTAAGTCATTGGGCGGTCTGTTTTTTCATTCCCGTCGTATTGTTTTATCCGGCCGCCCGATTATATACGCCATCGCCGCCTTAGACATTCATATCCGATATAAACAAATATTCCGAAAATTTCCCCGCCATATTCTTATCTACTTCTCCACCTTATAAACTTTAATCCACAGTCTGGGCATTTCCATAAAGTAAATGCCGTCCTCCGACTCGATAACATCGTCTCCGCCCGTAATACATGAGAGCTTCTTTATGCCGTAACGTCCCATATCCACACGCGCTCTTTCCTCGCTTGCGCCCATATTGACGATTACAAAATATTTTTCATCACGGTATTGTCTGACAAAGGCGTAAACGCGCCCGAACGCGTAGACGCTGTCAAAAGAACCTATCGAAAACGCTTTTGAGCTGTTCCTGAGATTAATCATTTTTTTGTATCTGTCTCTTATGCGTCTGTCAGGGTCGATTTCGTCCACATTATCCCACGGGAACGTTTGACGGCAGAACGGGTCGCCGTAGCCCTGCATACCTATTTCGTCGCCGTAGAATATACACGGCACTCCCGGGAGCGTCATTTGAAGTCCGAGCACAAGCGTCGTTTTTTCCTTCGCAAGCTCCAGCGCGTAACCGTCGAGTTTGAACTGCGCCTGATAATCCTTTGAAACATCATGTCTCGAAGGCGCGTCGCCCATACGCGTCATTATACGCTCGACGTCATGACTTGTAACCATATTGAGAAGCGAGTAATACGAGGGAGGTGGATAATTCTCCTTAATGCTCATAAGACGGTCGTCGAACTCCTTCGCGTCAATTCTTCCGCTGACGCCGTCGATCAGCGCGCACCGCATCGGGTAATTCATTACGGAGTCGAGTTCGTTTCCAAGGAAATATTCACGCCGTTCACCGTAGGCGCTTTTATTGGAAGCATCCTCCCATACCTCGCCTATAATAACGGCGTCCTTATCCACGCTCTTTACGCTGTGTCTTAATTCCTTTACGAAGAAACCGGGAAGCTCGTCGACAACGTCAAGTCTCCATCCGGACGCGCCGTTCCTTATCCACTTTTTAACTATTGAGTCTCTGCCCGAAAGCAAATATTGTCTGCATTCGGCGCTGTGCTCCTCAATCTGAGGAAGCGTCGTCATGCCCCACCATGACTCATACACGTCGGGCCATTCCATAAATCTGAACCACGTGTAGTACGGCGACTCCTGAGACTGATACGCTCCGACGCTGTCGTATTTACCGTATTTATTGAAGTATTTGCTGTCGCTGCCTGTGTGATTAAATACTCCGTCAAGGATTATGCGTATTCCCATATCCTTCGCTTTTTGGCAAAGCTCCTTAAACGTTTCCTCATCGCCGAACATCGGGTCGATTGTTTCATAATCGCCGGTATCGTATTTATGATTTGAGTACGCCTGAAAAATAGGATTAAGATAAATTACCGATATTCCCAAATCCTTAAGATACGGCAGCTTCTTTATAACTCCCTTCAGATTTCCGCCGAAAAAGTCGTTCGCCAGATACTCTCCGCCGAACTGCTCCGCCTTATAATACGGCTGTTCACCCCAATTACGCTTTATAATATCCGTTCGATTGCCGAGAAACGAACCGTCTTCGTTGCCGTTATAAAACCTGTCGACAAATATCTGATACGCTATTCCCGTCTTAAACCATTCGGGAGTTTTGTAATCCTCATTATAAACCGTTATCTGATAGGAATGCGCCGGCGGATTAAACGACATCTCTCCTATCCCTCCGAGATTTTTTGAATTGTTGCCGTAATAAACCATACCTCTGTCCGTGGCAAGCTCAAAATAATACCAAACGAGTCCGGCGGTTTCCGGCATACGCACATTTACGGAATACACGCAGTGGTCGCTCACGTCAAACATATACGGCATGTCAACGCGTATCTCGTTCTTGCCGTCCTCCTTATATACAAGATGAACGGCCGACGGTATTCCCGCGCCTGAAACCGCAAGACGAAATCTGACCTCGGTACCGCAGGTTACGGCGCCGAACGGATGTCTGTAAAATTTTTCTCTGGAATTATGCTCTATATCCATAAAACCCTCCATTTTTTATAAAGATAATCGCCAAAAGACGGTAATGTAAAATGTCCCTCAAACCGGAAGAGACTGTAAAGAAAGAACGGCGAGTTTTGTTCGCAGTTCAATGGCGTTTATTATACAAAAATCTGCATTTTTCGGACGTCCGCATTAAACCTTCTTTAAAATTTGCGGTAATTACGCCGCTAAACGGTCTTTGCCTTTATTTACAGTCTCAAAATAAGGGCTGTCGTTCAGACAGCCCTTATTTTACCGTATTACTTAATCGGCTTCAGGCGCCAAATCTTCTTATTATAATCGTCAATGGTTCTGTCGCTTGAGAAGAAGCCTGACATAGCCGTATTCATAACAGCCATTTCTATCCACTTTGAGCGGTTCTGATAGTCGGTAGAAATGCGCTCCTGCGTATGCATATACTCTTCAAAGTCTCTAAGTACCATATACGTGTCGGGATAACCGTAATCACCGAACAGCAGCGTCTGGTACAAATCCTGAAAGATACTTGTATTGCCCGGAATAATGCTTCCGTCAATCAGCATTTCAAGCGCATGACGCAGACCCGTATTTGTTGAATAAATCGACTTTACCTCTTCATTGCCGGCATACTTGAGTCTCGCCGCGACTTCATCCGCCTTCAGACCGAAGATGTAGATATTGTCCTCGCCTACCTGCTCAAGCATCTCAACGTTCGCGCCGTCAAGCGTACCGATTGTAACCGCGCCGTTAAGCATAAACTTCATGTTGCCCGTGCCGGACGCTTCCTTGCCCGCCGTTGATATCTGCTCGGATACGTCGGCGGCGATTATAATTTTTTCCGCGATTGACACGCCGTAATTTTCAATAAATATAACCTTAATCTTTCCATTGATTCTCGCGTCGTTATTAATAAGGTCGGCAATAGAGTTGATGAGCTTGATTATATTCTTTGCTCTTACATATCCCGGAGCGGCCTTCGCGCCGAAGATATAAGTCTTCGGGTAATAATTCTCGGCGTATACGGGGTCGTTTAAAATTCTGTTGTACTCCGCGAGAATATGCAGCACGTTCATCATCTGACGCTTATACTCATGAAGTCTCTTACACTGAACGTCGAATATCGAATCAGGATTAATTTCAACTCCGTTATGCTCCTTTATATACTCCGCAAGAGCAATCTTGTTGTTCTTCTTGACCTCGTCGAACTGCTTCTGGAACTCCTTGTCCTTCGCAAACTTCGCAAGTCCCGCGAGCTTTGAAGAATCCTTGAGCCAGCCCTTGCCTATCTTTGAGTCGATAAGCTTTGTCAGTTCCGGATTACAGTCGGCGATCCATCTTCTGAACGTGATACCGTTCGTAATGGCATGGAAACGCTCCTTGTCGAGAACGTAGTAATCATGGAAAATATCGTTTTCAAGAATTTCGGTATGGAGCTTTGAAACGCCGTTTACGGCGAAGCAGCTCGCAAGGCAGAGGTTAGCCATATTTACCTGACCGTTCGATACAATCGCCATCCACTGATGCTTGCCGTCGTCGCCCGGATAAACAACCTCAAGCTTTTCCATAAGACGTCTGTTGATTTCTTCAACAA
Source organism: uncultured Clostridium sp. (assembly GCA_964426905.1). Taxonomy (GTDB): domain Bacteria; phylum Bacillota; class Clostridia; order UBA1381; family UBA1381; genus Hominilimicola. Next base: position 33,633 of record CAYRSG010000004.1, on the reverse strand, counting down.
TCATATATACTCTCGGCACGGTCTCGCGGAACATATTTACATTCCACTTTTCAAGCGCCTCGCTCATTACCGTATGGTTGGTATAAGCGAACACATGCGTTACTATATCCCACGCTTCTTCCCAGCCGAGACCCTTCTCATCCATGAGAAGTCTCATCATTTCGGGAATAGCGAGCGTCGGATGAGTGTCGTTGATATGGATAACGATTTTATCCGGCATCTTTGACCAGTCCGCGCCGTTTCTCTCTTCAAATTCCTTTAAAATCCACTGAAGCGTAGCGCTTACGAGGAAATACTGCTGACGAAGTCTGAGCCTTTTACCCTCGTCAGTCGTGTCGTCCGGATAAAGAATACCGGAAATCTGCTTCGCAAGGCTCTTCGCCTCCATCGTCTTTTCAAACGTATCTCTGTCATAGCGCGTCACATCAACGTCAGTCGGGATCGTCGCGCTCCAGAGTCTTAACTTATTTACAATTTTTGAATCATAGCCTACAAGCGGAACGTCATAAGGCATAGCCAAAACGGTATGCTCGTTTTTGTGCTTAAATACCATCTTGCCGTCAAGCCATTCACAGTCTATCTGACCGCCGAATACAACCTTAACAGCCTCCTCGGGTCTTGAGATTTCCCACGCGTTGCCGTGTTCGAGCCACTCGTCGGGAAGCTCCGTCTGATAACCCTCGACAATTTTCTGTCTGAAAAGACCGTGCTCATAACGTATCGTACAGCCGTACGCGGGTAAATCCATTGTTGTGAGCGAATCCATAAAGCACGCCGCAAGGCGTCCGAGACCGCCGTTTCCGAGACCGGCGTCGTTCTCCATCTCGGCAATTCCGGAAAGAGTATATCCGAGACTTTCGAGAACGTGCTGATATTCTTCGGTCTGCATGAGATTAAGAATATTTGTGGTGAGGAGTCTACCCATAAGGAACTCGAATGAAAGATAGTAAAGCTTCTTCGCGCCCGTGTTCTTTACCGTCTTATGAGACTTTGCCCATCTCTCCATAATCTGGTCACGGACCGTAAGCGCGCACGCGGTATAAACCATGTGAGGAGTAGCTTCCTCCATTACCTTACCGAAATGTCTGCTTACCTTCCCGATGATTTCTTTTTTAAGCGCTTCCTCGGAAGCTGTCAGTTTTACAGTTTTAGTCTGTGCCATGTCTTAAAACATCCCCTTTTATTTTCTTCTTTCTATTTACGAAGATTTCTTATCGTCCGCTGCTTTTGAAGCCTGTTTCCCCTGCGAAGTCTTCGTGGTTTTTTCCGCCGTTTTTTCAGCGGCGTTTTTTTTCGCAGCCGTCTTTTTTACGGCCGCCGTCTTGGCGGTTGTCTTCTTTGCGGCAGGTTTTTTCGCGGCCGTCTTTTTAACCGGCTTCTTTTCCTCATCGCCGAAAGGATTTTCCACCTTGACAATTTCAGGCTCTTTCGCGCCGACAGCAGCCGCTTCAGCGGCAATTTCAGCGCTCGCCCTCAGTTTTTTTTCAAAATCATCATTTGATTTTTTCGCCTTTTTTACCGGTTCAGGAGTTTTTTTTTCAGGCAAATCGTATATGCCCGTAAGCTCCTGATACATACGGATATATTTATCAGCCGATACGTTCCATGAATAATCTACAGCCATACCGTTATCGATAATATTATTCCACTCATCCTTACGGTTGTAGTAAATATCCATAGCGTACCAGATGATATTCATCATTTCATCCGCGTTATAGTTCGCGAACGAGAATCCGACGCCTTCGCCCGTGTACTCGTTATACGGCCATACAGTGTCCTTTAATCCGCCCGTTTCGCGTACAATCGGAACAGTTCCGTAACGGAGACTTATAAGCTGCGAAAGTCCGCACGGCTCAAAGCGCGACGGCATCAAAAACGCGTCGCTTGCCGCATAGATTTTATGCGACGTCTCGTTGGAGAAGTAAATCTGCGCCGAGAAACGGTCGGGATACTTCCACGCGTAATGTCTGAACAGATTTTCGTACTTTTCGTCGCCTGTTCCGAGAACAACAACCTGGGCGCCGCCGTTGCAAAGCTCCTCCATCTTATACGCCACAAGGTCAAATCCCTTTTGGTCGGTAAGACGCGAAACAATACCTATCATCATCTTGTTCTCGTCAACCGGAAGACCGAGGTCGGCCTGAAGACGCTTTTTATTCTCAATCTTCTTTTTATGCACGTTTTTCGCCGTATACTTCTGATAAATCATGCTGTCCGTCTGAGGATTCCAGTCCGTATACGATATGCCGTTTACGATACCGACAAGGTCGTTCTGTCTCGCGCGGAGAAGATTATGCAGACCCTCGCCGTATTCCTCCGAGGTTATCTCTCCGGCGTAAGTCGAGCTTACCGTCGAAATCTTATCGGCGTAAACCATACCGCCCTTTAAAAGGTTCGCGTCGCGGTAGAACTCAAGCTTATCCGACGTAAAGTAATAATCGCTTATGCCCATGGCGTCCTTAATCTTCTTGAAATCCCATCTTCCCTGGAATTTAAGGTTATGGATCGTCATAACCGTCTTGATTCCCCGGTAGAACGGATTATCAAGAAACGTATCGAGAAATACCGGAATCGGTCCCGTCTGCCAGTCGTTGCAGTTTATAACGTCGGGACGGAAATCCAGCGTCGGCAGTATCGACAGCGCCGCCTTTGAGAAGAATATAAACTTCTCGCAGTCAAGATGAATATAGTCGTATGGCTTATCGCCGTTGAAGTAGAACTTATTGTCTATAAAATAAAACTTGCAGCCGTTATGTTCCAGCTCAAATACGCCCACATACTGCTTTCTCCATGCCATATCAATATAAATATGGTCTATATATTTCATTTTGTCCTTATATTCCTGCGGTATGCAGTTATACAGCGGCAGAATTACTCTCGCGTCGACGCCTTTTTCGCAAAGCGTCGGAGGGAGAGAACCGGCAACGTCGCCGAGACCGCCTGTCTTTACAAAAGGAGCCGCTTCTGAAGTAGCAAATAAAACTTTCATAATTTTTCCTTTCTATATTATTTCACCGTCGTCCACTTATTATCTAATCTTACAATAAAGTCTTCGTTTTGTCAATGAGCGCGTCGAAAATCCGTAAAAATTTAACAGGGCTGCCCGTAAATCGGGCAGTCCCATTATGTAATTATCATCAAATCCTTGTACCCTTTGAAATGGCCAGCGGATAGCTCTCCTGACCGATGAGTTTTCTGCCTTTGGTTATATAAACCTCTTTATCAAATACAACGTGACTGAGATCTACGTCCTCCTCTATAACGGAATCCTGCATGATAATCGAGTTTTTAATAACCGCGCCCTTCTTTACCTTAACGCCGCGTGACAGTATACAATTGATAACGGTACCCTGAATGTCGCAGCCGTCGGAAATAAAGCTGTTCTGAACAACAGCCTCGTCGCCGTACTTCGTCGGAGACTGATCCTTTGTCTTTGTATAAATAGGATTCTCGCGATTGAACAAATCGTCTCTGATTTCCTTGTTGAGGAAATTCATATTATTTGTGTAATACGACTTCAGCGAGTCGATCTTATCGGTGTAGCCGGTATGCTCGTAACCGTATATGCGCAGTCCCTGCATCTTCTTTACAAGCGCGTCCTTAACGAAATCTCTGTCGCCTCTCGCGCTGCACTCGTCGACAATGCTCTCCAAAAGCGCCTTCTCCATGACGTATACGTCCATGCTCGCTGTATGCGTCTTGGGATAATACGGCTGAACCTCAATATCGGTTACTCTGTTGTCGCCGTCAAGTTCAAGCATTGTAAATCTCGAAAGCTCCTTTTCTTCGCATCCCTGCATATCCTTATAAAGAATCGTTATATCCGCCTGCGACTCGACGTGCTTTTCAACAACGTCGGCAAAATTAATATTATAAATGCTGTTTCCGAGCGAAAGAATAACGTATGTCTGCTGGCTTCTCTGAATAAAATCGCTTATACCCGCAAGCATATCGATATTTCCCTTAATCGCGCCGTAGGTCATCTTTTCCAGACTAGGCGGAAGCACGCTCAAACCCCAGTTCTTTCTGTCAAGATCCCAAGGCTTTCCGGACTTTATATGGTCCATAAGTGATGAGTAATTTGATTCTGTCGCCACACCGATATTTGTAATACCGGCGTTTGCCATGTTTGACAGCACGAAGTCGATTATTCTGTATCTTCCCGCGATAGGAAGCGCGCTGTTAGCTCTGATATCGGTAATAGGAGGTATTCTGTCGTTGTTTGTCAGAATAATACCCATAGTATCTCTTCTCATTGGCTCCGTCTCCTTTCTTACGCTTCTACCATACTGCCCTTATAGACGTCTTCGCCGGCGCCGACTTTGGCTCCGCCTTCAACAAGAACAAGGTCGTTGGTACATAATTTCGATGCATATTTGTTATCGCCCTGAGCGGCGTTCACGCCGACTTTAGCGCCGTCGCCTATGACGGCGTCGGCGCCGACGACAGACTTTTCAATAACGGCGTTCTTTCCGATTTTAACTCCCGGCATTATTACCGAATCTTTTATAACGCTGCCCTCGCCCAGCTCAACTCCGCCGAATACGACGGAATGGTCGATTTCACCGTCGATATAGCAGCCTTCCGTAACCGTAGAGTTTGTAATCTTGGCGTTTTTGCCGACATAGTGCGGCGCAAGCGCCATGTTTCTCGAATAAATACTCCAGCGTCTGTCGTTGAGGTCAAACTTGGGAGGCTCGTCGACAAGATCCATATTAGCTTCCCAGAGGCTCTGGATGGTTCCCACATCCTTCCAGTATCCCTCAAATCTGAACGAAACCATCTTCTCGCCGTTATTAAGCATTGTAGGAATGATATTCTTGCCGAAGTCGTTTGAAGAGTTGGGGTCGCGCTCATCGTCCTCAAGATATTTTTTAAGCGCCTGATAATCAAATATATAAATACCCATCGAAGCGAGATTACTCTTAGGCTCGGCGGGCTTTTCCTCAAACTCCGTGATTATGCCGTTTTCATCCACGTTCATAATTCCGAAGCGGCTTGCCTCCTCCCATGGAACAGGCATTACCGCAATCGTAGCCGCGGCGCCGGACTCCTTGTGCGCCTTCAGCATTTCGCCGTAATGCATCTTATAAATGTGGTCGCCCGAAAGAATAAGCACGTTTGCCGGATTAAAGCCCTCGAGAAAGCTCAGATTCTGATAAATAGCGTTCGCCGTACCCTTGTACCACTCGCCCGTCTTAGCGCTCTGATACGGAGGAAGAACGTAAGCTCCTCCGTGGCTTCTGTCAAGATCCCACGGATTTCCGTTTCCTATGTATCTGTTAAGCTCAAGCGGCTGATACTGAGTCAGAACTCCGACAGTATCAATACCTGAATGAACGCAATTTGAAAGCGGAAAATCAATTATTCTGTATTTTCCGCCAAACGGAACCGCGGGCTTGGCGACATTCTTCGTGAGCGCGCCGAGTCTCGATCCCTGACCGCCTGCAAGTATCATTGCAACGCAATCTTTTGATACCATTAAAATCATCTCCCTATATTTTTATTAATACCTCCGGCGATTATTTCGCCGTCTCTTTTTTCTTTGTTCCGCCCTTTGCCGCAGAATTGGTTTTTACGCTTTTTTTCTCCGCCGGCTTCTTTTTCAGAAACATCACGGAATTGCCGTCTATGGATACTGTAATCGTGTACATCATATCCGAGAACTGCATCTTTTCAGCCTTGTACGTTTTTTTCGCAATACGTCTCGTTCCGCCGTATTTGGAGGCGTTGGAGTGAAATACCACTTCATAATTACCCGCCGTGGGAACGCCTATTTTGTAAATAGGTCTTTCTACGGGAGTAAAGTTAGCCACAACAACTACATTGTCGCCGACGTGCTTGCCGCGTCTTATATATGAAAGCGCCGAGTTTTCACTGTCGGCTTCGTTGACCCACCGAAAACCGTCCCATGTATCCTCAAGCTCCCAGAGCGCCTTATTTTCCAGATAAAAATGGTTAAGATCCTTTACGTACCGGTGGAGCTTTTTGTGCTTTTCTATATCAAGGAGATTCCACTCGAGCTGGTCGTCATACCGCCACTCGAGGAACTGTCCGAATTCACCGCCCATAAACAGAAGCTTCTTTCCGGGCATTGTCATATAGTAACCCAGAAGCGTTTTATAAGCGTTGAATTTATCGTCATAACTGCCGAACATCTTGTCGATAAGCGAACGCTTGCCGTGTACGACCTCGTCGTGCGAAAGCGGAAGTATAAAATTTTCGCTGTACGCATACATCATCATAAAGGTCAGCAATCCGTGGTTGTCCTTGCGGAAGAATGGGTCCATCGACATGTAACGAAGCGTGTCGTTCATCCAGCCCATGTTCCATTTGTAGTTAAAGCCGAGACCGTCGTTTTCCGGAGGCGCCGTTACAAGCGGCCACGCCGTTGACTCCTCCGCTATCATCATAAAGTTCGGAAACTCTGTGCCGAGAATTCTGTTGAGTTTCTTTAAAAAGTCTACGGCTTCAAGGTTACCGTTGCCACCGTACTTGTTCGGTATCCACTCTCCGTCGTTTCTTGAATAGTCGCGGTAAAGCATTGACGAAACAGCGTCGACGCGTATTCCGTCCATATGGTACTCGTCCGCCCAGAAATAAGCCGACGATATAAGGAATGACACAACCTCGCTCTTTGAATAATCAAAGACCATCGTTCCCCAATCCTTATGTTCCCCCATTCTCGGGTCGGCGTACTCGTACGTCGGCGTGCCGTCGAACATTCGCAGTCCGTGCGCGTCGCGCGGGAAATGAGCCGGAACCCAGTCCATAATAACGCCGATACCGTTTTTATGACATTTGTCCACAAAATATTTCAAATCCGCGCCGTCTCCGTAACGCGACGTCGCGGAGAAAAATCCCGTCACCTGATATCCCCACGAGCCGTCGTACGGATATTCCGTAACGGGCATCATTTCCAGATGCGTATATCCCATATCCTTCAGATACGGCACAAGCTCGTCGGCAAGCTCGCGGTAGGTGTAAAAGCCGCCGTCCTCATGTATCCGCCACGAGCCGATATGCATTTCGTATATATTCATGGGTTTATGAATAGTACTGTTTTTAGCGCGCCGCGCAAGCCATGATTTATCTCCCCATTTGTAATCGGAAATATCCTTTACAACCGACGCCGTTCCGGGTCTTAATTCGCTCTTGAAAGCATATGGATCAGCCTTGTAGTACGTCTGACCGTCGCCCGACTCAATCGCGTATTTATACATCATGCCTTCTTTAATGTCCGTGAAGAAACCAAACCAAACGCCGCTCGTTTCGATTCTTTCAAGCATTTTGTCAAATCCGTTCCAGCCGTTGAAATCGCCTACAACCCTGACGCTTACGGCGTTCGGCGCCCACACCGCAAACCTCCAGCCGGTCTTTCCGTCCACTTTTGTCTTATGGGCTCCAAGCATCTCATATGACTTGAAATTATCGCCCGAATTGAACAAATACGTCTGAAAACGGCTTATGTTCGCCCAGGTTTTTTCTTCCGTCATATAATTCCCTCCTTCTTCTTCGGCGAAACAGCATATTCCGCCTGAATTTTTCTATCTTCGTTTATTATACCACACTTTTTTTTGGTAGTAAAGACTATATGTAAATAAATTTAACTAATTTTTTTGTGCATATTGACAGTTTTTCCTAACTTCCGACATAAAATATCGCCGTATACTGTTTTTCGTATTAAAAAATTTACGTCAAAAATAAAAAACAGGAATTACCGCGAATTGCCGCGGCAGTCCCTGTTTCAGTCTGCGCCGCGCGGACGCCGCTTAACGCCCGCGCCCCGCTCTCTTGGTTAAAATCTGAAATCTCTTTCTCCATGCTTTATTTTGGCTATGTTTTCCTTTGCGATGCGTTTCACATTATCATTGGGAATTTTCTCAAGCTCCTCTTTTATAACTCTCCCGCCGTTTTCAGCCGTCTCAGCAGACGCGTAATCGCACAGATATTCCTCAAGCGTCATAAGCGCGTTCGGCTGACAGCAGTTCTGAATCGCGCCCGTCTTGGCAAGCGCCATGAACCTATCGCCCGTTCTTCCCTCTCTGTAACAAGCCGTACAGAACGACGGAATATATCCCAACTCCAGAAGCCAGTTCACAACCTCGTCGAGAGTACGCGTGTCGCTTCTGTCAAACTGCGCCGTGTTTTCCTCTTCTTTTTCGGGTTCAACGTAACCGCCCACGCTTGTCGAGGACGCTCCGCTTATCTGCGAAATACCGAGCTCGAGCGCTCTTTTTCTGTTTTTCGCGCTCTCCCGCGTCGAAACAATCATTCCCGTATACGGCGCCGCGATTCTGATAATCGCTATAATTTTATGCCATATCTCGTCCGGTACGGCGTTAGAAAAATCATCCACGTCGATATCGTCGGCAGGACAAATTCGCGGCACGCTTATAGTATGCGGACCCACTCCGAACACAGCCTCAAGATGTTCCGCGTGCATCAGTATTCCGACAAGCTCATACGCATACGTGTTAAGACCGAACAGCACTCCGAGACCGACGTCGTCTATACCGCCCTGCATAGCTCTGTCCATCGCTTCCGTATGATAGCGGTAATCATGCTTCGGTCCGGCGGGATGAAGCTCCTCGTAATTCTTCTTATTATATGTTTCCTGAAACAGAATATATGTTCCTATGCCGGCGTCCTTTAACCTCCTGTAATTCTCAACGGTAGTAGCCGCAATATTCACGTTTACCCGTCTTATCGCGCCGTTTTTATGCTTTATTGAATAAATCGTGTTTATGCACTCGAGAATATATTCAAGCGGATTGTTTACAGGGTCTTCGCCCGCTTCGAGCGCAAGACGCTTATGACCCATATCCTGAAGCGCGATCGTTTCCGCCTTCACCTGCTCCTGCGTGAGTTTCTTGCGGCATATATGCTTGTTCTTCACGTGATACGGGCAGTATACGCAGCTGTTAATACAGTAATTGGACAGATAAAGCGGCGCGAACATAACTATTCTGTTGCCGTATATTCTCTGCTTTATCTCACGCGCGAGAGAAAACATTTCCTCGTTAAGCTCCTTGTCCTCGCACGCCAAAAGCGCCGCCGCCTCTCGGTGCGTAAGTCCCTTGCAGTCCCGCGCGCGTTCGATGAGAGACTTAATAAGCTCCTTGTCGTCCTTGTTTGCTTCGGCATACGCCAGGGATTCCATGACCTCATTGTCGTCGATAAATTCATCGGCGTTCATTGATTTGACATTGTACATTTTTATACCCTCTTTCATCCCATTATTATATCATATTTTTGCTTGTTTGTAAATAAAAAAACAGAACAATTGGAATATATGTATATATTTCAATCGCCCAATGTAAACTCATAGCTCTCCCTTATCATATTTTTACACTCATCTTCCTCAACGGCGCCGTTGAGGATTATGGATAATCCTCGTAGGAATTGTCCGCCGTCGGGCAAAATCGATTGCTTCCCGTCTTTCCTTCATATTACTTCTCCTTGTTTTTCATGTCAGGCGTGCCGTATTATCGCGATAATTACACCGAGAATTGCTCCGCCGAACACCTCGAGAGGAGTGTGACCGAGAAGCTCCTTGAGTTTTTTCTCCGTACTCGGAAAATCCGCCTTCATAAGCGATTCCACAATTTTATTCAGTATCGCCGCCTGCTGACCCGCGCTCCTGCGTATGCCCGCCGCGTCGTACATCACCACAAACGCTACAACCGCCGACACTGCGAACGCGACGCTGTCAAAACCGCTCTCAAAGCCCGCCGCCATCGTCAGCGACATGACGAAAGACGCGTGCGAGCTTGGCATTCCGCCCGAGCCGATTATTCTTTTAAAATCAAATTTCTTGTCCCATGAAAGTACAATTTTTAGAACCTGCGCCGCAAACCAGCCTAAAAGAGCCGTTATAAACACAGAATTCTGTGTGAACTGCTTTAAATACTCCACATTAATTTTTCCTTTCCGTCAGATAATCAGTAAGCCAGATAAGAAAATCAGCTTTTTTGCCGAAAACCTCAAGAGCCTTCTTTGCGTTTTGACTGTACCTTTCCGCCTCTTCCCTTGACCTTTCAAGTCCCAGAAGCTTAACGTATGTACATTTATTCTTCTCACTGTCGGAGCCTATCGGCTTGCCGAGTTCCTCGCTCGTGCCTGTGACGTCGAGTATATCGTCCTGTATCTGGAACGCTATACCGAGGTTTTTCGCGAATTCGCCTGCCGCGCTGATTTCCGTTTCGCCGCCGCCGCCGATAAGAGCGCCTACCGTACACGCGCTTTCGATTATCGCGCCCGTTTTATTGAGGTGCAAATACCGCAGAGCGTCAAGACTTATATCCTTGCCCTCGCTTTCCATATCCACCACCTGACCGCCTATCATTCCCTCCGTCCCGGCGGAGACCGCGAGCATATTAACGGCTCTCATCGCTCTTTCCACGTTTTTCCCGTTATAAGCGGAAACAATCTCAAACGCCTTGTTCAAAAGCGCGTCGCCGGTTAAAATTGCCGTTGCCTCGCCGAATTTTATATGGCTTGTCGGCATGCCGCGGCGCAGATCGTCATTATCCATAGCCGGCAAATCGTCATGTATAAGCGAATATGTGTGTATCATTTCAAGCGCGCATGCAAACGGTATTACCTCGTCGATATCGCCGCCGCACATTTCGCAGGCGTTAAGCATCAGTATCGGACGAAGTCTTTTTCCGCCCGCGAAAACGCTGTATCTCATCGCCTTGTAAATAATATTCTGCGGATTATTTTTTTCGGCAAGGTACTTATCAAGGCGTCTGTCGATTAATTCAATCTGCTCCGCGAGCTTTTTCTTCATTCCTCTTCTCCTATAAAGTCTTCCTCAACCATTTCGCCGTCGTCGCTCATCATCAGAACGGACGCCTTTTTTTCAGCGTTGTCAAGCATTTTCTGACAGCTCTTTGACAGCTTAATTCCCTGTTCAAACAGCGTCAGCGACTCGTCAAGCGTCGTGTTTCCGCCCTCAAGCCGCGATACGATTTCCTCAAGCTCCGTTATCGATTCTTCAAACGTCTTTGCCGTTTTCATGACCATTAACTCCTTTCACAAAAGCCGTTTGAGAGAAACGCTCTAAGCGGGTCGTATTTTTCGCGCCGCGAGACTATACTTGCGTATGCGAGCGGCGCGAAAGGCGCGAGATGCAGCGAGTGTTTCTTTCAAACTTAATCTCCTTTTACAATACAGTCGGCGCTTCCGTCCTTTAAGCGAAGCGTAAATTCCGTTCCGCTTTTCATATCCTTAACGCTTCGGATAACCGTTCCGTCCTCTTTTGTCGGAATCGAGTATCCTCTTGAGAGCGTTTGCAGGGGGCTGAGCGCGTCCAGCTTTGCCGCGCGCTGCGCCAGCTCTCTTTTAAGCGATATTATCTTCATTTTTAATCCTGCGTCCATTGTTTTCACAAGTCCGTCCAGTCTCAGGCTGTAATCCTCAATCCGCTCCTTAGGCGTTTTCATCTTAAAACGCTTCAGCGCAAGCCTGCTGCTTTCAATCCGCCTTGTAATATTCTGCGAAATTCTGTTCCTGTCGGAATCAATTCTGTTCCGCAGCTCAATCGCGGAGGGAACGGCTATTTCCGCCGCGGCCGAAGGCGTCGGCGCCCGAAGGTCCGCGACAAAATCGGCTATCGTAAAATCTGTTTCATGTCCTACAGCCGAAATTACCGGAATTTCGGATTTATATATCGCTCTTGCCGTTATTTCCTCGTTAAACGCCCATAAATCCTCTATACTTCCTCCGCCGCGCCCCACGATCAAGGTATCGGCTCCGTTTGTCGCGTTGAAATACTCAATAGCCCTTACAACGCTTTGCGCCGCTCCGTTTCCCTGTACCTGCGCGGGATAAATCACAATTTCCGTCATCGGACAGCGTCTCGTTATTACGTTGATAATATCTCTTACCGCCGCGCCTGTAGACGCTGTTATAACTCCTACCTTTTTCGGGAAACGCGGGATAGGTTTTTTGTGCTCCGGAGAAAACAAGCCCTCGCTTTCAAGCTGTTTTTTCAGCTGTTCATACGCTATATACAGCTCTCCCACTCCGTCGGGAATCATTTCCTCAATATACAGCTGATACGCGCCTCCCGCCTCATACACGCTTATTCTTCCGCGCGCGAGAACCTTCATTCCGTCCGACGGCTCAAACGCAAGCGTATTCGCCGCGCTACGGAACATAACGGCCTTCAGAACTCCGCCCTCGTCTTTAAGCGTTATATACAAATGTCCCGAATAGTGATGCTTAAAATTTGAAATTTCCCCCTTTATCCAGACATTGTTCAATATTATATTATGGTCAAGAATTTTTTTTACATAACCGTTTATCTGTGAAACGGTAGCAATTTTAGGTTCCAAACCTACGCCTCCTTTGCCAGATAAGCGAGATAAGCCGTGCCGACGGCGTTATCCGCGGAATATTCCTTTTTTGCAAAATACACGTCGGCGTCAAGCCTTTGCCTGAGCCGCGTCCGTATTATGTCGTTGGACGCGACTCCCCCGACGATAAGAACGCGGCGCGCATTGTATTCGCCTATCGCGTAATTTATCGTTTTAACGAGCGTGTCAGCGACGTTTTCGATTACGCCCAAGGCGAGAGCTTCCCGTCCGCAGGACTGCGCCATGCGCGACGCTTTCGTCTCCACGCCCGAAAAATTCATATACGCGCCGTCGGCAGATACCGGCAGTTTTTCGGCGTTTTTCGCGGTAAGAGCGAGCCGCTCCAATTCCTTTCCGGCGGGAAATTTTAAGCCGATTTTTACTCCTACGCGGTCGATAAACTGTCCCGCGCTTATATCCTTGGAGCCGCCTATTATCTCATGCGTAAACCTGTTTTTTTCATACTTGCTTTTTAATATTTCCGTAGTTCCTCCCGAGAGATGTACCGACAGGAAATCGCCTTCAAGCAGTTCAAAGGCTCCGCTTGAATATATTCCCGCCATAACATGACCGTCCTGATGCGAAAATTTATAAAGCGGAACTCCCAAAGCCGAGCTTACAGCTCTCGCGTAACCCTCTCCGGCGAGAAACACGGGCATATACGAGCCTTCAACATTTCTCGGGCGCGTACTCGCTCCCACGGCGTTGACCCTTTTCAAATCTATATTCGCCGCCAGTCTTTCAAAAAGCTCCGGCGTCAGCTTCATATGCTGAAACACGCCTTCGCTCTGACGGATTCCTCTTTCGCCTTCCTTAACGTACAGCAGTCTCCGTTCGCTTTTGTCGGTCAGTCCGTCGGTCCATGCGGCGGACGTCGTGTAATTGCTTGTATCAAATCCGAGCGCGCTCATAGCATTTCCTTATATACGCTCGCGAGAAGTCCGTTTACGAAGGTCGGGTCGTTTTCGTCTCCGTAACGCTTCGCGAGCTCAACCGCCTCGTTTATCGCAACCTTCGGAGGAACGTCGTCAACGTACTTCATCTCAAATACGGCGAGCTTCAGCACGGCAAGCGCCGCTTTGGAGATTCTCCTTAACGTCCAGCCCGGTTTAAGATTCGCGCGAATCAGCTCTGTGATTTCCTCCTGATGCTCCTCTACGCCGTCGATTATGCTTCTTATATATCCAAGGTTCGTTTCACATTCGGGACGCGCCTTTAAAAGCTCGTCCATTATAACGTCCATATCGTCCTCGTGCATATCCATCTGGAATACCTGTGTAAAAGCGGCGTCTCGCGCTTCGCTTCTCGTTTGTTTTCTCATATCGGCAGTTTCCTTTCCCGTTTACGCCACATAAATTCCCATATTAAAACTATACCATAGTTTTATATAAAAATCAAGTACCGGCACAGTGAAAAAACCAATCCGCTTTTCCCTTATACGAATATATCAGCAAAACCGCAAACTGAAGATAATACCATGGCGCTGAAGACTCCGCCGGATATCGAGTTTTAATTTTTCGCTCGGCGTTTTGCGTCATGCTCGCGGTTTGTTAAAATATCAAGTCCGTAATACGCTTATAACCATGTTGATAAATATGTTTATAAAATTTCTAAAAACCTCTTGACAAATCATAGCTACAAGTGTAAAATACAGATAGTAGCTACAAATGTACTTTTACGAAGGAGGTTTTTATTATGCCGGCAATAAAACAGGTTATAACCGACTCGGAATACGCCATTATGAAAATTTTATGGCGCGCCGATAAAAAAATGACGGTCGCGGACGTTTGCGCCGAGCTTGAGGGAAAGGAATGGACGCCCTCAACCGTATCGACGTTAATGCAGCGGCTGGCGAAAAAAGACGTTATCGGCTTTGAGAAAAAGGGCAAGGCTCATTATTATTTCCCGCTGATGAAGAAGGACGAGTACAGCGTAAACGAAACGCGCTCGCTTATAAAGAAGCTGTACGACGGCTCGCTAAGAAATCTTGTCGCGGCTTTAGCGGAAAATAAAGCCGTTTCAAAGGATGAAATTGACGATTTGCGGAAGATGTTTGACTTGGACGGAGAATAATTTATGTACGAATTTTTCAAAAACATTCTTATAATGAGCGGCTTGGGAGCTTGTTTTACGGCTCTGCTGCTTATATTAAAGCCGGTCACGTCAAAGAGATTTCCGGCAAAGTGGCAGTATTACGCTTGGGTCGTTGTGCTTTTGTTTATGATTATTCCCGTCTGGCGGTTCATTCCGCGGAACCGCGCGAGCGAAATAATAAACGCGCCGCAACAGACGACCGAGCAGACAATCACGCCCGAAACGCGGGACGTGCCGGCGGTTATAAACGACGACGTGCCGATTGGGTACAAAGAAATACCGCTCACAGGCTTTGATAAATCCGTAAGGCTTTTGGATTTAATCGGCTATATATGGCTTTTGGGGGCGTGCGTGTTCCTCATGACCGTAAGCGTAAGCTACGCGGTTTATCTTCGCAAAAGGCGGAACAGCGCCGTTTCTATCGCGGATAACGCCGCGCTCAAGCGTGTAAAATCGGAGCTTGGGATAAAGCGGAAAATAAGGGTAAGGACGTCGCCCGATATACAAACTCCGTTTTTGTGCGGCGCGCTGTTTCCGGTCGTGTACATTCCGTGCGCGGATATTCCGGACGAAAAGCTGCGTATGGTGTTCCTGCACGAGCTGACGCATTACAGGCGGAAGGATTTAATCGTGAAATGGTTTTCGATATTTGTAAACGCTGTTCATTGGTTTAACCCGCTCGCGTATCTGCTGACCGCGAATATCGGCGAGGCGTGCGAGGTGTCCTGCGATATGGAGGTCACGAAAAATATGGACGAGTCGGAGCAGAAGCTGTATATGGCGACAATATTGGATTTGGTTTAGGATAAGGGAGGAATAAAATGCTTGAAAATTTATACACGACAAAAATGAGCGGCAATAAAAAAGTATTGCAAAAGCGGTTTACGAAGATACGTTCAAAAAGCGGCGGATTGGCGAAAATTATGTCGCTTGTTATGACGCTTGTACTTTTGGCGGCGCTCACAACCGCGACCGTCGTTATGGCGGCGGTGGACGGATTAGAGATAAATAACGGAATAATTATCGTCGACGGCAAAAAACAAACGATTGATATTCGGCATATCGAAAATACGCGGTACTTACATACGGACAGCTATTATGTTCCGCTCAGAAAAGCGTTTGAAGCGCTTGGATGCAGAGTGAATTACAATGTCCCCAAAAGCGATTTGCCCGGTTATATGCAAGGCTCGGTCAGCTTCCCGCTCTATGCGTGGGAGGGGCGGGAAAATTCAGTTACCGATTTCGTGACGCAGCAAATTTACGGCGCAACCACGGGAGCGAATACAAATATGCCCGCTATTGAGGTGATTTCTCAAAACGGCGAAAAGTGGTATTGTCAGGTCGGCAGCGAAAGGTATACAAACGCGTGGGCTCCGCCCGTTCTCATAATTGACGATACCGCCTACATTTCAATTCGCGCGATTGCGTACTACTTAATACCCGAAAATGAGAACGCGGACTATTCTGTTTTATGGGACGGCGTCGCGCACGACACATATTATTCGGGCCGCCTGACCTTTGATGAAGAAGAATTGACCTTAACTATTGATACGGCAGGCGCCGCATGAAATTCGCCGCACGTGGACGCATTAAAAGCTTTACTGACAAATGATGTGCTATGATACGTGTTGTACGATTGTATAAAAAAGAGGAGAGGTAATAGTTATTTTACCTCCCCTGTTGCCGATTTGAGCGTAAGACGTTAATCCGCCGAAAGGACTTGCGTATAGCCCCTTACTTAACCGCGATAAACATTTTACGCTCGCGCCTACTTCCGATTAGTCCGCGAAGAGAGGCGTTGACAAATAACGCTCGCCCGTATCGGGCAAAATAGCGACAATTGTTTTACCTTTATTCTCGTCGCGCTGCGCAAGCTTTTTCGCCGCCCATATCGCCGCGCCCGAGGAAATTCCCACAAGGACGCCCTCTGTACGAGCGATTTCCTTACCCGTTTTAAACGCGTCGTCATTTTCAACGGTGATGATTTCATCATAAATCTTGGTATTCAACGTGTCCGGAACAAATCCGGCGCCGATACCCTGGATTTTATGCGATCCCGCTCTTCCCTCCGAAAGAACAGGCGACGACGCGGGTTCTACCGCCACAACCTTTATATCGGGGTTCTTTGATTTTAAATATTCTCCCACTCCGGAAACAGTACCTCCGGTACCTACTCCGGCGACAAATATATCTACTTTTCCGTCCGTATCCTCCCAGATTTCGGGTCCTGTCGTCGCTCTGTGATAAGCGGGATTCGCGGGATTTGTAAACTGGCTCGGAATAAAGCTGTCGGGAATTTCCTTCGCGAGCTCATCCGCTTTTGCGATAGCTCCCTTCATTCCCTTTGAGCCGTCGGTAAGTACAAGCTCCGCGCCGTACGCCTTTAACAGATTGCGTCTTTCAACGCTCATCGTTTCGGGCATTGTAATAATTATTCTGTATCCGCGCGCCGCCGCAACGGACGCGAGACCGATACCGGTATTGCCCGAGGTAGGCTCGATTATAACCGAGCCTTTTTTCAGCTTGCCCTGCTCCTCCGCCTCGTCGATCATTGCCTTCGCGATTCTGTCTTTGACGGATCCGGCGGGATTAAAATATTCGAGCTTACCGACGATAGTTGCCTGCAGATTGTTTTCAGCGTCATAGTTTCTCAGCTCCAGCAGCGGAGTTTTTCCTATAAGGTCTGTAATGGTTGCGTTAATTTTCGACATTTAAATCATACCCTTTCTTTATTCTCAAAAACATATCAAATATTATATAACATTAAATGCATCGTCAAGCGCGGCGATTAAATCGTCGATATTTTCCGTACCTATTGAAAGTCTTATTGTATTCGGCTTAATGCCCTGTTCTTCAAGCTCCTGCTCGTTGCACTGCGAATGCGTCGTTGTCGCGGGATGAATCACAAGCGACTTGACGTCGGCGACATTAGCGAGGAGCGAGAATATTTCAAGGTTATCGATAAACTTCTGCGCCTCCGCCGCGCCGCCTTTTATCTCGAAGGTGAAGATGCTGCCTCCGCCGTTAGGCAGATACTTTTTATACAGCTCGTGGCTCGGTTCCGTCGGGAGCGACGGGTGATGCACCGCCTCAACCTTTGGATGATTATTGAGATAATCAACAATCTTCAGCGCGTTTTCGGTGTGACGCTCGACTCTTAAAGACAACGTTTCCAGTCCCTGCAGGAAGATAAACGCGTGGAACGGCGATAATGTCGCGCCTGTGTCGCGCAGCAAAATCGCTCTTATATATGTGACAAACGCCGCGGCGCCGGCCGCCTTTGTAAAGCTTACGCCGTGATACGACGGATTCGGATCGACAAACTGCGGGAATTTGCCCGATTTCTCCCAGTCGAATTTTCCGCTGTCCACTATCACGCCGCCGACCGCCGTGCCGTGACCGCCGATAAACTTTGTCGCGCTGTGAACTACAATATCCGCGCCGTATTCAATAGGTCTTATAAGATACGGAGTCGCAAATGTCGAGTCGATAACCAGCGGGATATTATGCTTGTGAGCGATTGCCGCAACCTCTTCAATATCAATCAGATTGGAATTCGGATTTCCGAGAGTTTCTATAAATATCGCTTTTGTGTTGTCCTTTATCGCCGCCTCAAACGCTCCGTCAACGTCGGGGTCGACAAATGTCGTCGTAATTCCGTATTCGGGAAGCGTATGTTCAAGGAGATTATACGTTCCGCCGTAAATTGTTTTTGAAGATACGATGTGATCGCCCGCGTGAGCCAGCGCCTGAATCGTATACGTAATAGCGGCCGCTCCCGAAGCCGTTGCGAGCGCCGCGGCGCCGCCTTCAAGCGCCGCTATTCTCCGCTCAAATATATCCTGCGTAGGATTTGTAAGTCTGCCGTAGATATTGCCGGCGTCGCGCAGACCGAATCGATCCGCCGCGTGCTGCGAATTATGAAATACATATGACGTCGTCGCGTAAATAGGAACGGCTCTTGCGTCTGTAACCGCGTCCGCCGTTTCCTGTCCTACATGTAACTGCTTTGTCTCAAATTTCCATTCTCTCTTTGCCATTTTAATTACCTCTTTCTATAATTTAATGTTTATCGGTTCATACGTTGCTTTAAATACGGCGCCGCATTCGTTCACTGTACATATTTCTCAGAAACGATGTTTTCATAATTCTCCGCTCCTTATCATTTCACTTTTCCCATAGACTTAGTATGAATTAAAGTATACCATAAATTTTCTATTTGTCAATACTTTTCGGGAAAATTTTTTTAAATAATTTTTACTCTCGTAAAATTAAGAAAAAAACGTAAACATTATAGTTTAAAAAGACGCGTCCGGACTCTTTTGGAAAACATCGGAAAATTTATTGTTATTTTATTAAATCAGCTTCGACAGGCTCCGATGTTCTCGACGCGCGAAAGCCGCCCATACGAAAAAGACAAAACCGCGTGGGGTTTTGTCTTCTGTCAAAATAAATCCGCTATTTTTTTTCACGTCTTATCATTTCAATAAAATATTTATGAAACGTCAAATCATCCGTAAGCTCCGGATGGAACGACGTTACAAGCATGTTATTTTGCCGCGCGGCTATAATATGTCCGTTAAGCCTGCATAAAATATCCACATTCTCACCGGCGCTTTCTATCCACGGCGCGCGTATAAATACAAGCGGTATGGGATTGGGAGAAATTTTATCGATAACGGTTTCCATACTGAAGCTGTCAATCTGCTTTCCGTACGCATTGCGTCTGACGGTTATATCCATTGTACCGATACAGCTGTCCTCGCCCATTATATTTTTTGCAAGAACTATAAGTCCGGCGCAGGTGCCAAAAACCGGCGTCCCTTTTTCTATCATCGATTTCAGCGGTTCGAGCAAGTCAAGCTGACGCAGAAGCTTTCCTATTACCGTACTTTCGCCGCCCGGAATAATCAGACCGTCGAACGGTTCTTCAATATCCTTTTTCCGGCGGATTTCAAACGACTCGACGCCTAATTTATCAAGAGAATATTTATGCTCTATAAACGCGCCCTGCAACGCCAAAATACCGATTCTCATTATTTGCCACGCTCCGCCATAAGCAACGCTATCTCATTTTCATTAATACCTACCATAGCCTCTCCCAAATCCTCGGAGAGCTTTGCGATAAGCTCGTAGTCGGTATAATTTGTAACCGCCTGAACTATCGCCGCCGCGCGCTTAGCGGGATTTCCGGACTTAAATATTCCGGAGCCTACAAAGACGCCCTCTGCGCCGAGGTGCATCATTAAAGCCGCGTCCGCGGGAGTAGCTACTCCGCCCGCGGCGAAATTAACGACAGGCAGTTTTCCGTTTTTATGAACGTATTCGACAAGATTATACGGAACCTGCAATTGCTTTGCCGCCTCGTACAGCTCATCCTCAGCCATGCTCTGAATTTTTCTGATTTCAGCCGTCATCATTCTCATGTGACGCACCGCCTGAACGACGTCGCCTGTTCCGGGCTCGCCCTTTGTCCTTATCATTGCCGCGCCCTCGTTAATACGTCTGAGCGCTTCGCCCAGGTCTTTTGCGCCGCATACGAACGGTACTTTAAATTCGTTTTTATTGATGTGATACTTATCGTCGGCAGGCGAAAGAACCTCGCTTTCATCGATATAGTCTATTTTTATAGCCTGTAAAATGCTCGCTTCTGCGAAATGACCTATTCTGCATTTTGCCATTACGGGAATTGAAACGGCTTCCTGTATGCCCTTTATCATTTTCGGGTCGCTCATTCTTGAAACTCCGCCCGCCGCGCGTATATCCGCCGGAATCCTTTCAAGCGCCATTACCGCGCACGCTCCCGCGTCCTCCGCGATTTTTGCCTGTTCGGGCGTCGTTACGTCCATAATAACTCCGCCCTTTAGCATCTGGGCAAGATTTTTGTTCAATTCAAATTGCGTACTCATTGTTTTTTCCTCCTTGAAATTACATATAATTTAGATATAACGGCAAAAATCATCGCCGTTATCCTCAGCCGCGTTCATAAGATCCGCAAAAGGCGCCCGTTCGGATAAACACTCTACGCATTATCCGATTCCGTCCAAAGCTTGATTTTCGGGCGGCGCTTTTTTCGGACGGCGATTTACCGTCCTTTCAATGTATTTAAGGCGTCTCTTCCCTTTGTCGATATTTCCAAAAGTCTTTACCGCCTCCGTTCAATTTAACGAGCGGTATAGCGGTTTTAGCTTATTAACGTGAGTTATTATATCATCTTTTTCCCTTTGTGTCAATATTCTATATCGGAAAATGAAATAAACCTGCGTAGGGATAGATTTTTTATTTCCCCAATCTTTCTCTTGAAAACCCATAAAACATATGTTATCATAGTATAAAGAGGTGATTTCGTTGAAAATATCTACAAAAGGGAGATACGCGCTCAGAATGCTTTTGGATCTTGCGGAGCATCAAAACGGCGGCTTTATCGCGCTCAAGGATATCGCGCAAAGGCAAGGAATTTCCAAAAAATATTTGGAGCAGATTGTACCTATCCTTAACAAAACGGATATTCTGAAAACCAATCGGGGTTTTCAAGGAGGGTATATGCTGGCAAAGACGCCGGATAAATACACAATCGGCGCAATTCTCAGGCTTACGGAGGGCAGTCTTTCGCCCGTCGCCTGTCTTGACCAAAACCCCGTTCAATGCGAACGCAGCGGCGAGTGCGCCACGCTCCCGATCTGGCAGGGGCTAAACAAAGTTATAAACGATTACCTCGACGGCATTACCTTGCAGGATATTTTGGACCGGCAGCGGGAGAGCCGCTCGGACAACTATGTAATTTGAAACAAACCAAAAACAGCGCCGAAAAGCGCTGTTTTTGAATTATAATATTTATAATCAATAGGCAGAATCATAGCCTAAAAGCTTTGCCGCCATGTACGCCGGCGCATATACCTCGCCGTTTATTACATACAAGTCCGCCTCATGCTCCGTTTCGCCGTTATGCGCGTACCAGTAGGTATAAAACGCCGACTCCTCGCCGTTTACATAAAGCGAGGGTGAAAATTTTCCTACCGTCTGATTTTCCCATATAAAATCATAGGTTGATTTTATCTCGCTTACGGGCGTAACCTCCGGCTGTATCGACGCGTCGTAGTTCAATTCCATTTTATACCCGTGAAACGGCGTATCATAGGATATTCCGTTTACCAAGTCCGTATGTCCGCTGTAATCGTATTCGCTCATCGTACATTCCGCGCCGAGAATTTCACACAAATCGGATAATCTTACATATGTAGTTCCGCCGACGCCTTCTATGATAACCTCGTTTGATTTTGTTTTAAGCTCAAATTCTTGATTTTCGCCGTCTTCCGTAACTTTCGTAAGGTATATGCCTCTGTTCGTTCCGCTAACTTCCTTGCCTTCCTCCTCCAGAACATACGACGACCTTACATCGCCGTAATCCGTTTTCATCACATAGAAATCGGAAGGCTTTGAAATTGTGAGAGTTCTCTCCGCCTCGTTCCAGTCGACATTATAGCCGAAATCCGACAGCGCTTCCGCCAAAATGCAGGTTCTTCCTCCGATATTGTAGCTTTCAATCTCTTTACCGTTCAGCGTCGTGACAATATCGGTATAATAATAATCTCCCGCCGTCTCGCCGACCGCGCCGTTCTCTGAAGAACAAAGCTCGCCGCTCATAGCCTGATACGAGTTGAATTCGCCGCCCTTGTCGGTAATTTCAAGACGGCGCGTATCCTCGTACCAGTAAACGTCAAAGCCGTAATGCCAGTTGAGTATCTCGGCGTCAATCACCGTTTTCCCTCCGATATTGTAGGATGTTATCGGCGAATGGTACACATACGTCTTGATATCGGTATAGTAATACTGTCCGGCGACGTCGCCCGGCGCCGCAAGAACCGGCGCGGACGCAACAAGCGTCAGAGCGCACGCAATCGACAACGTTAAAAATTTTTTCATAATTATCTCTCCTTATTGCAAATTTCCTCAAAAAATTCAAACGGCACAAACGCCCTGCCGTCATAAAGCAGCGGAGAAATCTCTTTTTTCTCTCCGTCGCCCGTCGTATATGTAAACATTGTTATTTCGCCGTTTAGCTTCACCTCGCCTATATTCATATGGTTAACCGCGTATTGCGGCGGCTGTGTAATCGCGTCGGTATTAAGAGAAATACTGTGAGTCTGATTTGAATTAAACACAAAATTTCCCACGATATTCTCATAATCTATCCCAAGAATTTCGGTTATTTGGTCAACGTCCGCCAGCGGCGTCATATCCGCCTCGTAATCGAGAAATACGTCCGCGCTGTATTCCTTGCCGTCAACCGTCAATACCGCGGCGCCGAACCTCGACGCGTTCGCCGCTCCGGCGTCCATAAGTCCCGCCAGACAGAAGGAATATTTGTCATAGAAATTATAGAACCAAGTGTCGAATCCCGACGTCATTGTCGTCGCGCCGTGCGGTCCCGCGAAAGGAGCGACCACAATATCGGTTTTTCCGTTTTCTTCGCGGAATTCAAGCGTCGTATAATTTTTCCCGTATTCGCCGGCGACAACAAAGCCTCCTCTTTTCAGCGCGTACAGTAAGTACCGCATATCGCCCCTCCGCGCTATGAACGCGTCGCCGCCGTCATCGGAATATGAGTCCAAAATCTCGTCGTAATTATTATGTATATATTCAAGAGCTTCCTCGTATGAGAGAATTACAGCCTTATCCTTTACCAAATCGTAGACAGCGTATTCATCAAAATGCGCTATACATCTTTCTTCCGACGTAATATACATATTTCCGACGCATACCCTATCGCCGTCGTCGTTTACGGCGTATATGTCCTTAATCCTATATGCGTCCGCCTTAAAGCTGTCGGAAAAATCAAATATCGTGTTGTTATAATACGAACCCTCCTGGTCGAAAGTTACAGAGAGAATATTGTCCGTAAACGTAAATGTCAGCTTTCTTACGGGATACGTGGCGAAATAATCGAAGCCGCTTCTTTTGTATGTGTTAAGCGACGCCTCTCTGTCCGCTTCATTCCATGTAAAATTACACATATATTTTGAATATCCGTAGTCCCTGTTTGGGCTTGAATCATCAACCGTACCCAAATCCTCTATGCAAACCGCCGTTCTTCCGCCTATATTGAAGCTCGGAACCTCCTGTCCGTTAAAGATAACCTTTATATCTGTTTCGTATACGGCGCCTGCTATATCGCCGACCGTTCCGCGCGATACCTCGCTATCGCTAAAACCATTGTCTCCGTCCGACTCAACCGTAAGAGTTCTCGTTCCGTCGTCATAGCGCCAGTCAAATCCGTAATTAAATCCGCCGTTTTCCCTGTCGTACAAATCCTCTATAACCACAGCCGTTCTGCCGCCGATGTTATAGGAATTTATCGGAAGTCCGTTCACATACGCGAGTATGTCGGTTGAATACACGCTTCCTATCACATCGCCGTTTTGAGCGAACGCCGCCGGCGCGGCAAGTATAAGCGCGGCTGTAAACGCAAGTAAGAATTTTTTCATGCTCCGCCCTCCAATTATTTATATTTTAATTGTATCATAAAAAGCTCTTAAAGTCAATCTCGCGCAAAAAAATGCCGCATATACAAATGCGGCATTTTCATACTGCAGACAAAACCATTGAGGTTTTGTTAGCCTTCGTTTACGGCTTTATTCATTTTTTCGATTACTTCGTCAGCGTCAACGCCGTGAACCATGCATGCGTCCTCGATTGATTCAGCCTGAGCCGACGGACAGCCGAGACAGTGCATGCCGATTTCCATAAGTATAGGCGCGACAGCGGGACTAATCTCGAGAACCTCGCCTATACGCATTTCCTTAGTTATCTGCATTTTTGTTTCCTCCTTCTGTTATATTAAAACATTCTTCAAATTCCTCGCCGTCAATAGTTTCCTTCTCAAGCAGCTTGTGTGCCGCTCTTGTGAGAACCTCCATATTGTCTTTGAGAATTTGTTCGGTTTTCTCATACTGCTGAGTTAAGATACGTCTTACCTCATCGTCAATATTCGCGGCGGTTTTTTCCGAATACGCCTTTGAGTGAGCAAAATCGCGCCCGATAAATACCTCTCCGCCGTCGTCGTATGAAACGGGACCTATAGCGTCGGACATGCCGTATTTTGTCACCATCTGCCGCGCAAGCTCCGTCGCGCGCTGAATATCGTTTGACGCGCCGGTGCTTACATCATCCATCGTAAGAGCCTCGGCGGCTCTTCCGCCGAGCATCACGACTATTCTGTCCAGTATTTCATTTTTTGATGTATACATTTTATCCTCGTCGGGAATATACATCGTATATCCGCCGGCTCTGCCGCGCGGAATAATCGACACCTTATGAATATGCGAGGTCTTGTCAACAATTTTCGCCAGAACAGCATGACCGGCTTCGTGAAACGCGGTCAGCTTTTTCTCCTTTTCGGTAATAACCCTCGAGCGTTTCTCGCTGCCCATCATTACCTTTAAATTCGCGTCCTCGATATCCCGGCGCGTTATTTCCACATGGTTTCTTCTTGCCGCGAAAATAGCCGCTTCATTCAAAAGATTTTCCAAATCCGCGCCGGAGTATCCCGCGGTTGCCCGCGCTATTTCCTTCAGATCGATTTCCTTAGACAGCGGCTTCTTTGCGGAGTGTACCTTTAAAATTGCCTCCCTGCCGTTTATATCCGGCACGTCGACTACTATCTGTCTGTCAAATCTGCCCGGACGAAGCAGAGCCGGATCGAGTATATCGGGTCTGTTTGTCGCCGCAATCATTATTACGCCGTCGTTTTCGCCGAAACCGTCCATTTCGACAAGCAGCTGATTCAGAGTCTGTTCCCTTTCGTCATGTCCGCCGCCCATTCCCGCGCCGCGCTTTCTGCCGACCGCGTCGATTTCATCTATAAAAACAATACACGGTCTGTTCTTCTTTGCCTGCTCGAACAAATCCCTCACTCTGGACGCTCCGACGCCGACATACAGCTCGACAAAATCCGAACCGCTTATGGAAAAAAACGGGACTCCGGCTTCTCCGGCTACGGCTTTGGCCAAAAGCGTTTTGCCTGTGCCGGGAGAACCGACAAGAAGCACGCCCTTAGGTATTCTTGCTCCGAGAGAAACAAATTTATGAGGATTTTTCAGAAACTCCACTATTTCCTCAAGCTCCGCCTTTTCCTCGTCGGCTCCCGCGACGTCCTTAAACGTTACTTTTGTATCGTTCATGTTCAGCTTCGCGCGGCTTTTTGTAAAATTCCCCGCTCCGCCTGATCCGCGTCGAAGAAATCCGAAAATAAACACAAATATAAACACGGCGATCAGCAGCACGTTTGTAATAACCGACCACGAAATTTTTGTTTCGTACGCCTCCTGCTTCAGCGTTCCGTCAGCCATTTGTTTACTTATCTCCTCGCCCGCGTCCGCTTGAAGCGTTTCAAGCGACGGAATTTGCACCTTTGCCGTTTTGCCGTTTTTGAGCGCCGCCGTAACGGTACGGTCGGAGATCACCATTGATTCAACCTGTTCCGCTTTTATACTCTTTACAAGATCGGAATAAACCATCTTTACCTCGTTTGAATACGAGCTTGCGACAAAAGAGTATATCAGATATGCGGCGAGCAGCATCGCGAGCCATACGCCAAGTCCTCTGAATCTTTTCTGCAAAACATTACCTCCTAAATTTCTTTGAATTCTATCTTAATTCCGCTGTCATGAAAAACAAACCGCCTGTCTATTCTGCCGCCGACAGCGGCTATATGACCGTCAATTTCAATTACGGGAATAAGATTTCTTTTTTCCTTCGGGATTTTCTTTTCGATTAAAAATTCCTTTACCTTTTTTCTGCCGTTCATTCCGAACGGACAAAATACGTCTCCGCTTCTGCGGCTTCGTATAACGACTGCGCTTTCGTCTGCAAAACCCAGATAAACGGCGCCGTCTTTTTTGCGTTCAGACGCATATGAAACGGTAACCGATGTTCCCGTTTCTTTAATGATTTTCGTCTCGCCGCATAAAACGGTATATTCATACGGCGCAATCTCCGCCGGACCGCCGCGTTCTATGATCAGCCGCCCGTATTCGTTTCTCGCCGTCGCGCCCCGCGGCAGATTAATCCGCGTTCCGCTTCGGTTGGATATAAGACGCAGTATATCTTCGACGCAGCCCGATGAAACGCCGTCGAGTCCGTTATACACAGCGTTCAGCATATAACGCGCGGCGCGTCTTCTGAGCGGCGTCTCAAGAGACAGCATCGCCCGTATATCCGCCGTGTTTCCATCGGTAATTTTATTATACGCTTCCTTTGCGAGCGCGTCTATATATTCGCTGTCTTCCCTGATGAGCGCCGAATTATCCGTTACGGTATTTACAAAATTCGGATTAAACTCCCGCTGTATCATGGGAATAAGAGAATGGCGTATTTTATTTCTCGTATAGCCGTCGCTCAGATTTGTACTGTCAGTAACGTACTCCAGCGAATTATCACGGCAGTAGCTTTCGATTTCTTCCCTGCTTACATCCAAAAGCGGGCGCACGATATTTCCGCGTTTATACGGTATTCCGCAAAGTCCGCCCAGCGAGCTTCCGCGCATGAAGTTCATCAGAACAGTTTCGGCGTTATCATTTTTATTGTGAGCCGTGACGATTTTATTAATACCGTATTTATCGCAGATTTCCTTAAAAAAAGCATAGCGCGCTTTTCTTCCGGCGCTTTCCTCCGACTCGCCGCTCGCGCGCGAGATTGCCGGAATATCGGCTGTCTTTGAGAAAAACGCTATTCCTATTTTTTCGCAAAACGCGCGGGCAAATTCCTCGTCGCGCTTCGCCTCGCCGCCGCGTATTCCGTGATTCAGATGCGCGGCGTAAAGCGAAATCCGCATTTCCTTTCCGAGCGTGAAAAGCGCGTGCGTAAGACATACGCTGTCCGCGCCGCCGGAAAGACCGATAAGCGCCTTATCGCCTTTCTCAAACAAATTATATTCATCTATCGTCTTTTTAATAATATTTAAAACCATTATTCTTCTTTAAGCGCGAACTCGACATTGGAGAACTTCGTAAACTCACCCTTCCAGCCAAGCTTAAACATGCCGGTTTCACCGTTCCTGTTCTTTGAGATTATGCATTCGGCAAGATTTTTATCCTCCGTATCCTTATTGTAGTAATCGTCGCGGTACAGGAACATTACGAGATCCGCGTCCTGCTCTATCGCTCCCGACTCGCGAAGGTCCGAAAGCATAGGGCGCTTATCGCTTCTCGACTCGCTCGCTCTCGAAAGCTGCGAGAGAGCTATTATCGGTATATCAAGCTCCTTTGACAAAATTTTAAGCGAGCGTGAAATTTCCGCTATTTCCTGCTGACGGTTATCCGAGCGTCCGCTCGACTGCATCAGCTGCAGGTAATCGATTACCGCCAGAGACAAATTTCTTGTCTGTTTAAGTCTTCTGCATTTGGCTCTTATTTCCGCCACGGTTATTGTCGCGGTATCGTCAATATACATGGGCGCGTTCGCCACTCTGTCGACTATCGCGCCTATCTTCTCCCAATCCTCGCCCGTTATATCGCCCGTTCTGATTTTCGAGGAATTAACAAGCGCCTGAGAGCATATTATACGGTTTACAATTTGCTCCTTAGGCATTTCAAGATTAAAAATCGCTACGGTTTTCTTTTTTACAATGCTGACATATTCCGCTATATTTACGGCAAAGCTCGACTTTCCCATGCCCGGGCGTCCCGCGATAAGAATAAGCTCGCCGCCGTGAAATCCGCCGGTGCGCCTGTTAAGCTCGTCGAAGCCCGTGGAAAGTCCCGTTATCCCGTCCTGGTTCATCGAGTTTTCAACAAGCTCCTGATAGCTTCCGAGGAATATATCGCTTATCGGCAATATAGCGCCCTGCTCCCTTGACGAGGACACGTCGAAAATAAGCTGCTCCGCCTGGTCTACAACTCTCTCAACCTTGTCCGCTTCGCTGTAAGCCATGTCGGAAATCGCGTTTGCCCTCTGAATAAGAGCGCGAAGCGTGGCTTTATCCTTTATGATAGTCGAATAATACGTCACATGGCGCGTCGTCGGGACATTGGTTGCCGCGCTTCTCAGATACGGAATTCCTCCTACGGCGTCCAGCTTGTCCTTTTGACTGAGCAAATTCGAAACAGTTATAAAATCTATCGCCGAATTTTCATTGAAAAGTTCAAGTATCGCCGAGTATATCTCCCTGTTTTGAGGGAAATAGAAATCGGACGGTTTAACAATCTCCGCCGACTCCGCTACGCTGTGAGGATTTGTAAGCGCGCTTCCGATAACCGCAAGCTCCGCGTCCTGACTGTACGGCAGTTCTCTGCCCATAACGTCGACAGGAATTTGCTGTTCCGCCATTAGCCTTCCTCCTCCCGATTACAGCCGCTCAACCTCAACGGTGAGTTTTCCTGTTATTCCGGTATATATTTTTACGTCGACAACGGTTGTTCCTAGAGTCTTTATACCGTCCGGCATAACAAATTTCTTTTTATCGAGTTTTATATGATGCTGCGCCGTAAGCGCCTCGGAAACATCCTTTGAGGTGACGGAGCCGAACAGCTTGCCGGAGCTTCCCGCCTTTGCCTTCAGCACAACTTTTATTTCCTTCATCTTCTCCGCTATCGCGCCGGCTTCCTCCATCTCGGTCTTCTTTTTATATTCAAGAGATTCCCGCTTGCCTTTAAGTATATTTATGTTGGATTTGGTCGCGGCCTCGGCAAGACCCCTCGGAATTAAATAATTTCTCGCGTAGCCGTCGGAAACGTTTACGAGCTGTCCTTTTTTACCCTGACCTTTTACATCCTTCGTTAAAATAACCTGCATTGTCCTTCCTCCTTGTATAATAAGCGTTTATTCCTCGCTGTCTTTGAGATACCGCTTTACGGCGGTCTTAATATCTTCCACAACAGCGTCTACATTTTTATCCTTTATCTGCGCGCCCGCGACGGCGCTGTGACCGCCGCCGCCAAGATATTCCATGATAAGCTGAACGTTTATATTACCCAGAGAACGCGCGCTGACGCTTACGGCGTTATCAAGCGGATATACGACAATAGACGCCTGTATATCCGCTATATTAAGCATTTCATCCGCGGCCTGCGAGGCGACGACGCGCATATTAGGGAATTTTGTATACGACTTCGCCACCGCAATGTGCGGCGCGATAAGCCGCATGGTTTTAACTATATCCGCTCTGCAGTCGTAATCCTCCTTGCTCACGTTGAACAGCTTTTTCACATCGGCCGTATTCAGTCCGAGTCTTCTTAAATACGAAGCCGCCTCAAAGGTTCTCACGCCTGTTTTTACTATAAAGTTCTTCGTGTCCATAAGAATTCCCGTATACAGACATTCCGCCTCAAACGTTGTAAGCGAGCTTCCGAGATTCATGTACTCAAGCAGCTCGGTCGCCATTTCGCACGCGGAGGACGCGTACGGTTCGTGATAAATAAGCGAGCATGGGTTTATAAAGTCCGTAGAACGTCTGTGGTGGTCTATAAGCACAACCTTGGCGGCTTTTTTCAACAGCTCTTCGCACGGAAGCATCGAAGGTCTGTGAGTATCGAGAATAACAAGGAGCGTATCGGACGTAAGCGTTTCGAGAGCCTCTTCGCCGCTTACGCACATGCCTTTGTATTCCTGTATCGTCTTCATCTCGTCGTAAAGCGTTTCTATCGCCGGAGAATTATTATCGTATACAATATACGGTTTCTTGTTTAGCGTTCTGACGGCTCTCTGCAGTCCCATCGCGGAGCCGAAGCTGTCGTAATCCGCGTTGCTGTGACCCATAAATATTACCTTATCGGAATTGTTTATAAAGTCCTTTAGCGCCAGCGCAATCGCCCTTGTCTTAATACGCGTGCTCTTTTCGTAATCGCGAGCCTTACTGCCGTAAAATTTGTACTGCGTATCATCTTTTATGCTCGCCTGGTCTCCGCCTCGTCCGAGCGCCATATCGAGAGCGCTGCGCGCGTAGGAATCGTTCTCGGCGAGCGTGCCGCTTACGCCTATTCCTATGCTTATGCTGACGGGCAGCTTGACGTCCTCTCCGATTTTTCTCACCTTGCCGAGTATATCGAACTTTCTCTCGATATATCCCTCAAGATACCTATGTTCAAAGAAAACATAATATCTGTCGCGATCCGTGTTTTTGACGATTGCCTTTCCTTCCGACGCCCACTCGTTTACATACTGGCGTATTTTTGACAGAATATGCTGCTGTTCGCTGTCGTTTACGCGCTGAAGCGCTTCCTCGTAATTGTCGACGTTTATTATTGCGATATCCGTTCTGTCATCGTCGTACATCTGTCTGAGCTCGTCCTCCGCGGTCTTGTCTATAAGATATATATATACCGACAGTTTGTCTTCCTCCTCGGAGGACGACACAAACTTTGATTTTATCGTGTTTGCCGACAGTAAATATTTTCTATCGCCTATTTTTATACGCTTCTCATACCTTGCCGGCGCCTTTAAGACGTCTCCCCACTTGACGCCGTTCAGCACGGCGTCCGCCTTTTTCTCAAAAAGATTCTGATTGAAAAAAAGCTCCGAAAACCTTTCGTTATACCACGATATCGCGCCGTCAACATGCGCGACGGCAACCGGTATGGGCAGGGACGCGAGCAAATTCGCCGACGCCGCTCCGGAGCTGTGCGAAAGCGCGGCGAGGAAATCGTCGACGCTTTTTTTTCTTTTTATCCTTATAATAACAGCCGATATAAAAATAACGGCTCCGACCGCTGCCTCTCCTATCGCCGCAAGTCTGTTTCCCGTGACATAGAAAACGATACCTCCCGCGATTAAAAAAATCGCGGCAACAAGAACCATCCGCTGACAGGTCTTTATTATCTGTCCGTAATATCTTTTCATAAGTCCCTCCGGCGCGCTATGCGCTCTAAAGCCTTAACGGCTTTTCAAATACTTTCTCAGCTCCGACATATCGGAAAACTCAACTTCAATCTCATGTCCGTTTTCCTCGCCGATAGCGAGAAGCTCCGAAATTTTATTGTCTATTCCGGCAAAACTCAAGCCGAGACGTCTTGCCAGTATGTAATCCATAGCTATAACAGTCGCTATTTCGCTTGTTACGCTTTCGTATTCGCCTATCTCGTCGTAATCCGCAAGCGTTTTGTACAGCTTTGCTATCTCTGAGAGAATCTCCCCCTTTATCATGCCGATAGCCTTCAGATTTGTTGAAATATTCATAATTATGCCCTCCTAAGATGTTAATTTATTAAATTTATGTATTCCAATCTAATTGTATATTCTACCACAAACTTTATTTTAAGTCAATACAAAAAGCCGCAAACAAAGAACAAGCGGTAAAAATTTTTAAATATTTCCCGACGCCGCTGTATTTTCTCACGGAACGCCCGGCTTCCCGTTCCAGTCCGATACAGCGTTACCCGAATAAGTACGCAAGAAAGCGTAACCCTTCCCAAGACGTTAAAAACCGTAAAAGCTTTCAATCAAAAAATTATAAAAGCTTTCAGCCGAAGTATAGACAAACTCCAAAAAGCGTTATATAATATTTTGAGAAGCGATGTTCGCAAAACAGGAGGAAACGCCTAATGAATAAAGTTAAAGAAATACGAAAAGAACGCGGAATTACACAAGAGCGTTTAGCGAATATGATTTCCGTCAGCCGTAAATATTTATCCATGATAGAAACACAGCGCGCCACGCCCTCCGTTTCTATCGCAATCAACATCGGAAACGCGTTAGGGGTCTCGATAGATAAGCTGTTTATCGACGCCGCGCCAGATACTCCGGTCGTATATCCAAACCCTATGCGCTATATCGATTTATTTTGCGGAATAGGCGGATTTCGCTACGCGGCGCAGTCTGCTTTTGAAAAGCTGAGTTTAACGGGCAAATGCGTTTTCAGCAGCGATATAGATAAATTTGCGCAAAAGAGCTATAGCGCTAATTTTTCGGAAAAGCCCGCGGGAGATATTACAAAAATCAGCGCCGCGGATATTCCCGATTTTGACTTGCTGTTTGGCGGATTTCCCTGTCAAACGTTTTCCATTTGCGGACTTCAAAAAGGATTCGCCGATAATACGCGCGGGACATTATTCTTTGATATAGCAAGAATTATAAAAGAAAAACAGCCGCAGGCGTTCGCGCTTGAAAACGTAAAAAATCTTGCGACCCACGATAACGGAAACACATTAAAAACAATTATCGGCGTATTAAGAGACGAGCTCGGCTATCACGTTGATTATCATTTATTGAACGCGTTGGATTTCGGGCTTCCGCAAAAGCGGGAACGTATCGTTATTATCGGCTCGAAAAAACCGTTTGAAAT
Organism: uncultured Clostridium sp.; assembly: GCA_964426905.1. Taxonomy (GTDB): domain Bacteria; phylum Bacillota; class Clostridia; order UBA1381; family UBA1381; genus Hominilimicola. The sequence goes on along the minus strand of CAYRSG010000004.1, from coordinate 900 downwards.
GAATTGGGAATTTGACGTTCCCAAGAAAAAAACGCTTGACGATATACTCGAAAAAAACGTCCCGAAAAAATATTACGCGTCGGCGGAAATAGCGGAGAAAAGGAAAGGTATGCACCAAGCCGAAGAATATCCGTCAATATGGCACGAAAACAAATCCGGCAATATATCGTCGTATCCGTATAGTTGCGCTCTGAGAGCCGGAGCGAGCTATAATTATCTTTTAGTAAACGGAGAGCGGCGATTAACGCCGAGAGAAATGCTGCGGCTGCAGGGTTTTCCCGACAGCTTCAAAATCGTCGTTTCCGATACGCAAATTCGGAAACAGGCGGGTAACGCAATCCCTATCGATATGGTCGCCGCCGTAATCGAACGCTTTTTACCGTTAGCTTTTTGAAATATTTTAATATTTACGTTATAAAAACAACTCGGAAAAAAGCGGGAACGGGCGGAGCGGTGAAACGCCGAACCTTCGTCCGCCGCTTTCAAAAATATTTATTATAAGGTATATTTGAGCCGCGACATAGATTTGGGCGCGTCGGTTTTTTCGCGACTTCTAATAAACGTTCTTGATTTTTTCATAAAACCGCGCTATAATATAAGTATATTACGCGGGCATAGTTTAGCGGTAAAACTGCGGCTTCCCAAGCCGCCGTCGCGGGTTCGACTCCCGTTGCCCGCTCCATTTCGTTTATAACCTACGCGCAGGCTCCGCCTCTGAGACGGCGGGTTTGATTGAGCGTTGCTCCGATTTTAACATACTCCCTGAATTTAATAAGCTTATAATCGCATACAAACGTATTTTTTCTCGATTTACAACGGACGCTTTTTATGATATAATCAAAAGGAAGATAATATTAAGTCTTATAAGGATTGTGATGCTATGGAACAGCGCGTTTATCT